>DGXB01000116.1:25339-30262 GCA_002396205.1 Bacteroidales bacterium UBA4243
GTGGCTCACGTCGAACACGCCGACGTTGTTGCGGACGTTGTTGTGCTCTTCGACGAGGCCGGTGTATTGGATAGGCATGTCATAGCCAGCAAATTCAGCCATCTTGGCACCTAAGTCGTGATGGATTTGGTTGTAAGGGGTTTTCTTTAATTCGATGTTTTCCATTGTGTTGGATTTAAGATTTAATATTTAAGGATTTAAGATTCGATGATTTCTCGCTATTGGCTGTTGGCTTTAAGCCATAAGCCATAAGCACTCTCAACTCTCAACTCACCTCCTCGTGTCATGCAGTCCTTTCTTGAAGCTGGGGCCGAAGTAGAGGCGGGTGTACTTGAGGTCGTAGACGGTGACAATCTTGGCGGGGTCGGCGTTGATTTGGCGCTTCAGCGTGCAGCCGTTGGCGGGGTCCACCCAGTATTGGATGACGGTGCCGTCCTCGAAGTCGACAAAGAACTTCCAGCACTCGATGTCCATGGGTTTGTCTGCGCCGCCGACAGTGAGCGTTTCGTTGCCGACATAGTAGTTGGACAGGTTGTCCTTGTTCACCTCGGTGGCGAAGCTGTTGAGGATGGGGAAACTTGTGCCAAAAGGCTCAAATTCCCAGTCGACGTCGTCGGTCCAGCCTTGTGCGTCGGGACGGTAGTACCAGTTCTTGCCGGTCTTGACGTTCCAGAAGCGGTCAACGCCTTGGCCGTCGTTGAAGGCCTCGTCGTCGCCGTGCTTCATGTAAGTCTCGTTGAATCCGCTGCCCATGTCGTTTATGGTGATGAAGTAGTTGTCGGCGGGCGGGTTGAACGTGTAGGTGCTGGTGAAGGGCAGGGTGGCGGGCTTCACGGGTTTTTCGGCCACGACGGGAGCATTGTTCGGGTCGAAGATGGTGATTGAGGCCACTGCCTCATTGCCGTTCTCTTGGCATGTGGCTTTCAGGCTGCATTTGCCTTCTTTGGTGGCAATGATTTGGACCTGGTCGAAGAATTTGCCAATGAGCTTGAATTCGATGATTTTGCCGCCGCTGCGGTTGTAGTTCATCATGCCACAATTGTCGAATGGCTTCCAAACTACAGTGTCGCCAATCGCCATCTTGAACTTGGTTTCGTTTTCCTCTTGGGCCATGGCCAAGCCAGCCACGCAGAGGAACATGATGGTAATAAATGCTTTTTTCATTTTTAGGGGTTTTTATGGGGTGCAAAAATACAAAATATCTTGTTCCATGACGATGTCGTCAAAGTTTTATGCAATTTGTTTGGAAGGAACAATTCTGTCGATCATTACAAAGTTCTTTTCAATATGGAAAACGACCGTCCATCTATGATTGATGATATTGATGGTTTTAGCTTTTGGGTGAATCCTTTTGGCAAAAGTGAAGGGGCTGTATCGGAAGATGTCGGCAGTATACGAAAGCGAAGCTAACGTTCCTAAAATGCGATTTACAAAGTTGTGACCGCTCTCAGGACGGTGAATCGAGGCAATGAATTTGGCTACTTCATCCAAATCGGCAAGGGCCTTATCGCTTACAATTACCTCGTAATTCTTCATAGCAAGCGTCAAGTTTTTGGTGAAAAAGTTCTCCAAATTGGTTAAGCGTCATGTACCCTTCTGGTAGTTCTTCGTGGGACTTGTAGTGAATTAGTGGTGTTGTTTGAACACTACCGTATGATAGTTGAGGCTCCGAAGCTATGGTGGGCTCGTTTTTTGGATAATCGTATGGTTCCATTTCAAATGCGTTTTCGGCTGCAAAGGTAATAACAATTTACGATAAATCAAGATTTTTGCTGAAGCTTTCTTCGAAGGCCGTCCTTAGAGCCTTTTCGTCGCGGATGATGCGGCGCAGCTCTTCCAAACGGGGCGCGTTGTCCGACTCGGGCAGCCACAATTTGAGGTAGCCCGTGTCGGAATATTTCTCCAACAGATGCTCGCGGAAGCGTTGGTATTGCTGCTCCTTGTCGTAGTCGGGGAAGTGGTCGCGGGTGTATTGTATGGTGCGGCTGATGACCTTCTCGGGCAGGATGAGGCGGTCGGCTTCGGCCACGATTTTGCCGTAGATGGAGCGCGGCTCGCGGCCCGAAGAGGCGCGATGGTCCTCGGCGGCCTGCGCCATGGTCTCGATTTGGCCTTCGCTGAACCACTGGCGCAGCTTCTTGTCGTTGCGGATGATGCGGCCCGAGGCGAGGTGGTGTACGTCGCGGCCTTCGCTGAGGCCCGTGTCGTGGTAGGCGGCGATGGCGTACACCATATTAATATTGACGGCGTAGTGCCCAGCCAGGGCTAAGCTGCGCTCGATGACTTCCTCGGCATGGTTGCGGCGGTGGGCGGCATCGAAATGGTCGTAGCGGGGCAGGATTTCCTGCTCTACGTAGTGGATGAGTGGCTTGTGGATGCGGTCTGTCATAATGGTGGCAAAGGTAGGGAAAAAGCCGGCAGCTTGCGCCACCGGCTCCCGAAAAACACGTAGAGACGCGCCATGGCACGTCTCTACGATTCTCATGCGGGAATTGCGAATGGCAAGCGGGACGCTTGCGAACCGCAAATTTCGCCTCCCTATCCTCGCGATTGGCTTATCCGCAAGGAACGAGGGTCGCATTACTCGGCAGGAATAACGAGGCGAACGGAATAACCTATATGACGACCGTAGGAACCCGTAGATTTTACATACCTAGAAGTGACAAAAACGTTACGCGCATCGTTATCGTTTTCGCGTGAAGCTGTCCAGTAATAGCCACTCGTCTCCACATCATCGATATAGATACCATAATTATCTTTCTCGCGGTAGCCAGTGGTGGGAAGGAAGACCGCACCGTTGGCCTCAAGTATGTTCGTCCATTCATCGACGTTGGTGATGGTATTGCTGGAAAAGCCAGCGCCTTGAGTGTTATAGTTGTTCAGTGTATAGGTCTCGGCTTTCCAGTTGTCGGGCAACAGGATGACGCCGCACACGCCGTTCACCGTAGCCTTGGCATAGCGAATGCCACTTTCGGTTTGGCGGCCGTTGATGACATGTTCCCACTCAGATTGGGTCAGCGTGTGCCAGCCGATGTTCTCCGTGTTGCCGCCGTTGCTTATTGCGTTGTAGCCCCAGTCGGCCTTGCCTTTAGCATCGCCGTCGCCGTCGTAGAGGTTGGTGCTGGTGCTGTTATAGGGATTGTATTGGCTGTTATCGTTGCTGGTGCTCCAAGGTCGCCAGCATGTGGCGCCGTGCTCGTGGCCGCTTGTGCCCCAGCCGAAGAGGTCGCGGTCAGCGGTCTCGCTGGCGCTGCCTTGTCCGTTGTTACCAAGGCAGTCCCATTGGTTGTCGGCGAACTTCCAAGTGGCCACACTGCCAATGTATTGCAGGTTGCCTTGGGAGAAGTACACTTGCTTCGTGTCACTCACCGAGAACAAGCCGTTGATGGCGCCTGCGGGGGCGGTGGGGGCAGCATTCAGCACCAATTCTATCGCATCTTCGTAGAATTTGTTGCGTTCAATTTCATGAATCGCGGGGCGGATGCCTGTGCAAGCGTTGTCGGCGGTGTAGGCCGAGCCTGCCGTTCCAGCCTCCAATGCGACTTGCGGAAGCACGATGGCCCAAGTGACGTTGTCCACGCCAGCGGGCATCTTGATCAGGCCACCATCGGCTTGGCCGTAGGTGATGCCGTTGTTCACGCTCACGGCATCGTTTGCCGCTTTTGAAGAATCAAAATCAACCGTCACGGTGTTGTTCATTCCCGTGATGAAATGGCTTCAGTGGAAGTCGTGGTCACGACGAACTTCTGCAGCGAAGCCCTGTTTTTGAGGCGGGATTCGTAGGAAGTAACTTCCGAGGAATAATTCGCCGTGGATGCTCCCATCGAAATCACGGGCAAACCGGCTTCGGTCGTTTGGTCGCTGATGTTCACGGTGCAGGTGGTGGTGCCGTTGGCAACCGTTCCTTGCTTGTTGCCGAGGAAATAGAAATAGAGGGGTTGGCCTTTCGTGGCGTCGGTGATGGCGCCAGTGAAGTATTCGCCTTCTTTGGTCAGCGTGCCGACCACTGCGCCGTTGCTGGCCACCACAATTTGGTTGCCGTTTTGAAATTCGACAGCAGGAGGGGTGACTATCACCCTTGAGCCGTTGTCGTTGCCGCCAACGTTCAGCGTAATCCTTACGACATTGCCCTCGCTTGCGGGCGTTTCCTGTTTCTTGCACTGGGCCATGCCCAAAAGCAGGGCCGCAGCGATGATGATTGTGCTAAGTTTCTTCATTTTTACTGGTTTTAATCGTTGTACTTAGGTTTTACTTGACGAGCTGCCATCATCCAAATGATTCGTTTGAGAGGTTGTAGCCGCCTTGGGTTGATTCTCCGCCGCCTGAGCCGCAAAGCACGCCTTGCGATTCAATCTCTATGACCTCCGCCTTGGGAGCTTCATAGGTTTTCGGATTAGTTTGTTTCATTTGTTTGAAATAAAAAATTGATGTTTTAAGTTTTAATAAATTGGTGATTTAGTGATTCAAAGATTAATTGGACTGCGGGACGCGAGACTGCGGGACGGCCTGCCGGGGTGCTTTTTGACTCCCCCGCCCTTCGGGCACCCCCTCAAGAGGGGGACACCTACCGGACGCGGGCCTGCCGGACACGAGCCTATCGGACCCAAGTTCTGTGCCGCTTCGCGTCGTCCCCCTTTTAAGAGGGAGCCAGGGGGGGAAAGACCCAAGTTCCGCGTCGCTTTGCGCTTCCCCCTTTAAAAAGGGGGTCAGGGGGATTCCGAAGACCCAAACCCTGCATCGCTTTGCACCGTCCGAGGTCTCCGACAGCCTCCCCGCGCATCGGTTGGAGCCATTGACGGCGGTCGATAACATTCTGAGGCGATGAAACAATCGCCCTGAACAATTTGCCGGAAAAAGTCGTAAATTGTCGCCCGCGCCTGCGCGCAAATTTATAGAGGTGATGGGCGATAAGAATGTGTGTGT
>DGXB01000044.1 GCA_002396205.1 Bacteroidales bacterium UBA4243
TTCATCGACGAAATCGACAAGATTGCGCGCAAGAGCGACAACCCCAGCATCACCCGCGACGTGAGCGGCGAAGGCGTGCAACAAGCCATGCTGAAGCTGCTTGAAGGCTCGGTCGTCAATGTACCGCCACAAGGCGGACGCAAACACCCCGAGCAGAAGATGATTGCCGTCAACACGAAGGACATCCTCTTCATCGCCGGCGGTGCCTTCGACGGCATCGAACGCCTCATAGCAGCCCGCAAACGCACCAACGTGATTGGCTACGGCGCCGGAGGCAACGAAGCCATCGACAAGGACAACATGCTGCAATACCTCTCGCCTGCCGACCTCAAGAAATACGGTCTCATCCCTGAAATTGTCGGACGTCTGCCCGTCATCACCCACCTCAACCCCTTGGACAAAGACGCGCTGAAACGCATCCTCACCGAGCCTAAAAACGCCTTGGTGAAACAGTTCACGAAACTCTTCGCCATGGACAAGATACACCTTGTCATCAAAGACGAAGTCTTGGACTTCATCGTGGAGAAAGCCATCGAGTTCAAGGTGGGCGCACGCGGACTGAGAAGCATCATGGAAGCCATCCTCAACGACGCCATGTTTGAGATGCCCTCGCAAATCGAGGCCACCGAATTGGTCATCGACCGCGCCTATGCCGAGCAAAAACTTGAGAAATCGGGCTTGCAAAAACTGCATGTGGGCGACTGAATATCAGAAAGATGAAAGAAAAGCATCGGGTTTTGCCCGGTGCTTTTTTGTTTTGGCACAATACTTGCATTATGGAAGACGTTAAACTAAAAAGATAGGAGACAAAACGATGAAGAGAATAGCCTTAATCGCATTGGTGGCCTTGATGAGCCTCGGCGGATACGCCCAAATGATTTCCAAGCCCAATGGCAAGAAGGTCATGACCGTCAAGAAGCCTACGGAACAGCCCAAATCGGCAGTGGTCGACTTCACGTCGCCTACCGAACCCGTAAAAGGCACCGTCGTCTATGGCCGCATCGAAGAGAACGGCGACACCACGCTGTTGGTCTACCTGCCTGAAGTCGACATCGATTTGATGCAACGCTACTTGCAAATCACCGAGACCAATAAAGGCCGTCGGCTGGCCAACAACGTGAAAAAGGTCTATCCTTATGCGAAACTTGCCGGAGCAAAAATGCAGGAATACGACTCGATATTGGCTAACATCAACGACAAAACCGAGCGCAACCGCCTGATGAAGCAAGCCGAAAAGGTAATCACCGACCAATATACTGAAGAGCTGAAAAACCTGACCATCACACAAGGCTTGATCCTTGTCCGCCTCATCGACCGCGAGACGGGCAACACCACCTACCAAGTGGTCAGAGAGCTGCGCGGCAAGGTGCGTGCCTTCTTCTACCAAGGTTTCGCGCGACTGTGGGGCTATAACCTCAAAACGGAATACGACCCACACAACAATCCCGAAGACGACGAGATTGAAACCATCATGACGCTACTCGAACGCGGCGTGATTTGATAAAACGGATCGTATTTTGGAACACGGATTGACACGGAAAAGTAGAGACGCTACAATTGCGTCTCTATTTGTTTACACCAATTCGGAAGGCGTTGCAAGTGTCTCGTCTTGTTCCTCTTCGTTGGGCAAAACCTCCTTGGCATAATCCCTGACCAAATCGAAGCCCTTGTAAAGATAAGGCACCGTCTTTTCCACATAAGGATACAAATACGACTCTTTCTTCACCTCCTCCTTGACCAGTCCAAGAAACTGCAAATTATTGAGCACCAATACAAAAGTACTGCAAAGCAGCAGTCCTTTGGCCGCGCCGAAGACAAAACCTCCCAATTTGTTGAAGAAGCCCAAATTCATCGCCTTCACCGCCTTGGTGACCAACTTCCCGATGATATTGACCAAAATGACGAGCAAGACAAACGTCAGCACGAAAGCGATGGTATTGAGGTATTTAGGATTAATTTCCATGACTTCTTGCAGGTGTGCCGCCGTAAAATCGGAAAAGTGCATGGCACCGTAGATGCCCAAGGCAAAGGCCAAAAGGGTGACCACCTCAAGAATTAGACCCTTTTTCCAGCCCCACCAACCGAAGATGAAGAGCACAATGGCGATAATGATGTCTAAGTAGTTCATTTTGAATAATAAAGAATCATTCGTTCGATGGCGCGTTGGCAGACGGGGCAAAACTCATGGCCGTTGAAGGTCTTCATCAGGCAGTCCATCTTGGGGCTGTAGACGCCTTCAGGCTCGTAGCCACCACCTTCGTAAACGCCGATGGTGTTCTCGTATTTCTTCTCGCGTGGCGTGGGGATGGGCGTTTTCTTGTCCATCATGTCCTTCCATTTCGCATCAAAGTTGACGAGTGTGGTCAGGTTGGGCTCCCAAGGCTCAAGGTCGTTGTTGTACATGTCGCCGTAGGTGTCGTCGTTGTAGTATTCATCGGCCAATCCCGCGAAGCCGTGCCCAAACTCGTGGATGATGACGTCGCTCGAAAAACCGTTGCTGGCTGCGCTCGAACAATAGAAGTTGTAGATGCCGCCACCACCATATTTCTCGGTATTCATCAGGATGTAAATCTGGTCGTAGGGCACTTGTCCGGCCAAGTCGCGGATGTCACGATTGTCGGTGCTCATGCAATAGCGCTCGCTGTCGAAAGTCCAGAAGCTGAAGCGCATTGCGGTGTTCTTGTAAATATGGTCGCCAGGCATGGTGCAGCCACTCTCTGCCGAAGGGACCATCACCCCACGGATGTTGAAGCTCTCGCGATAACGGTCGTAAGGCGCGTAGTTGAACATGCTTTCAACAAAGAAGTCACAGTCCTTGAGGAACTTACCCATCTCGGCCTGCGTGTAGCCTTCGGGAAGAATCACTATGTCAACGGCCTTGGTGATGTCTTTGTTGCCAATCCAAGCCTCGTAGACGGGCAGGTTAAGGTTGTCATAGTTGCGGATGAAATAGTCGTCGGGGCTGATGGTGAAGCGCATCCCTTCCTTGAGTTGGCCTTCCCACGTCTTGTAGCAAAGCGCGATGTCGATTTTCACCTTGGGGAAAGGCACGATGACCGATTCCTCAAAGGTCTTGGTGATTTTAAAAGCTTCGTCGGTGGTCTGCCACTCCCCATAAAGGTTCTGGTAGCCTTTGGAAAACAGCAGGTTATCCGTTCCAGCCTCGAAGACCTTGACGATATAGCTGCCAAACTCCAAGTTGTCGATGAGGTTGGTTTTTGAGCCGCTCCAATAGGGTTCGCGGATGAGTTCCTTCAAAGAGAAGGTGGTCTCGTTGTGGTTGCCCGTCAGGCAATAGTCGACGCGCAACGAGGATTCGGTGAAATACTTGTCGAATTGCGCCCAAGCCATCATCGGCATGAGGGCAAGGAATAAAAGGATGGTTTTTCTCATGACGAAAGATTTTGCACAAAAGTAGGCATTTTTTCAATACCTTTGCGACAAAATTCCAACTATGCCATCACCGCTGTTACAAGTGCGCAATCTCAAAGTCAGCTTTTTCCGCGACGGAAAATGGGCCGAAGCCGTGCATGGCATTGACCTTGACGTATTTGCGGGACGCACCTTAGGCCTTGTGGGCGAATCGGGCTCCGGCAAGTCGGTGAGTTCGTTGGCCGTGATGCGCCTGCTCAACGACAGGTTGAGCCGCATCGAGGCCGACAGCATCCAAATCGAAGACGACGAAATAAAGGACTTTTCGGAAAAACAGATGGCCGACGTGCGAGGCAAACGCATCGCGATGATTTTCCAGGAGCCGATGACATCGCTCAATCCTGTGTACAAATGTGGTTTTCAGGTGGCTGAGATGATTTTGCAGCACGAAACAGTGAGCAAGGCCGAAGCCAAAAGCCGAGTCATCAGCCTTTTCAAGCAGGTGATGCTGCCGAGACCCGAAGCCATCTACGACAGTTATCCTCACGAGCTTTCAGGCGGACAGAAACAGCGTGTGATGATCGCCATGGCCATCGCCTGCAATCCCAAGCTGCTCATCGCCGACGAGCCTACCACTGCTTTAGACGTCACCGTGCAACTTGAAATCCTCAAGCTGCTGCGCAAGCTGCAAGCCGAAACGGGTATGGGCATGATTTTCATCACCCACGACCTCGGAGTAGTAGCCGAAATTGCCGACGACGTGGCCGTGATGCACAACGGCGAAATCCTCGAACGCGGCAGTGTGGAGCAAATCCTCAACCATCCGCGTCATCCTTACACACAAGGGCTGTTGGCCTGCCGACCACCCATGGACGTGCGCCTCAAGCGGCTGCCTATCGTCAAGGAGTTTCTCGATGGCGAATGGCAAGGAGGCAAGGCGCAAATCCTGCAAGACCTGCAAATCAGCGATGCTGAACGAAAGGTTCACCTCAAACAACTCTACAGCCGCGAGCCGTTGCTGAAAGTAGAGCATTTGCAGACGTGGTATCCCCTTCGCAAAGGCGTTTTCAGCCGCGTCTATGATTATGTGAAAGCCGTCGACGATGTGACTTTGGATGTCTACGAGGGCGAGACTTTAGGTTTGGTGGGCGAGTCGGGCTGCGGCAAGACCACCTTGGGGCGAAGCATCCTGCGTTTGGCCGAGCCGACAAGCGGTAGGGTTTGGTTCGACGGCACCGAAGTGACTGCCTTAAAGGGACAAGCCTTGCGCGACTTTCGCAGGCAGGCCCAAATCGTATTCCAAGACCCCTACTCTTCGCTCAACCCACGCATGACCATCGGCGAGGCGATAGCCGAGCCCATGTTGGTTCACGGTATCCAAAACGATGCCAAGAAAGGGCACGAAATGGTCTGCAAACTTTTGGAACAAGTTGGTTTACAGGCTGAACACTACAATCGTTATCCGCACGAATTCAGTGGCGGACAGCGTCAGCGCATCTGCATCGCGCGTGCCTTGGCTGTCAATCCTCGATTGGTGATTTGCGACGAATCGGTGTCGGCATTGGATGTGAGCGTGCAAGCACAAGTACTCAACCTACTTAACAAGCTCAAGGAAGAGCGTCATCTCACTTATATCTTCATTTCACACGACTTGAGCGTAGTACGTTTCATGAGCGACCGCGTGGTGGTGATGTACAACGGCAAGCCCGTCGAGATAAACGAAGCGGATGCCCTGTTCGAGCATCCGCAGAATGATTACACCAAAAAACTGATTGCGGCGTTGCCGGGGAGAAACGCATCCGCTTCCTATTGATTGCGAATCTTATTCCCCAAAATAAAACCAAAGATACCGGTCAACAGGATGCCGATGGTGGTCTGCACCAAATTCAGCATGTCGACCAAAGGCGACACACCTTGCAGCACTTCCGAGTCCATGCCGGCCATGTTCTTCAGGCTCACGCCAAGGGCCTCAACATAATGCAGCAGCGACACCTCCTTGCTGAAGATGAAGGCGAAAAGGAGGACGGTGAAGATGTAGGTCAAAATCATCTTGAGCATACTCTCGCCATAGCCGAAAAAGAGGTCGGAGAGGCAATTGGTAAAGATGCGCCACACGTTGCCGATTTTCGTTCCCGTTTTCACTTTCGGGTCGCTAAATTCGGCCATCATGCGGCGGCGTTCCATGCGGCGGCCTTGCACGTAGGCCCAGTTGGCGTCGGCCAAGTAGCCCTTTTCGTTCCAAAGGCCGTTGAGGGTCTTGTAGATGTCCTCGGCATCGGCCCAACGTGCTTTCACGGCGGCATTGGGACTCCAGTCCGACACCTGGCGGCGGTCGTTGGTGCGCACGCCCGTACCGAAGTCGTGCCAGTCGACGAGGAACTTGGTGTAGGCTTCCTTGTCTTGTTGGATGATCTTGCCGTGGCGCAGATTGTCACAACGGATGTTGGAACCGTCGCCAAAATAGGTGTTGAAAAAGCTGCAATTGCAGAACGACGAATGTTTGAAGAGTACCACACCTTCGAGGAAACAACGGTAAAAGTCGCAGTAGTCAACGGTCGAATCCTCGAATGTGGCATTGTTGATACGGGCATAGCGGAAGTCGCTCCACGCGATGTTGGCATAACGGAAACGGCAGTTTTCCAAGGTAGCTTTCTTGAACGAAACGCTCTGCAAGGTGGGTTCATCGGAGTGGCCACTGTGGTCGAAGTCGCAACTGTCCAAAACAGCCTCGTCGAAGCGGCAATGCTTCAATGTGGCATTCTTGAAGTTGACATTCGTTAAGGTGCAGCCGCTGAAGTCGAGGCTTTCGAGGGTTTGACCACCGAAGTCAATGTCTTTCAATTCTTTATTGGCGATAAGAGCCTGTATTTCTGATGTTGTCATGTTGTTGATTTTTTTAAACGCCGTAGAGACGCGCCATGGCACGTCTCTACAAGCGAATGGTTATTTTATTCCAGCAGGACATCGGGGCCCATGTTGTAATAGATGTCAACCGGGATGCCCGAAGCGTTCACGCGGTCGAGGTCCTTTTGCAGCTCGGGACGGATGACGCAGTTCTCGCCCATCCAAGCCTTGGTGGCTTCGTAGTTGCCGTTGCCTTGGTGCTGGAGAATGTCGCCAGCGAGTTTTTCAACAGCCACCTTCATCTTCTCGAAGTCGATGGCATACTGGCCTTGTTCGTTGCGGACAAAAGCACCTTCATTCTGGAAATAGTTGAAGGTAAGCATGTTGGCCTTGCCGTGGGCGCTGGCGGCACCGAAGCGCACCGAGCGGAAGATGCCCGCCATGAAGGTGGTGTAGTTGTCTTCCATCGTGGTGGTGGTGTATTCGCCCATCTCGGCCAGCTTGGTCACAAGGTAAAGGCCCAACACGTCTGCTTTGGCTTCTTCGAGGGCATTGTATTGGTTGCCAAGGGCTTCGCGAACGGTGCCCTTGCCGTCGATGGTGTTCTTGATGCCCATGCCGTGGGCGGTCTCGTGGAACATCACGTTGGAGAAGAAGGCGTCAAACTTGATGTGCTCCATCGACTCGGGGGTCATCAGTTCCTTGGAGATAGGCTCAAGGATCTTCTCGAACTTGGCCTGCATGGCGTTCTTGAGCTGGAGTTTGCGGGTGCCGCGTTGCAGCTGCACGCGCTCGTCGTTGGGCAGGTTGATGGCGATGGTCTTGGAGTTGGCGTTGCAGTCGCCGGCGTAGTAAACCACGTCGTAGGCAGCCAGGTCGACGTCCGATCCAGGCACTTCCTTCTTATACTCGGCAGGCACGGGCAGTTGCTTCTGAAGTTCAGGCACAAACGAGGCATAGCGGGCCAACTGCTTGGTCCACTCTTGGTCCTTGATGAGGATGAAGGCTTCGTGCGAGGCCTTGATACCGTAGCGGGCATCGGTGTAGTTCTCGATGGGGCCAATCACCATGTCGATGTTGTTGTTGCGCACGTCCATCCATTGCATGTCGCTCTCAAGATAGTCGTCGGTGCGGAGGGCTTTGGCGCGGAGTTTCAGATATTCGGCAAACTCCTTGTCGCCAGCCAGCTCGGAAGCCTGATCAAGCAACGAGGCGGCCTTTTCGATTTGTTCGGCGAAGTAGTCGTGATACCACACGCACTTCAGGGCGCCGTTCTCGTCACGGCGGATCATGGTGTATTGGCTGGTCTTGTTCGGATCGTCGAAGGCGTTCCATTCCTCTTCGGTCATGTCGGCGGGATAGAACTGTGCACCAGCGGGTTTGGCACCGATGCCGTCGACGAAAGGCTTGTTGCCATCGAGGCCGTCCCAAGGGCCGTAAGCGATGGTGGCGAGTTTCTTGATGTCGGCGTTGTCGCCAATCATTTCCATGAGTTGGGCTTTGTCGCCGTAGTTCTCTTGCCAGAAGAGGCCGTCCATGATGTCGGCGGCTTCAAAGAGGAGCTTGAGCATCTCCTTTTCGTTGGCGGAGAGGTGGTCGATGTTGGTCGTCAGGGTGTACTCGGCGTACTTGTCGGCCATGTGTGTTTCTTGCTTGACAGGCTCTTGGGGCTGTTCAGGTTGTTTTTTGTTGTCGCAGGCAGTGGCAGCGATGGCCAAAGCAGCGACCAAAGTTAAAGTTTTGATTTTCATTTTAGTATGATTTAAGATTTAAAGATTTGAGATTCGAATAGGATTGCGCCGCAAAGGTAATCAAAAAGTCAGATATATGCCGCATAATTATTAATGTTTACTGCTGCGAACTGAGCAGCGGACTTTTTCTGTTCCAAACAAGCAAAAAATGAAAATTCCGTCAGTCAACTGACGGAATTTACAGTTTCTCACCCCGTAAATCAGCATCCGATGGCCCTTGAAATCACCAAACGGAGGATTTCGGAGGTGCCTTCGCCGATTTGCAGGATGCGTTGGTCGCGATAGAAGCGCTCCATGTCGAACTCCTTCAGCAGCCCGTGACCGCCCATCACCTGGACGGCATTGTCGCACACCGAGGCAGCCACTTCCGAGCAATAGAGCTTGGCCATGGCAGCTTCCTTGCCAAAGGGACGGTGCTGGTCCTTGAGCCAGCAGGCGTGATAGAGCAAATTTCTGGCCGCTTCAATCTTCACGGCCATATCGGCGAGCTTGAAGGCCACCGCCTGGAACTTGCAGACTGGCTTGCCGAACTGCACACGTTTCTTCGAGTAGGCCAAGGCCATCTCGTAGGCGCCTTGCGCACAACCCAAACCCATGGCGGCAATCGACAAGCGACCCGAATCGAGGGTGGCCAGCATGATGTGGGAACCTTCGCCCGGCTTGCCAAGCACACAGTCGTCCATGAGGCGCACATCGTTGAAGACAAGCTTGCCTGTGTTGGAGGCGCGCCACATCATCTTGTCGTGCATAGGCGTTTGAGTGAAGCCCTCCTTTTTGTTTTCCACCAACAGGGCTGTAAACTCCGGCTTGCCATCCTTCATGCCCGACACGGCTTGCACCGTGGTGCCAAGCGAAATCGGCGTGGCACTATTGGTGATGAAAATCTTGGAGCCGTTGAGGTGCCACAGCGTACCGTCATATTCGGCGGTGGTCTTGGTGCCACGCGAGTCGCTGCCCGCGTCTTCTTCGGTCAAGCCGAAGCCCCAGAGACGGTCTTTGCTGAGGCGGGGCAGATAGCGTTGCTTCTGTTCCTCGGTGCCATAATCCTTGATGGGACCGATGCCGAGCGAGTTGTCGGCGGCAATGGTGGCAGCAGTGGAGCCGTCCACACGGGCCAACTCCTCCACAGCAATGATATAACTCAGATTATCAAGCCCTTGACCTCCATATTCCTTCGGGACAGTCATACCCAAGAGACCTTGTTCGGCCATCTTGAGGGTCAGTTCCACATCGAAATGCTGGTCTTCATCATTTTGGCGAGCCACAGGTTTCACTTCCTGTTCGGCGAAGTCGCGCACACGCTGGCGCAGGGCTTCTTGTTCGGGTGTCAGGTCGAAATTCATGTATTATTCAAAATTTAAAATTCAAAGATTTAAGATTCCAACTCAATTAACTGCATTTTATTGTCCACCATCTGGCCTTCAGCGACCAAAATCTTCTTCACCTTGGCCTGCCCCGGTGCCACGATGTTGTTCTCCATCTTCATAGCTTCCACCACCATCATAATCGTTCCTTCATTCACCGTATCACCCTCCTTGACGTTGATTTTCACCACTTTGCCAGGCATGGGCGACACCAAGCGCGACCTGTCGTTGACCGACTCCTTGCAGGCATAATCCAAGGTATCGTTGAGTTGGTCGGTGCGGAAGCAGGTGAAGTTGAGACCATGGAAATTGACGATGGTCTTGTGTTCATCGTTGATGGAGCAATAGACCGTCTCGGTGCGACCGTTGAGCATGATTTTCAACTGATTATTATCGTATTGGATAAATTCCACCACGAAAGGCATCTCCCCTATCGTACCCATAATCTTCTTCGCCTCGGCAGCACGGATGCTGACGGGCACTTTTTGTCCTTCCACATCAACCGTGAGTTGCATCCTATAGCGCCAATAGCCAATCTCTTCCCACACGTTCTCCGTTGTTTGCCCAACGTGCTTCTTCCCAAAGTCATACATCAAGAATGCCGCAATTATATCATTGACATTCTGATTCTTACGTGCTTCATTTAAGGCGTTCAAAAGCGCGTCTTGATGGGTGGCACAAAACGAAGTATCCATCCTGTTTTCGATGAAATCATCGTTTTTGATCACTTCCCAAAGGTAGGCTTTGTTGGTGGTCAGGCCTTGGATGATGAACTGTTTCAACGAATTTCGTGCCGTCTCAATGGCGCCTTGCCGGTCTTTGGCGTGACAGACGAGCTTGGCAATCATCGGGTCGTAGGCTTCAGAGACGGAACAAGGTCCTTCGATGCTGCTATCAACACGGGTACCACGCACTTGTGGCTCGTGATAGGCGGTCACCTTGCCTGGCGTGGGCAGGAAACCGTTGGCGGGGTCTTCGGCATAGATGCGCAACTCGATGGCATGACCTTGGGGTTGTATCGTGTCTTGCGTCCAGCCCATCTCCTTGCCACGAGCAATGCGGATTTGTTCTTCCACTATGTCGATGCCCGTGCGCATCTCAGTGACGGGATGCTCCACTTGGATGCGGGTGTTCATCTCCAAGAAATAGAAGTTCAATCCTTTGTCAACCAAGAACTCAACGGTGCCCGCGTTGCGATAGCCGATGGCTTTGCAGAGTTTCACGGCGGTATCGCAAATCTGCTGACGTTTCTCATCAGTCAGCGTTGGCGAAGGCGACTCTTCGATGATTTTCTGGTAACGACGTTGAATGGTACATTCACGCTCGCCAAGGTGGATGACATTGCCGAAATGGTCGGCAAGCACCTGCACTTCGATATGCCGAGGATTCTCGATATATTGCTCAACGAACACAGTGCCATCGCCAAAGTACTTCTCCGCTTCGCGCGAAGCACGTTCAAGCTCCAATTGCAGGTCTGACTTTTCCCAAACAATGTGCATTCCCTTGCCTCCTCCACCTGCCGCCGCCTTAATCAATATGGGATAAGGCAATTTGTCGGCCATGTCGAGGATTTCCTCATGGCTACCCATCGCACCAAAAGTGACGGGAATACCATTCTTGACGGCTACCTTACGGGATTCGATCTTGTTGCCCATCAGCCGCATGGAATGGGCATCGGGACCAATGAAAATGAGATTGTTGGCCTCGCAAGCCTCAACAAGGGCGGGACTCTCAGAGAGGAAACCATAACCCGGATGAATGGCATCGGCACCGGCATCCAAGGCGGCATCGACAATCTTTTGGACATTAAGATAGGTGTCTTTCAGTGTGCCATTGCCCAGTGGACAGGCTTCGTCGGCCAAGCGTCGGTGCAGTGCTTCGGCATCATTGTCGGCAAATACCGCCACCGAGGCGATATGGAGCTTCCGCAGCGTCTTGATGACGCGCACGGCAATCTCGCCACGGTTGGCCACCAACACCTTGTTTATTTTCTTGCTGTTCATAACGATTCAATGAAACGCAAAAATACAAAAAGAAAGACAACCTTTGCAGATTGTCTTTCCATTTTTTTTGTTTGTTCATAGAGACGTGCCAGGGCGCGTCTCAACAGGAAATCAATAGACCAAGAACTTCACGCTGGCGTTGTTGGCACCTTGGTTGAGGCGCAAGATGTAGGAACCGGCGCTGAGGTTTTCGGCATTGAGGTTGATTTGGTGTTCGCCTTCGGTCATGCGACCCATGTTCTGGTTCATCACCATGCGGCCTGTCATGTCGAACACCTGATAGCTGACGTTGGCGCTCTCATTAAGCTCGAAGCTGACAGTGGCTTGGCTGCTGACCGGGTTGGGATACAAGCTGACAGTAACATCGCTGACAACCTCGTTGTTTTCGGGCACGCTGGCGAACTCCTTCTTGTAGTTCTCGCAGCGGAACATGCCACGGCCATAGGTAGCGGCATAGATGACACCCGTATTGTAGACACCAGGATACTCTGTGACGAAGACACCTTCCTCTGTCTCGTTCTCAATCGTCTCGGTTTCGTGGAAGAGGATTTGTTGCTTCAGTTCCATGACCGGCACTTCGCCCATCATCTTAGTCTCGGCAATCCAGTCGGGGTTGGTGATGTTCTTCGTTCTGTAGATACCACGTTCGGTGCCGATGATGACATCGCCTGTCACCATTTCAATCACAGAGGAGTAAACCGGCATCTTGGGCAGGTTGGCCTGCTTGCTCACGAAGGTCGGGGCATCAGCCATGGCGTTGGTCGAATAGAGCACAAACACATTGTCGGCACCATAGTTGCCACAAGTCACAATCACATTGTTGTTGTTACGCGGGTCGACGCTCACTGAGGTGATGCACTGGCCATCGATGGGGAGTTCGATTTCAGTGGTAGTCACAGCAAACAGCGAGTCGGTGATGGTACCAGAGGTTTCATCAACGACGGTATTGAGGCCAGAGACACGGAAGAGTCTACCACTCTTCATACCAACAAACATATTGTCGCCATCGGGAGTGATAGCCATGCTCAGCGGTTCGCCAGTGAATCCAGAATGAGCTCTGTCGGCAACCTTATACCATTGGGCTTCCACATTGAATTGGAGAGGCGTGCGCGTCATGGTAAGAACGTCGGTGAAGGCCACAAAGAAGGTGGCGGTAACGGGATCGTGCACTTCGATGGAGTCGCCAACTGCAAGATCGGAAGCAAGCGTGTAGTGGAAGGGGAAGTTGTTGGCACCCACCACCATCACATCAGTACCGCTCGGGATAACAGCGCCTGTTTCATTGAAGAACCAAGCCGTCTCGGGATTCGTTTGGTTGTCATATCTCTCATGGAGCAGGATAGGCAAGCGGAACGAAGTGGTGCTCAAGCCAAGCGATGAATGGGAAGTGAAGTTGCTCGACACCCAGTCTTCGCCAGCGGTCTCAGTACGTTGCAATCCACCGCCCTTATAGGTGACGAAGAAAGTGTTCGGGTTGAGCACAGAAATGGCGCAAGGGCCAGCGTGTGAATCATCGTTGAAGATGCCTTCGTTGGCACCCATAGGATTGATCCACAAACCAGCATTGACATCGCTGGTGTTTTCATCACCCTCAATCAACACCGTGCCATGATCAAGGCCAGCGGCAAGGATGCGGGTATCTTTGCCAGAGACGGCCACATTGAACATGCGCGAAGTGACATAATTGCGGTTGCAATTGCTGAAGGTAAACCTGCCCGTGCCCTTGAAGACACCACCATCGGTACCAATGTAGCATTCCTGGCTATTGTTGGGATTGAACACCATGGTGTGGAGACCAACATGGAGATAGTCGGGCATGTAATAATAGGAATCTGCATTGATTTGGCTGGCGAGATACAAACCACCGTTCACGGGTTTCGTAAGCGACCAGAGGTTGTAGCCAAGCACATACAAAAGGCCTTCGTTCTCAGGGTCGACAACAATGCCGTGATTATAGAGGCCAAAGCCGGCATAAAGCGTATTGCCTTGCGAAGGTGTGACGGTCGGGAAAGCGGTAGCCCAAGTTTCGCCCTTGTCTTCAGAAACGAAAACTCCGATGTGGTTACCGTTGCCATCGATGCCAGCCACATAAATCACATTGTTGTTGGAGGGGGCAATGGCGATGTCGACCAAACCGGCGGGTTTGGGCAGCAGGCTGTCGCCTTCCAACATATTGGTGCTGGTGCCGGTGTGTGAAACCATGAGGTTGATGTCCGAACCAATATAAACTTGGTTCTCGACCACGGCGACGATAGTGTTGTCGCTGCCGACTTTCACCGAAATGGCGTTGCCCGGGATGGCGTTGGTCCAATTTTGGCCTTTGTCGTTGGAGCACATCAGGCCATCGTTGGTGGCCACCAACAGCGCATTGCCAGCCACGGCGATTTCATTGATATAGAGCCAAGAATCCTCAGTCGGGGCTTTGACCAATTCAAACACATCGTCGACGAGCCTGTAAAGGCCGGTACCGACGAAGCTGTTATTGTAGCCTTGTTGATCGAGGCCATTGAACTTCACGCCATTGTTGCCGTCGCCGGTACCCACATAGATGACACCGTCGGCATCTTGAGCCATGCAGCTGACCATCAAGGCGAGGTCGCCCACCTGATGCCAGGTGATGCCGTGGTTATAGGACTTGTAGACGCCGCCACCTTTGGAGCCGATGTAAATCTGGCCATTGGTATGGCCTTCGTAAAGTCTGTTGTCGTAAAGGACAGCCGTGGTTTGGCCACCCATGTTGTCGGGGCCCATAGTGAGCCAATAGAGCGGCTTGTTGGCATCGTTCCTTGTTGCAGGAGCTTGCATTGCCTTAAGCACGTCGGCAGGATCAATCAAGCCAGTGTGTTGGTTAGCGCGAAGACTGCCCATAAAGCTCTCCGCATCGTTGTTTTGGGTGCGCGGAACATAGTGCCCACCTTGGTCAGCAACAGCCAAAGTTTGGCCTAAGACCATGATTACCAAAAGTAAACTGATAGGTAAAAATCTCTTTTTCATATCTTGAAATTTTAATTAATTCTCTAATTACAAACGTTTTGACACTTTTTCACTTTAAATATGGTCTGCAAATATAGGACATTCTTTCAAAGAAATTACATTTTTAGGAAAAAAAATTCATTTTTTTTCTCAAAAAATCATTTTATCCCCTCGAAAGGCTCAGAAAGAAAGCATTTTATCCGCTTCAAGCCAACCCAAGCTCCCATTGGCGATTCGGATCTTGTTCCAGCCGTTTGAGGTTTCCAAAATGGTCACTTTGGAGCCTTCGTGCAACACAAACAGGTCGACGCTGTTTTCGTTTGGAGTACTCTTGACGGTCGCCGTCGGTGCCATGACGATGGCCTGGTCGTGGTTGACAGCTGTCTGTTTGAGCTGGGCAGCGAAAACGATGGAGACGGCAAAAACAACGAGGAAAACGATTCCACCGAAGAAGCCCAGTTTCCGAACGCCGATGCGTCGCGAACGCAAGAACATGAACAGCGCGACCAACAAAAGGGCAAAGAACGCTATGGAGCACCACGCCCACTGGTCGCCCGACAACCTTGCCCGCGCACTTTGCCACCACCTGACATAGAAAGGCTGTGGCATGGGTTCAATCTTGTCGACAATGGCGAGATTGGCGATGGCAAGGTTGGTTTGCACGTCGTCGTTAGACGGGTCGAGCTTCAAGGCCTTCTCATAGTTGTAGATGGCCATCGGGTAGTTGTGCAGCTTGTAGTAGGCGTTGCCCATGTTGTAATAGACCGGCACCGACTCCATATCGGCGTCGATGATTTTCTGGTACATCACCACGGCGGTGTCGTAGCTGCCGGCATTGTAGGCTGCGTTGGCTTGCTCGAACCAAGTGTCGCCGATATTCTGGGCCAAAATGTTTCCCATGGCGGCGACGACACATAATATTAATAAGGTGTATCTTTTCATTTCAGTTTTTCCTTTCCTTGATTACAAGACTTTTTCGGCTTTCGAAATCACCTCGATGCCCCGTTGGTAGAGGTCCTCCATCTTGGCCTCGGCACTGCCTGGGGCAAAGCGGGCAAACTCGCAACTGTTGAGCGTATCGACAAACTGCCTCGTCAACTCGTCGGGCACGCTCTTTTCCTTCATCGTTTCGCTCACCGTTTCCATCGACAATTTCGAGCGCTCGATGCCGAGCTTGTCGGCAATATAACCCCAAAGGGCTTGCGACATCTCAACATAGAACTTCTCTTGGTCTTTGGATTTCAAGTAGTTGTAAGCACTCTTCAGCCTACCGCGAGCCACCTTGTCGGCCTTACGGTTGCGATTGGCTGCTGTGTCCTGACTCAACTGTTCGCGTTGTTTGAGGGCGATGAGGAGGATGATGAAGGCCAAAAGCAAGGCGAGAAGCAACACGAAATAGGTGGCCGAAGCGAAAAACGACGTTTGAACGGGTTTCAGCTTGGCATCGCCGCCCATGATGTGACGGATGTCGCTGCCCAAATACTTGATGTCTTCTTGGTTGGAGGCGAACACGCCGCCACCTTCGTCGCCCGTGTCCTTGCCCTTGCGGACGGTAAGTTCGTAAGGCTCTGAAAGCAACGTCTGATACGACTCGCTGTTGGGATTGAAATACGAGAATTCGACGGCGGGGATCGAGAACTTGCCGGCCCTGCGTGGGATGGCTAAAAACTCGGCCTTCTTTGTTCCCGTGATGCCTTGCGCTGTGACATCCGTCGTCATACTGATCTTGGGGTCGTAGACCTCAAAATCGGGCGGGAAGACGGGCTGAGGCATCTGGAGAAGCTCAATGTTGCCCGTGCCAGAAACGGTCAGCGTGATGGTGACGGCCTCGTTGGTACTCAGCTCCGACTTGTCGATGGATGACGTGAACTTATAGTTGCCCACGGCGCCCGCAAAGGCATCGGGTTTACCGGCCACAGGCATGTTTTTGACATCGAGGCTGAGCGTTTGCGACGTGAGTTCCTTCTTCACATTGACGATGTTTCGGTTGAAGAAGGGGTCGTTGAAGAAAGCCTCGAAGGGATCCATGCTACGGCTGTTGTTGCTCTCCGTGCGGACTTGCGCAATGCACTCCATCACCATCGGGTCGATGGAAAGGCTGCCTGAGCGCTGGGGCACAATGATGATTTTCTGTATTTCAGCTGTGGTGTATTCGATGCCGTTGACGTATTCGCTCGACTGCCTCAGGGTTCCGCTGTTGTCGGAAATGTCTTTGGTCCAGAAACCAGCATAAGCCGGCATCTTGGAGATGGAGACCGACGACACCGGCACCTTGGTGTAGAGCTTGTAGGTGAGCACGACTTGGTCACCGACATAAACCGACTTCTTTGAGGGAACGACACGGAGGAACAAGTCCTTGCCGCTGACCTGCGGGTCGCTCGTGTTTTGCTGCGACTGCCCTTGGCTTGAAGACCCGCCACCTGAGGGAGCAGAATGGCTGCCATCGTCGGGCACCACCTTGATGTCGAACGGTTCGCTGCTGATTTTGTTACCCTTAACGGTCAGCGAAGCCGAACCGACGTTGAAGGTCCCTTCCTTATACGCCTGAAGGGCAAAGGTATAGGTAACCTTCACGCTATGCGACATCGAGCCGTTGACCATCGAGAAACTGGAGCTTGACGATGTGAACGGGCCACCCAACACGGTGAAGCCGTCGAACGACGGCGCTTGGAAATTCTTTCCGTCGGCATTGGCTTCGAAAACCACCTGGAAACGCTCGCCCACCATGACCTGCTTCTTGGTCGAAACGGTCAATCGCGGATCGTCTTGCGCCCAAAGGCTTAACGGTACGGCCAACGCCATCAAAAAAACTAACCTGAATATGCTTTTCATTGTATCGATTGTTTTCGCGCTGCAAAAATACGTTTTTTATTCTCATTCTACATCGGCAGGGGTTTACACCGCCTGACGTTTTCATCACCATTTCCATTATGGCAGGGGTTTACACCGCCTGCCTAATATCTGTCGCCCCTACGGGGCTTTGTGAATTACCAATCTTTGTCTGATTTCTTCTTGGGCTGTTGGCGAACCTTTTGTTCGTTCACCTTTTCCATCGTCTTCTTCTCCTGGTTTTCAAGGGCATCGAGCATTCGCTGGGCATCCTCCTTCGACATCTGTTGCTGCTGTTGGTTTTGCTGTTGTTGCTGCTGGTCTTGATTCTGCTGCTGGTCCTGCTGTTGCTCTTGTTCTTGTTGGTCTTGTTGTTGTTGGTCTTGCTGTTGTTGCTGCTGGTCCTGGTTTTCGCCTTCCGATTTCTCGAAGATGGCGGAGACCTCAACATCGAAGTCGGGCATGGTGAAGAAATTGCCCAATGGTTGCACCTTCACAGCGGTGTCGCCCACCTGATGGATGACATATTCCTTGAACTGGTAGCCCGGCTCGGGAGCGTTGCGCAGTGTTACCGTCTCGCGGCGTGTGGCTTCGGTTTGGTCGAGCAACACATGGCCGCCTTTCAAAGTCGTGTCGGGCTGCACCTTATAATAATCGGTAGCCTCCACGAACTCGGCTTTCACCGTCACGTCGCTGTCGAGCATCTGGAACATGTTGTCGTCGCCGACGGGGGCCGACTCGGTGGCATCGCGATTGCTGACCACACGCAGGTCGCCCAATTGGAAACCTTTGTCGGGCTTCACGATGATGCCCACATTGTCGCCCTGCTTCACCAAACTGTCGGTCACTGAAATCGTGCCATTTGCCACACTATCAATGCTGACTCTCAAGGCGGTACGGAAGGTAGCCGTCACGGTCACGTCGAAATTGGGCATTTGGAACACGTCCTTGTTGACTTGCACCGTATCGTTGGGACTGCCTGTGCGATAGACCTTGAACTTGTCGAGCACAAAGTCGTTTTCGCCTTGCGCCTCCAATTTCACCTGTTGTCCTTCGATGGCGCGTTGGCGGTCGGCACGCACGCTGCCGTTCTTGATGTTCTTTTCAATCTCAACCTTGTGCGCCTTCTTGAATTCAGCCGAAACCGCCACATCGAACTTCGGCATGATGAAGCTACTACCACTCACATCAACCGTCACCTGTTGGTTGTCGGCGCGAACCACCATGTATTGCGACAAGGCATAATCCTCGTCGGGTTGCGACGTCAGGGTGATACGCTGGCCATTGAAGGCTTCCTTTTCCTTGGCCTCTACCCTGCCGTTTTCGGGCTGCACCACCCAAATCTTGCTCTTGACGAGATGGGCACGGCAGTATTCGAGGTTGTAAAGTGCATTCCCGTTGTCGGGATTCATCTTCAGCGACACCTTATATATATTATAGGCGTCGTAGAACTTGTCCTGCGCGAGAAGGCAATTACCCATGTTGAACAGCGCGTCCGACTTCAGCTTGGCATCGGGCGAAATCTCGAGCACTTTCTGGAACTCGGTGTAGGCCGTGTCATACGATTGTTTGGCATAATACACATCGCCCAAGTTGAACTGCGCCTTGGCATTGTTCGGCCTGATATTCAAGGCTTCACGATACTGACTGATTGCCTCCTCATAGTTCCCGCTTTTGTAGTGGCGGTTGCCTTTGCGGATGGCCTTTTCGTCGCTTTGTGCCGAAACCGGCAACGCGAAGCACAAAAACGCTATGATTATCAAATATTTGCTAAACCTTTTCATCTCTCTTCTCAAAAATGTTAAACTTCCTCTCCCAGCCTTTCTTGCCCGACGAAACGAAAATCTCTATCAGCAAAAACATGATGGCTGCGGCCACAAACCATTGGAACTGGTCTTCGTAATCGGTAAAGACCTTGGCATCGATTTCCGACTTGTCGAGTTTGTTGATGTCGCCATAGATTTTCTCCAGACCCACATTGGAGTTGCTGGCACGCACATAAATGCCATTGCCAGCGGCAGCAATCTTTTGCAGCATCTGCTCGTCGAGGCGGGTGATGATGGTGTTGCCGTTGCGGTCCTTGCGATAGCCTATTTGGTTGCCGTACTGGTTATACTCCGGAATCGGGGCGCCGTCGGGGAGGCCCATACCTATGGTATAGACATGCACACCTTGCTTGGCGGCCTCTTGGGCTGCCTTCACCGCTGCATCGTTTTCGTGGTCCTCGCCATCGGAAATGATGACGATGGCACGGCTATGGTTTTCATCAGGGAACGACTTGAGCGCCAAATTGATGGCTTCGGCGATGGCAGTGCCTTGCGAGGCCACAAGGCTCGTGTTGATGGTCGAAAGGAACATGCGGGCCGCCGAATAGTCGGTGGTGATGGGCAGCTGCACGAAGGCCTTGTCGGCAAAGACGATGACACCGATGCGGTCGCCTTTCATGTCGCCGATGAGCTTGTTGATGGCCTGCTTGGAGCGTTCCAAACGGCTCGGCACGATGTCCTCGGCATTCATTGAATTGGAGACATCAATGGCAAGATAAAGATCAATGCCTTCACGTTTCACTTCTTCCATCTTGCTGCCACTCTGCAAGTTGGCCAAAGCCATGATGATGCTCGAAACCATCAGCAGGAAGATGACGAACTTGAAGTTGGCGCGGCGCGTGGAATAGGTCGGCACCAATTGCTCGCGCATCCCGATTTGGGCAAAACGCTCGAAGCGCTTCTTTTGCGCGACACGGAATAAAACATAAATGATGACCAGTAACGGAATGATTAACAGTCCGTAAAGGTATTCTGGATGTTCGAATCGCAATACGTTTTCCATAGTCTCAATCCATTAAAGTCCTGAAAATCGTTTTACGCAACAGGAATTCGAGGAGCAGCAAGGCCAAAGCCCATGCCACCAGCGGGTAGAACTCCTCGTGGAGGCGGCGGAACTCGGTCACCTCGATCTTGGAGCGTTCCAGCTTGTCGATTTCCTGATAGATTTCGTCCAACTTCTGGTTGTTGTTGGCGCGAAAGTACTTGCCACCCGTCGAGTTGGCGACGGTGGCCAACAGTTTTTCATCGATTTCGACCTTCACCTGCTGGATTTGCGTGCCAAATGGTGTCTGCACAGGATAAGGTGCAGTGCCGTAAGTGCCCACGCCGATGGTATAGACACGGATGCCGTAGAGCTTGGCCATTTCGGCGGCTGTATACGGGTCGACGGAGCCAGCGTTGTTCATGCCGTCGGTGAGCAAGATGACCACTTTGGAGATGGCCTCGCTGTCCTTCAGACGACTGATGGCTGTGGCCAGACCATCGCCGATGGCGGTACCATCGTCGATGAGGCCGTTTTTCATCTCTGCCAACATATTGAGCATCACGCCGTGGTCGGTGGTCAGTGGCACTTGCGTGAAGGTCTCGCCAGAGAAGATGACCAAGCCCATGCGGTCGCCAGGACGTTCCTTGACGAAATCGGAGGCCACGTTTTTGGCAGCGGTCAAGCGGTCGGGCTTGAGATCGCGGGCCAGCATGGAGCCGGAGACGTCCATCGCCATCACAATGTCGATGCCCTCGATATTTTCGGTCGAGTTGGTCGACGAACTTTGCGGACGGGCCAAAGCCACGATGAGCAAGGCCAACGCTGCCATCTTCAAGGCGAAAAGCAAATGGCGCAAATAGGGTTTCCAACTCTTCGGCAACTCAGCGAAGTTCCTCAAATCGGAGAACTGCACTGAGGCTTCCTGTTTCTTGTGTCGCAACACATACCAAACGACAGCCAATGGTACCAATAACAAGAGCCACAACAGCTTAGGATTTGCAAATTCAATGTTTTCAAACATTTTTCACATCCTCCTTTCCCATTGTTGATGACTGCGTCTCACGGTCGGTTTGTTCCATCTGCGGGGACGCAGATGGCGACATTGTCTTCTGATAATGTGCATAACTCTCGTTGACGAACTCTGTCATATCACTCAATGCGGTGTCGCTTTCGAGAGTCGAGGCCGAATACTTGGCAAACTTCACCAAATCAGCCACTTCCATCGTGTTTTTCAGTTTGTTGTAGGTCTCTTTCGGGAAACGCAACGGCTTGATTTCGTCCAAAATGTCGTCCGTGGTCATCTCCACGGCGTTCACTCCAAACTGGCCTTCGATATATTCGCGTGCGATGTCGGTCAACGAGGAGAAATACTCCTTCACCTTGCCCGATTGCCACATCTTTTCTTCGCGTAGGCGCTTCAGTTCGTCGACGGCCTTGTCGTAAGGCGGAATGACTGGGCCTTTTATGACGTTGCCGTCCTCGTCCACCCTGGTTTTGCGACGTTTGAGGAAGAGCCAAATGCCCAATCCAAGCAGAATGGCCAACAGCACCGCCAGAATCCAGGGGAACACCTCTTTCATCGTGATTGGTGCGGCGAGTGGCTCGATGATGGGTTTGTAGGCCAAAGTCGTGTCGACCGCTATCGTTGTGGCATACAGCGTAACCGGATCAGTGAAAGCTTCCAAACGCATCGGGTCGTCGAACGACTTGGCGTATTTCAGGCCAACAGACGGCAACACGATTTGACCCGTGTCAAACGTCATCAGCGTCAGTTGTTGCTTCACGATGACGTTGCTATCGGCATCGGCGGTACGTTCCACATTGCCACGCTTGATGATGTCGATTTGCTCGGACAGCGTGTCTTGTGCAAACTCGTTCCACTCAACGAACCAACCGTATGGCACCTTAAGGCTCAAATCGAGCGTAAAAGGCTTGCCAACCTGCACTTTCGTGTCGGCCACTGTGCCTTCGACCTCGACCTGCTGGGCCAGAAGGCCGCCCATAAAGGCGAAACATGCCATCAAAAACAATATGAATCTTTTCATCTTCTTGCCTCCCTTTTCTTGAAGAGTTGCATCAAAGGCCTGACATAATCTTCATCGGTATAAATCAATGAATTATCGATGCCATGTTTGGTAAACTCGCGGTTCAGTTCCGCCGATTTGTACTGAATCATCTTTTGGTAGGCATCGTGCCAGGCGCGACTTGAAGTGTCGACCCAACGCTCCTTGCCCGTCTCCGAGTCGCGGAACTTGACCAAACCCACCTTCGGGATTTCCATCTCGCGGCGGTCGGTGATACGAAGCGCCACAAGGTCGTGCTTGTTGGCGGCAATCTGCATTTCCTTCTCGAAACTGCTGTCCGTCATGAAGTCGGAGATAAGGAAAGCCGTGGTGCGGCGCTTGATGGCCGAGGTCAGGAAACGCAAGCCCTCGCCAATATCGGTGCCGCGCTCCGTCGGCTTGAAGTCGACGATTTCACGAACGATGCGCAGGATGTGTGAGCTGCCTTTCTTGGGCGGGATGAACTTCTCGATCTTGCTGCTGAAGAAAATCACGCCAACCTTGTCGTTGTTCTGGATGGCAGAAAACGCCAAGACGGCTGCCAATTCGGCGGTCAGGTCGCGTTTCGTCTGCGTTTGCGATCCGAAGTCGTTGGAGCCTGACACGTCGATGAGCAGCATCACTGTCATCTCACGCTCTTCCTCGAAGATCTTGACGAACGGGCGGTTGAAGCGGGCGGTGACGTTCCAGTCGATGTTGCGGATGTCGTCGCCGTACTCGTATTCGCGCACCTCGCTGAAGGTCATGCCACGCCCCTTGAAGGCGCTGTGGTACTGCCCCGAGAAGATGTGGTTCGAGAGGCCCCGCGTCTTGATCTCGATCTTGCGGACTTTCTTGAATATTTCTGTTGATTCCATATTTTAAACCATCATTATTTCATTTTCGGCAGGGGTTTACACCCCGTCTGCCATTTTGTTGGCAGGGGTTTACACCGCCTGCCTACATTGCTGTCGTCCCTACGGGACTTGGTTTTACGGCACTTCAACAGTGTTCAAAATCTCGTTGATGATTTCTTCGGTGGTGATGTTTTCGGCTTCGGCCTCATAGGTCAATCCGATACGGTGGCGCAACACGTCGGGGGCCACGGCGCGGATGTCCTCGGGGATGACATAGCCACGGTGCTTGATGAAGGCGTAGGCCTTGGCTGCCAGAGCCAGGTTGATGGTGGCACGCGGCGAGCCGCCGTAGCTGATCATGTTGGCAAACTTCTTCAACTTGTAATCCGAAGGATAACGCGAGGCGAAGACGATGTCCGTGATATAATTCTCAATCTTTTCGTCGAGATAGATCTCGCGGCACACTTCGCGGGCGCGGATGATGTCTTGAGGTTTCACCACGGCGTTAATCTTGGCACCGGCATTAGCGATATTCTGACGTAGAATCAGCTTCTCCTCCTCTTTCTTGGGATAGTTGATGATCACCTTCAGCATGAAACGGTCCACCTGGGC
>DGXB01000107.1:0-7491 GCA_002396205.1 Bacteroidales bacterium UBA4243
TGCGCCGTGATGCTCTACGACGCCCCGCTGTCGCAGAAGTTTGCCGCCAAGTTGCAGGAAGAAGGCATCTTCGTCACCGGATTCTACTATCCTGTGGTGCCGAAGGGCCAGGCCCGCATCCGTGTGCAGGTGAGCGCCGCCCACGAGCGTGAGCACTTAGACAAGTGCATCGCTGCCTTCGTGAAGATTGGTAAGGAACTGGGAGTGTTGAAATAATGAGGAATTAGGAATGAGGAATGCTGAATGTCGCAACGCGACGCTGGGCTTCGCCCCCATTCAGCATTCCGCATTCAGAATTAAACAAGGATATTACAATGAAGAAAATACTTATTGTTGGTTCCGGCGGACAGATCGGAACCGAATTGGTGAAGAAACTCCGTGCGACTTACGGTAACGACAACGTGGTTGCCTCCGACCTCCGTCAGCTGACGGGCGACATCGTCGAGAACGGTCCTTTCGAAAGAATCGACTCGACGCAAATCATGCAAATCGTCGACGTGGTGAAACGCTACAACATCGACACCATCTATAACCTCGCCGCCATCCTTTCGGCCACAGCCGAGAAGAACCCCATGCTGGGCTGGAACGTCGGCATCGGCTCTTTGGTGAATTGCCTTGAAACGGCGCGCATCTTCAATTGCGCTGTCTTCACGCCTTCGTCGATTGGCGCTTTCGGTGCCTCGACGCCCCATGACAACACGCCTCAGGACACTATCCAGCGCCCGAACACTATCTACGGCGTGACCAAGGTGACCGGCGAACTGTTGAGCGACTACTACTTCACCCGCTTTGGCGTGGATACCCGCAGCGTCCGTTTCCCGGGCTTGATCAGCAACCTGACCTTGCCTGGCGGTGGCACCACCGACTATGCCGTTGAGATTTACTACGCTGCCGTGAAGGGCGAGAAGTTCATCTGCCCCATCAGCAAGGGCACCTTTATGGACATGATGTACATGCCCGACGCATTGGATGCCATGGTCGACATCATGGAGGCCGACCCGAGCAAGCTCGTGCATCGTAACTCGTTCAACGTCACTTCGATGAGCTTCGACCCTGAGATCATCTACAACGCCATCAAGAAGTACTACCCGAACTTCGAGATGGAATACAAGTTCGACCCGATCCGTCAAGCCATCGCCGACAGCTGGCCGAACAAGATGGACGACAGCTGCGCCCGCAAGGAGTGGGGCTGGAACCCGAAGTACGACCTCGACAAGATGACGGTCGACATGATCGAGACCTTGAAGAAGAAGTTGCTGTAATAGCTTTTTTCTTTGAAAAGTACGAATAGCGGGGTATATTAAACTCCGCTATTCGTTTATTTATAGGAGGTCTCTGCAAAATCCATTCAGATTCCCCTTTTATGATTTGTTTTATGAGAATCTGATTTGGTGGAAAACCTTTATCTTTGCATTGTCAATAACACCTTATTATATATGCTCTCCAACCTAAATAAATACCATATCATCCTCGCGTCCAAGTCGCCGCGCCGACAGGAACTGTTGCGCGGCATGGGCGTCAGTTTCGAAATCCTGACCAAGGAAACGCCAGAGAATTATCCGGCGGAGTTGCCTTTGGATGAAGTGCCGAAATACCTCAGTCTGCAAAAGTCGCTGGCTTTCAAGGATAACGAATTGCCAGCTGATTATCTGCTGATTACGTCGGATACGGTCGTGATTTGCGAAGGCGAGATTTTGGGCAAGCCAAAGGATAGGGATGACGCTGAAAGGATGTTGCGGATGCTTTCGGGCAAGACGCATCACGTTGTGACAGGCGTGACGGTGCGCTCGGCAGAAAAGACGGAATCATTCGCGGTGCGCTCCAATGTGACCTTTGCAGAATTGGAACAGGACGAAATCAACTATTACATCGAGCATTGCCAGCCCTTCGATAAGGCGGGCGCCTACGGCATCCAGGAGTGGATTGGCTATGTGGGCATCAGCGGTTTGGAAGGCTCTTTTTATAATGTGATGGGCCTCCCGACGCGAAAATTGTATCAATGCTTGAAAACGTTTTGACTTTTTTTCTAATTTTGCGCAATAATGTTGTAAAATGGAGAAAAAACGTCCCCAAATACTGATTACCAACGACGATGGCTTTGCCGCCAAAGGCCTACGCAAGCTCGTTTCCTTGATGCGGCAGCTCGGCGACGTCACCCTTGTCTCCACCGATGAGGTCATGTCGGCCAAGAGCCATTCGTGTACCATCCGCGATCGACTGTATGTCCGCCAAATCCAGGAAGAAGAGGGTTTTACGGAATTCCGCTGCAACGGCACGCCCGTCGACTGCGTGAAATTGGGCTACCAAAAGCTGATGCCCGAACCGCCTGATTTGGTGGTCTCTGGCATCAATCATGGCATGAACGCTGCTTCGACGGTGGTCTATTCAGGCACCATCGGCGCGGTCATCGAGGCTTGCATGAACGGCTTGACGGCTATTGGTTTCAGCCTCTTCAGCCTCGACCCAGATGCGGATTTCGATCATCTCGACACGGCCATTCTTGAAATTACAAGGAAAGTGCTGAACGAAGGCTTGCCTAAGGGCGTTTGCCTCAACGTGAATTTCCCGAAACGAAGTGAAGAACCGCTGAAAGGCATCAAAGTGTGCCGACAAGCCGCTTGCCGTTGGGTGGAGTATTTCAAGGAGCAGTACGACGAGAACGGCGAGCAGTTCTACGACCTCGAAGGCACCTTCGAGAGCGACGACATCACACCCGACACCGACCTTTGGGCCTTGCAGAACAACTATGCCTCGCTGGTGCCTACCTGTTTCGATTGGACGGCACATGCCCAAATCGAACCGATGAAGAATTATGAATCATTAAGTATAAAACCATGAAAATCAAGGATAACTTTTGGCTTGGATTGTTGGCTGGCGCGGCCAGTTTCGGATTGTTTTATTTGCTGCTAAGCCTTGTCAATTGGGCGAAGTTGGGTGCTTTCTCGGTCAGGGCGCCATTTCTGCTGGCCTTTATTCCCGGCATCATTTTGTTCAGGATGATGCTCGTGAAGTGGAACCTCGACAAGATGGGGCGTGGGGTGTTGGCGGTTACTATTGTTGGGATGCTTTTAGTTTTCTTTCTTGTTTAATTAATTGATAACCAATGAAATATTATATCATAGCAGGTGAAGCATCGGGCGATTTGCACGCTTCCAATCTCGTGGCCGAAATCAAGAAGAAGGACAAGAAGGCGGAGTTTCGGGGCTGCGGTGGTGATCGAATGAAGGCCGAGGGCGTCGACTTGTTGAAGCACTACCGCACGATGGCCTACATGGGCTTCGTGGAGGTGGCTGTCAACTTGCGCAAAGTGCTTGGCAACATCACTCAGGTGAAGAAAGACATTGTTGAATACCAACCTGATGCGCTTATCCTTGTTGATTATCCAGGATTTAACTTGCGCATCGCAAAGTTTGCCCATGAGAAAGGACTCAAGGTGTTTTATTACATCTCGCCCCAGGTTTGGGCTTGGAAACGCCGTCGCGTGAAGAAGATTAAGGCTTCTGTTGATAAAATGCTGGTTATCTTGCCTTTCGAGGAGGAATTTTACAAGAATTATGGCGTGGATGTGACCTATGTCGGCAATCCCTTGCTCGACGAGTTGGCGAAATTTGGTACGGCCAATCGGTCGATTTTCTTGCGTCGCAACAGCTTGGGCGAGAAGCGCGAAATCATCGCTTTGTTGCCCGGCAGTCGCAAGCAGGAGGTGAAACGGATGCTCCCCGTGATGCTGAAAGTGGTTTCGCATTTTCCTGAATATCAATTTGTTGTAGCTGGAGTTTCGTCGCTCGAAAAAGCATTGTACAAGAAAATCATGGGCAATGCGGATGTCTTTTTCGTTGAGAATCAGACGTATGAACTGTTGCAGAATTCGAGTGCGGCCTTGGTCACTTCGGGTACTGCGACTTTGGAGACAGCGTTGTTTTCGGTTCCTGAGGTGGTGTGCTACAAGGCTACAGGCTTTTCTTACCGCCTCGCTAAATGGATGATCAAGGTGAAGTTTATTTCGTTAGTCAACTTGGTGATGGATAAGGAGGTCGTCAGGGAGTTGATCCAGAGTGATTTGAATGAAGAGAATCTCGTCAATGAACTCGACTTGCTGCTCCATAACGGCAAGCGTCAGTGCCAGTTGCTTGAGGATTACGAGGAACTGAAAGACCGTTTGGGCAACGCGGGTGCCTCGGAGATGGCTGCCATTGCGATTTGTGATGCTATTAAATTAAAACGTTAGGTGTCAAATGGTTAGGGTTTTTAGATAGCGTATGAACGATTGGAGCAAATACCCCTTCGTCAGGATGCTTTTGCCTTTTGCCTTAGGCATTTGGTGCAGTTCGTGTTTGCCCTTCCTCCATATCCAATCTATTTCCTTGGTTTTCTTAGCTTTATCCTTGCTTCTTTTTTCTTTCGTCGCATCCGTGACACTGAAAAGGCAGCGATTCAGTTGGCTTTTTGGGGCAGTGATGAGCAGCTATCTTTTCATGGCTGGATATGCCTTGACGTGTGTCCATGAGGCTGAAAGCCAGAAAGATTATTTCAGGAATTATGCTGACGATGCGACCTATTATGTGGCTCGGGTTTACGACGACCCAACTGAACGCGAGAAAAACATCCGCATGGTGTTGCAATTGGAGTACCAGTTCGGCGACAGTTTGCCTTCTCGCCCTGTCGCAGGAAAGGTGATGGCATATATTCCCAAGTCGGATTCGGTTTTTTCTTTGCGTTATGGCGATTTGGTCGCATTTCCTGCACCGATTCGCGAAGTGAGCGGACCGAAAAACCCAGAGGAGTTCGACTATAGGGCTTATTTGGCGAGGAAAGGCATTACGGGACAGGTGTTTCTCCGGCAAGACGAATGGCTCGACCTTCAGACCAACAATGCCAATCCGATTTATGCTTTTTCCTATCGTTTTCGCGATGTGCTTTTGGCTTCGTTGCAGCGCAGCGGGCTGAGCGACAACGAGTTTGGCGTTGCAGCTGCCATCCTGCTTGGCTACGATGACAATCTTGCCGATGACGTGCGCAAGAACTATGTCGCAGCTGGTTCGATGCACATTCTCTGTGTTTCGGGTATGCACGTGGGCATCATCTATCTGTTGGCGAGTTTCCTTTTGGGTTTCCTTAACCGCAAGAAATGGCAAAAGACGTTGAAACAGTCGCTTTTGCTCGCCTTGATTTGGCTTTATGCTCTCATCGCAGGCTTGTCGCCTTCCATTTTACGCTCTGCGTTGATGATTTTGTTTGTCATCATCGGTGAACTGATACGACGGAAAGGATTTATTATCAACTCAATAGCGGCTTCTGCGTTCGTCTTGTTGTGCGTCAATCCGAACAACCTGTTCGAAATCGGTTTCTTGTTGTCCTATTCGGCGGTCATTGGTATTGTGGTGTTGCAAAGGCCAATCTATAACTTGTTGTATTTCAAGAATAAACTGTTGGATAGAGCTTGGGAAATCACGGCTGTGGCATTGTCGGCACAAATTGCGACGGTTCCTTATACCTTGTTTTATTTCAACCAGTTCACCACCTATTTCTGGCTCAGTAACCTGTTTATGACTCCGATTTCGTTTGTCGTGGTCATCAGTGGCATGGTGTTGCTCTTGGTTTCGTGGATACCTTACGTCAACACATTGGTAGGCTATTTGGTTTGGGGTGCTGTGTACGTGATGAATTGGGTGGTGGAAAAAGTCGAGAGCCTGCCTTTTTCAATTGTGAAAGGTTTGTATATCAGCGATTTTGAGTTTACGATGCTGCTTTTGGCTTTTGTCCTGCTTTTGCTGATGGTTTCGCTACGCAAACGCCGTTTTCTCGTGGCCGTGTTGTCGTCGCTATTGTTGTTTATGGTGTCGCTTACTGTTCGAATGTATCAGGCGGATAACCAAAATGCCATTGTCGTTTACTCCCTTCGCAACCATACTGCGGTGGATTTCGTTATGGGTAGCAACCACATATTGTTGGCCGACACTGCTTTGATGGTCGATGAATCCACGATAGATTACAGTTTGAAAGGCTCTTGGGCGAAGCACCATCTTTCGCAGCATCCGCAAATGATTGGCTTTGAGGAGGATTTTGAAAATGACTATCTTTGCAAGAAGTCGAATTTAGCGTCCTTCGACGGAAAACTGTTGGCTTTGTGGGACGACGAACGTCTCACCGATACCTTGTCTTATCGTTTGCCTGCCGATTATCTCTTGGTGATGGGTAGGCAAAATCCTGACATCCAGTCGGTTGTTAATGGCTATGAAGCTAAGATGCTGCTGATTGATGGCACGGTTCCTCGCTATTTGGCCGAAAAATGGATGGCGCAGGCCGCTGAAAAACAGCTTCCTGTTTACGACTTGTCGACAGGGGCTTTGGTGGTCGACTTGGGCGAATAGGCCGTGATGATGACCGCCGAAAGAATCAAGGCGATACCGATGGCCAAGTTCAGTCCAAAGCTTTCATGGAAGACGAAGATGCCGATGAGGACCGCTGTCAGAGGTTCCAAGGCGCCAAGGATGGCCGTTGATGTGGCTCCGACATATTTTGAGGCGTAAACCATCAGCACCAGCGAAAGCGTGGCGGGCACCACGGCGAGCCAACCCGCATAGAACCAGCTTGTTGTATTTTGAGGTAGTTGAAGTGGGTTGCCCGTGACCCATGCAAAAACCGCCATGCCGAGGGCGCAATAGCCAATTACATAGAAGTTGATCTTGAACGACGACATCTGCAATGGGCAACGGTTCACCACTATAATATAAATGGCGTAGGTGAGGGCCGAAATGAGCACGAGAATCACACCGGTAAGGTTGAGTGTGCCGCCCGAGTCGCTCCAATATAAAAGGAGTACGCCGACCAGCGAAAGCACGATGGCCGCCACGGTCTTAAGCGTCACTTTCTCCTTGAACAGCACCGCCATGATGACCGCCGTCATGATGGGATAGGTGAAGAGTAGGGTGGAGGCCACGCCTGCCGCAATGTATTTGAAACTGGAATAAAGCGTCATTGACGAGGCGATGAACAACAGTCCCAATGCGGTTAGAACACCAAAATCGCGCCAGCTCACTTTGATGCTTTCTTTCCTGATTAACAATATGATAGCGATGATAATCCAAGCCATTCCGAAGCGGCAGAACAGCACCGAGCTGGTGGTCATGCCTTGCTCGTAGAGTTTGAGTGCACCCAATGGGTTGGTGCCGTAGAAAACGGCGGCCAAGATGCCGCTGATGGTTCCAAAAACCTTCTTGTTGTTGGTTATTTTGTTCATTTTGTCGTCTGCTGAAAAAACGGCGCAAAAGTACGGAAATAATTCCAAGATTGATGGTGTAAAAAATTTGTTTTATAAATATTTGATAATCAAACTATTAAATAAAATAACGAAAAATAATTGAAAAAAAAGCAGAAAAATGCTTGCCAGTTCGGAAAAAGGTCGTACTTTTGCACCCGCAAAGCAAAGCAATAGAGTTCTTTTTCAGGCTGGTCCGGTAGTTCAGTTTGGTTAGAATGCCGGCCTGTCAC
>DGXB01000107.1:7568-18823 GCA_002396205.1 Bacteroidales bacterium UBA4243
GGTCGCGAGTTCGAGTCTCGTCCGGACCGCTCACAGAGCAACCCCAAAAAGGTTGCTTTTTTTATATCCATTTCCGAAAGTAATTGACTATGTCATTCATCGATGAAATCAACCGTAGGCGTACCTTCGCCATCGTCAGCCACCCCGACGCGGGTAAGACCACTTTGACCGAGAAACTGCTGCTTTACGGCGGCGCCATCCAAGTGGCCGGTGCCGTAAAGTCGAACAAGATCAAGAAAACCGCCACGTCCGACTGGATGGAAATCGAACGTCAACGTGGCATCTCGGTGGCCACCTCAGTGATGGGTTTTGATTATAAGAATATCAAAATCAACATTTTGGATACGCCTGGCCACAAGGACTTTGCCGAAGACACTTTCCGCACCTTGACGGCAGTGGATAGCGTCATCGTCGTCATCGATGCGGCCAAGGGCGTTGAATCGCAGACGGAGAAATTGGTAGAAGTGTGCCGTATGCGCAACACACCTATTATTGTTTTCATCAACAAGATGGACCGTCCGGGCATGGATCCGTTTGAGCTTTTGGACGAAATCGAGCAAAAACTCAACCTGAAGCTCACGCCGTTGAGCTGGCCCATCAACAGCGGACCGAAGTTCAAAGGCGTTTACAGCATCTACGACAAGAGCCTCTACCTGTTCAATTCCGACAAACAGCATATCACCGAAGGCATCGCTTTCGACGACCTCAACAATCCCGACCTTGACAAGATGATTGGCGAGGATGCCGAAACGCTGCGCAACGAGACGGAACTGGTGCAAGGCGTTTACGACAGCTTTTCGCGCGAGGCTTATTTAAAAGGTGACATTTGCCCCGTGTTTTTCGGCTCGGCCTTGAACAATTTCGGCGTGAAGGAACTGTTGGACTGCTTCATCGAGATTGCGCCTACACCCATCGGTCGCGACACGGTGGAACGCCGCATCGAGCCGACGGAGGAGAAGTTTACGGGCTTTGTCTTCAAGATCCACGCCAATATGGACCCCAACCACCGCGACCGCATCGCCTTTGTGCGCGTGGTGTCGGGCCGCTTTGAGCGCAACAAGAACTACTTCCACGTGCGCCAACGTCGCGAACTGAAGTTTTCCAATCCAACTGCTTTCATGGCGCAGAAGAAATCCGTGCTCGACGAAGCCTATCCTGGCGACATCGTGGGTCTTTACGATGCGGGCAATTTCAAGATTGGCGACACGCTGACCGAGGGAGAGATCCTTAATTATAAAGGTATTCCGAGCTTCTCGCCCGAGCAGTTCCGCTATGTGGAGAACGCCGACCCGATGAAGTCGAAACAGTTGGCTAAAGGTTTGGAGCAACTGACGGACGAGGGTGTGGCCCAGCTTTTCACGGGCAAGATGACCGGAAGGAAAATCATCGGCACGGTGGGCGAGCTTCAGTTTGAGGTCATCCAATACCGTCTGCTGCATGAGTACAACGCCTCGTGCCGCTACCAGCCCATTTCACTTTACAAGACCGCTTGGATTACCAGCGAAAACCAAGAGCAACTGGCTGATTTCAAGATGCGTAAGGGGCTGAATCTTGCCGAGGACAAGGACGGTCGCGACGTTTTCTTGGCCGAGTCGCCCTACGCCTTGCAGATGGCCATGGAGAAATACCCCGACATCGAGTTCCATTTCACTTCGGAGTTTTGATTTTTCACGCGAAAATTGTTTTTTTCCACGCAGAACTCGCAGAACTATGGGATTTTGTTGACGCTTTGCGTTTCCCAAGATCCTACGTGTTCAGCGTAAGATGATTGTTTGCGAGGTTTGAAGTAATCCGGAAACATGGAATTAGATTAATGACAAATTCGTGGCATATTAATGATAATTCGTGTTGGAAAAAATGAACTTTTTTCTTGCTCCAAACCAAATTCTTCCTACCTTTGCAACAACAATCAGTTAAACAATTCAACAACCAACAATTAAACATTATCGTTATGGGTAAATTTATGCAAGAATTCAAGGAGTTTGCCATGAAGGGCAACGTCATGGACATGGCTGTCGGTGTGGTCATTGGCGGCGCGTTCGGAAAAATCGTCAGCTCGTTAGTGTCTGACATTATCATGCCGCTCATCGGCGCCATCACTGGTGGCCTCAACTTCACCGACTGGAAGTGGGAAATCATGGCCGAGCAGCTTAATGAAGCTGGCGAAGTCGTCAAACCGGCCCTTTGTCTGACTTGGGGCAACTTCCTGCAAGTCGTGTTCGACTTCATCATCATCGCCTTCTCGATCTTCTTGGTCATCAAGGGCATCAACAAGCTGAAGAGACAACCCGAGCCGGAGCCTGAGGCACCTGCCGCTCCCGCCGGCCCGACGCAAGAGGAGCTCCTCGCCGAAATCCGTGATTTGCTGAAGAACAAGTGATTTTTCGACTTTCGCTGTTAGCTTTGAGGGCGCATCTGTTTTGAAGGTGCGCCCTTTGTGTATAATCCGCGCAAACGACAATTTTTTGTCGCTTTGCGCGGATTATGATTTTATTTTTGGCTATGAAGGCATAAAAACATGCTCTCATAGCCAAAAATCTGCCATTTTTTGGAAATTATATGGGCTTTCGGCAAAAAACACTACATTTGCACTTTCAATGACATGGGTCTATGAAGCGTAAACTGCTGCTTATATTAGGTTTCCTGCTGTGCTTCGCCTTTAACGCGAAAGCCACGCACCAACGCGCCGCCGAAATCACCTATACTTGGCTCGGCGGTAACGCATACGAGTTTACGCTCACCACTTACAACGTGCCCAATGCTGCCTGGGAACAGCGCGATTCGTTGTTCGTCAGTTGGGGCGATGGCAACGAGAACTACATTCCCCGTGTCGATTGGCATAATCAGGGCAACGATTGTGTGGTGAATCACTATAAGGCTGTCCATAATTATTCAACCTCAGGGACTTACACCATCAGCATGGAGGATGCCAACCGCAATTTCGGTGTCGTCAACGTGCCCAATTCGGTGATGGTACCCATGCACATCGAGACGGAACTGGTCATCAACCCGTTCCTCGGCTACAACAACTCGCCGCAGTTGCTCAATGCGCCGCTCGATAGGGGCTGTGTCGGCAAACTCTATCTCCACAATCCATCGGCCTACGACCCTGATGGCGACAGTTTGAGCTACCGACTGGTTACCTGCAAGGGCCAAGATGGCTTGGATATTGCTGGCTATACTTTTCCGCAAGCATCGCAAACGTTTGATATTGATGCGATTACGGGTGAGTTGCGTTGGGATGCCCCAGTCCGCCAGGGCGAATACAATGTGGCCATCATGGTGGAGGAATGGCGCCATGGCGTGAAAATCGGCTCCGTTGTTCGCGACATGCAAATCTTGATCTCAGTTTGCGACAACGACTTGCCGCAAATCCAATGCGACGATGAATATTGCATCGTGGCCGGCGAGCAGCTCGGCTTTGTCATTTCTGCCTCTGATCCTGACGGCGACAACGTCACCTTGACCGCCTCTGGTGCGCCTTTCGAGGTGGCTACGAGTCCGGCAATCCTTAACCCGGAGACGGCTTTTGGATTGCAGCCACAGATGGAGTTTCTTTGGAATACCACCTTCGCCCATGTCCGCAACACACCTTATCAAGTTGTGATTCACGCGAAAGACGATGACATGCCCGTCAGTCTGACCAATATCAAAACATTGAGCATTAAGGTGATGGCTCCTAAAGTTGATCGGTTTGTGGCCGAGGTTCATGGGCATGATATCTCTTTGTCGTGGTCGGTGTATCCGTGTGCCACCGCGACCTCGCTTTTGATTTACCGTAAAGCGGGCTGCGATGGTTACGAACCCGATGTGTGCGAAACGGGCATTCGCAGTGGTTATCAATTGATTGCGACATTGAACGATGTGTCAAACACTTCGTATGTCGACCACGATCTCCCGCAAGGCGTGGCATACGAATATCGCATTGTGGCACAATTCCCCGACGGAGCGATGAGTATCGTCAGCGAGGCGGCTTGCATCGAGCTGAAAAACGACGGCCCGCTGATGACCCACGTCAGCAACGACAGCATCGACCTCCCTTCAGGCCAAGTCAGGGCATGTTGGACACAGCCGAAAGAAATTGATGAACAATATGTTGCGCCCTTCAGCTATGCTTTGACCCGTGTCAGCGATGGAGCAACGGCTGTGGTTTACGAAGGTACCGACACGAGTTTCTTGGATGCGGGTGTCAATTTGGGCGAGGTCGGCACATTAATATATAAGGTGGAGATGCGCGACGCCAACCAACAACTGATGGGGACGAGCGCCACGGCTGCGGCTGTCATGCTTACGGCCACTTCGACTTATGACGAAGCCAATCTTTCTTGGACCGAAGCAGTGCCCTGGCTTGTCGACAGCACACAGGCTTTCAAGGAGATAGGAGATCGTTTTGTTAGGATTGCCACCGTGAACTCATTCAGTTTCACCGATACCGACGTTGAAAGCGATGAGACTTACCGCTATTACGTCCGCACTTTCGGCCACTATACGATGGAGGGCATCATGCGGCCTTTGGTGAACTATTCCGCCATCAAGACGGTGCGCATCGGGCATGAGGAGCCGATGGAAGAGTTTTCTTACACCTTGCCCAACGTGATCACGCCCAACGGCGACGGCTTCAACGACGTTTTTGAACCTAAGGTGACAGGACTTGATCGGATTGTAGGAGCCAAAACCGTGATTTTCAACCGTTGGGGCAATATCCTTCACGACACTGACGACCCGCTCATCCATTGGGACGGTAAGAGCAAAATGACGAAATTGGACTGCCCACCGGGCACCTATTTCTATATTATCGACATCACCTACATCGGCGAGGCAGGGGAGGAGCAATTGCATTTGCAAGGGTCCATCACCATCGTCCGATAAAAACAGTAGAGACGCAAAATTCTGCGTCTCTACCCATAATTCGTTTAATTCGCGAAATTCGCCGTTTCCAAAAACAGCAATTTGCCGAATCAATACTTCATCATCTCGATGAGGTCGACCATGCGGTTGGAATAGCCCCATTCGTTGTCGTACCACGACATGATCTTCACCATCTTGCCCATCACCATCGTGCTTTGGGCATCGAAGATGGAGCTGTGCGGGTTGTGGATAACGTCGCAGCTCACGATCGGGTCCTCGGTGTATTCCAAAACACCTTTCATCGGGCCTTCGGCAGCTTCCTTCATGGCGGCGTTGATCTCTTCCTTGGTGGCTTCGGTCTTCAACATGCAGACGAGGTCGACCAATGAACCCGTAGGCGTGGGGACGCGGACGGCGATGCCGTCGAGCTTGCCGTTCAGTTCGGGGATGACGATGCCCACGGCCTTGGCTGCGCCGGTGGTGGTCGGGATTTGCGACATGGCGGCGCTACGGGCGCGGCGCAGGTCGCTGTGCGGGCCGTCGAGGATCACTTGGTCGTTGGTGTAGCTGTGGATGGTGGTGATGTAGCCCTGCTCGATGCCGAAACGGTCGTTCAGCACCTTGGCCACGGGAGCCAAGCAGTTGGTGGTGCAGGAGGCGTTGCTCACGCACTCGATGTCGTCGGTCAGGTCGTTGTTGTTCACACCGACCACGATGGTGGCGTCGATGGCGTCCTTGGAGGGAGCCGAGAGGATGACCTTCTTGGCGCCGTTCTTCAGGTGGTCGCCATAGCCGCCCTTGCTGCTTTCCTTAGAGCGGAACACGCCGGTGGACTCAACCACCACGTCGGGGGTCTTGCCCCACTTGATGTTCAGCGGCGAGCGCTCGGCCGTGACGGGGACGCGCACACCGTTGACGATGAGTGCGGTTTCGTCGTATTCCACCGTGCCGGGGAACTTGCCCTGGGTGGAGTCGTATTTCAACAAGTGGGCCAGCACCTTGGTGCTCGTCAGGTCGTTGACGCCCACGATTTCTAAGTTCGGACGTTCGCAAATGATGCGGAACACGTTGCGGCCAATGCGGCCGAAACCATTGATACCTACTTTAATCTTTTCCATTGTAGTCGTATTTAAGATGTTTTCGTTTTGAATTGAGGTGCAAAAATACGATTTCTAAAGCAAACTTCATTGGTTTTTGCCTATTTTTGCAAAATCTATTTTTCGAATATGTCTGAAACCTTCAAATCACAAGCGCTGGAGGCCAATCTTGCCCAAACGCGCTACAAAGATATCTTCATCCCTGAAGAACACCAACAGTTTATCGCCCTGTCGGCCAAATACTTCGGCATCAACAAGCGGGCTAAGGAATGTATCACCGAATATCATCACCCGCTGTCGAACCATACTTTCGTGACCGAGGAGCTGCGCAAGATGCTCCTCGACGATTTCTGGTTCTACACCCGCGACGACGTGCCCGCCGACGCACTCCACATCCCTCTGGAGATGATGCACAGCCTGCTCAAACCTGAAGTGGCGGCCAAACTGCGCCTCAACATCGTCATCACCTTGATGGAGTTTGCCAACAAAGTGATTGCTGAATCGCCGAAACATATCGAATTGATTTCGTTGGTTTTCAATATTTTGAACGAGAAGTTTGAAGTCAACAAAGATGTCTACATTTTGGCGACAAAACACGCGGGTCGCTATCTCGACAAAGTGGCTCGCAACGAGCGTTTCAGCGATGAAGTCTGCGCCCTGTTGCGGAAGATGCTGCAAGAGAATTACCGCTATTGGCAACAAACCTCGCAAGTCGAGAACTGGATTGAAAGCAAAAGGCAATTCTTGACCGAGGAGGAAATCCAGACCGTGTGCAACGAAATTGGGAAGCCCTATTTTGAACAGTTGAACACGGATTTGGCCGCCGCCGAAACTTGGGAGTCTTTGACCGATATGCCGCATTATGAGCAGGTTGCAAAACGTTTCACCGAGTCGGAGAAAGCCTTCCCGCATTTCATCACGAAGTTCCATTATGTGTTTTTCCTGCTCCACCTGCCCGGAATGGAGAACCAGCGCGAACGCCTCATTTGGAACATGGACCGCATGATGCGCGACGCCATCGACGAGATGCCGCAGGAGGAGCTGATTCCGTTCATCGACACGATTTTCGACCTCGCCGAGGAACTGAAGAAAGACTACATGTCGGCCGTGCTTGATTTCCAGCTCACCTTGGGCCTGAAAATCATCGACGTCGACCAAACCGAGATGAAGGAAATCGTCAACTATTTCGAGAAGAAACTCATCGCTTTCGGATTCGTCACGCCGGGCAATGTGTTTGTGGGCGAGGACTGGCAACTCTCTGTGGATGAGAACCATATCAAGAACATTCGCGTGTGGCTCGAACTGATCGAACACGCCAAGTCGCCGTTGGACAAGCTGCTTTCCGCTTTGATTGTCAACTTGAAGTTGGGCGGCATTTTCCTGAGCGACACCGACCTCTTCCAACGCGAAATCACGAAGGTCTTGAACTCCAACATCACACCTTATTATAAAAAGGTGAAGCAGCTGACGCGCATTTTCCCCGTCTATTTCAACGAAATCGGGGCCGAAGGCGAAATCCGCAACGTGACCACCAACATGGACGAGATTTCGGGCCGTCAGGACAAACTGGTGCATTTCCTCCGCAAGCAAGTGCATACTGAAAGTAATAACACGTTGATTAGCTTGACTTTCGATGTGTTCAGGTTTTGGAGCGACGGCAATCTCGATCCGCTGAAACCCATCCTGCCCAAGAATGTCTTTGAGGAAATCGACAAGGAAAGCACTTGGTTCGTGCATGTCCACAACCTCGTGCAGACGATGTGCGAAATCTCGTGCCTCAACCCTGAAGACGTTTTGATGCTCTCTCGCGACGACTACGAAAACCTCATTGGTTCCGCATCGCGCCGCCTCGAATTGGAGGAAGCCATCAGTCAGCGCGAACATGCCCGCTTGATGGACATCCGCGACTTATATGCCTACCTCAGAGAGAAATACAGCTTCGAATCGGTCAATATTTTCAATTCGTTGCGCAGTTTCCCGTTCATTCCCGACGAGGAGATTGACGAGTTCGAGAAGGTCTATACGGCCAAGGATTTCGGCAAGTCGCTGACGATGATCTATGCCTTCATGGACAGGCTCAAGACCGTGATTTTCAACCCCGAACAGAGCGAAGGCTGGGAGAATATCTACCACAAGCGCCATATCGCCATCGGCATTCCGTCGATGTACGGCACTTACCGCGAGAACAAGTTTGAGGCCATGGGCCTGACGTTCCGCCTTGAGCGCGTGGCCACCCAATTGATGGAAAAGGTGGTGCAAAGCATCAACCTTGAATACATATCGGAGCGGACGTTGAACAACATCTACCGAATTCTCGAGTTTTTCCGCGAAGGCTTGGCTCTCGATGGTATTACCAATCAGAGTTTCAACTCGAAACTCGACATGTTGCGTTATTCGCTGACCTCGCGAAGTTTCTCTTTTGGCCAGTATATCAACATCTTCCAATTCATCGCCGAGGATGTGCGCCGCATCATCATCAAGTATTTCCTTAAGTCGTATGAATACCCGTTGAAGATTGTTATCCCGCAGCTTTTCGACCCTGAAAAGAAACTCACTGAGCGCGAAACCGCCGCCTTTATTACCCAAAAATCGGAGGAATTCCACCGCGACTTGCTTTCCGATGCCTTCCTGATGCAGCCGTTGGACAACTTCATCGGTCGCATTCTCAACTCGTTGCGCACGATGGAGGCCACCCTCGACCCGAAGCTCATCAGCGACATCATGACCTATAATTCCGAAATGTTGGTCAGCCCGTTCTGGGAAGAAACGCCGAAGATGGACAACCAAGTTTTCATTGGCAACAAGGCCAACAACCTGAAAAAGCTGTATTTGCTGGGACTGCCAGTGCCTCCTGGTTTTGTCATTACCACTGAGACTTTCCGTCGCAATGAGACTATCAACACGATTCCCGAGCTGCGTACCGAGATTCATGGCATGATAAAGAAGCATATCGCTGAATTGGAGCGAATTAGTGGACGCAAATTTGGCAATCCCGACAGTCCGTTGCTTGTTTCGGTGCGTTCGGGAACGGCCATTTCGATGCCTGGTGCGATGGATACCATTCTCAATGTGGGTTTGAATGATGAACTTGTGGAGGCCATTGGTACCAACGACAAAAAGGCATGGGCCATTTGGGACTCTTATCGCCGCTTGTTGCAAAGCTGGGGCATGGCCAAAGGCATTGATCGCGATGTTTTCGATGTTGAAATCAACAAGTTCAAGTCGAAATATAGTGTGAAGCAAAAGAGCGAATTCGACGCGACGGAGATGCGTGAGATTGCGTATGCCTATAAGACCATTTTGTCGGAGAATGGCGTTGTGTTTGAGCAAGATCCGTTCAAGCAAATCATCGATTGTGTCAACATGGTCTTTGAGTCGTGGAATTCGGAGCGCGCATTGGCCTATCGGCGTCATTTGGGCATTTCGGAGAATTGGGGCACGGCAGTCATCGTGCAGCAGATGATTTTCGGCAACTTGAGCGATGTCTCCGGGTCGGGCGTGGTGTTTACGCAAAACCCGCACCGCGAAAGGCCGGGCGTTCACCTATACGGCGACTTCACCATGCGTAGCCAAGGCGAGGACATCGTGGGTGGTCTGGTCAAGCCGTTGCCCATTGGCGAGACGCAACGCAAAGCGGCTGGCCTTGAGGGACTTTCCATGCAGACCGCACTTCCTGAAATCTACAAGAAGATTTACTCCATAGCCAAAAAACTTACTGAAGAGTTGGGTTACAGTCCGCAGGAAATGGAGTTTACCTTCGAGTCCGACAAGCCCGAGGACTTCCACATTTTGCAGATCCGCGACCAAGACCTGAAACTCGAAGACGAAGTGAATGCCTTTGTGCTGTCGCCCTCGGAGATGAAGCAAATAGGGCGTGGAATGGGCATCGGAGGCGGTGCCATGAATGGCTTGGTGGCTTTCAATGAAGACGATATCAAGTCCTTGCGCGAGAAATTCCCTGAGGCAAACGTCATCCTTGTCCGTCCTGACACGGTGCCCAACGACATTGGCATGATTTTCGACTGCGACGGCCTCTTGACGGCGCGTGGCGGTGCCACTTCTCATGCGGCTGTAACAGCTGTCCGCCTCGGCAAAGTGTGCGTCGTGAGTTGCATCGAGTTGCAGGTCTATGATGAAAAACACTGTGGCGAGTTGAACGGTCACAAACTACAGGTGGGCGACAAAATAGCCATTGATGGTAACTTAGGTTTGGTCTATCTTGGTCATTATCAGACAGAAATGATGAAGATGGGGAAGGGGTATAATTATTAGTTTGGAGTTAGTAGTTAGTAGTTAGTAGTTAGTAGTTATCAGTGGATGGCTTGCTGCAACGAACGAATATTGGGAAGCGATTATGGCAAAACATAATGAATTTGGCAAACAGGGCGAGGAACTTGCTGCTCAATTCTTGATGGAGAAGGGTTACGAGATCCTCGAACGGAATTGGCGTAACAGGCACAAGGAGATTGATATCATCGCAAAAGATGGCGAGGAGTTGGTCATTGTGGAGGTGAAGACGCGGAAAAGCGACGACTATGGCGAGCCCGATCTTGCAGTGACTAAGGCAAAACAAACGAAACTCATATATGCCGCAAACGCTTATATTTTCAATCATGGACTGGATTGCAACACCCGTTTCGACATCGTTTCCATCGTTTTCAAGGATGGGAAGCCTGTAATCGACCATATCGAAGATGCCTTTTTGCCCCATTGGTGACGCTTTATTATATTAATTAAGGTGTGAGAATATTGAATGATGGTGCATAATATAAAAATTTTTCTAAATGATTTTCAGTGTTTTGTATTCAATGAGCAAAAATTTCCGAAAAAAGTCATTGTCAGTTTGGGAAAAGGTAGTACTTTTGCACCCGCAAACGACGGAGAGGGGGAAGACAGAGGTGAGGTTTGCGAGAGATCTTTGAAAGTCTGAGGCCAGCACAGAGGCATCCTTGAGGGGATGCCTTCAAGGATAAGGAAGAGAGAACCAAGAGCGGCCGTTCGCGGGAGCGATGCGGTCGCGGTAAGGCGGAACCCGAGATTCAGAAGAGAAAACAAGAAGTACAACAATACTACAACGAAGAGTTTGATCCTGGCTCAGGATGAACGCTAGCTACAGGCTTAACACATGCAAGTCGAGGGGCAGCAGGGCGTCAGCTTGCTGACGTTGCTGGCGACCGGCGCACGGGTGCGTAACGCGTATCCAACCTACCCATGAGTCAGGAACAGCCCGGCGAAAGTCGGATTAATGCCTGATGCCGTGTGAAGATGGCATCTGATTCACACGAAAGGCCTCGGCCGCTGATGGATGGG
>DGXB01000030.1:0-3182 GCA_002396205.1 Bacteroidales bacterium UBA4243
GGCCGTGTCCGACTTAAAGCAGGCAATATCCGACTACTTTGCCCGTAAAGCCGAAGACGAAATCAACAAGATGTGGAAAGAAGGAACCCTCAACGAAGAAAAAGTCGAGAGTTTCCGAACTCTCCACGAACGCACACCATACCGACAATAAGTAGTATGGATAATATCGTCATCGACACCAACAGCCTCATCATGGCAATCTCCTCAAGGAGTGACTATCATAAAATCTGGGAGTCATTCCTTGCAGGTGATTATTACCTATGCATATCCAATGAGATAATGGAGGAATATGCAGAAGTTATTTCCAGGAACATCAGTGTCAACGTGGCAAGATACGTGATTTACACCATTTTAGAAAGGAAGAATGTTAAGCAAATTACTCCCTATTACAAATGGAATCTCATCAAAGCTGATCCCGACGACAACAAGTTTGTTGATTGTGCTATCGCAGCCACCGCAAAATATGTGGTTACGAATGACCACCATTTCGATGTGCTTCGTTTAAAAGACACATTTCCAACTGTAGAAATCATTAATCTAATAGATTTCAGGGAATTGATCACTAGAAGATGAAATGGTCTTTCACTATAATATTGCTTTTTGTATTCTTCGGACAAATGTCAGCCCAAAACACCCATTTCTGGGATGGCATCGAAGCCTTCGATGGACCGACGGACGACAATCCTGTCTTGGCCGCCCAAATCGACTTCTATTTCGACAAGATGGTGGCTCCCCTACCCGACTCCATCACCTTGGAAATCAACAGGCTGATTGAACGAACCTCCTACAATCCCGACCTCCGCGACTTCATCCTGTGGCATCTGCTAGAAAAATACCGCCACCCCGAATACATGAGCCAGGACCAAGTGTTTGTCTTCCTCTACGACCGATATTTTTCCCAACTGGAAATCAAAGACTTGAATGACATCAACCGACCGTTGATCAAAGAAAAAGCCGACCGTTTGCGCCGATTGGCCTTGTTCCATCCTGCTCCCGAAATCCACATCAGCGACTCGATTGATTTACAAGCCATTGAAAACGAATTTACCGTATTGTTTTTTTACGACCATGACTGCGACCTCTGCCAACAGGAAATGCAGGATTTGGACTCGGTGTGTGCTGTTTATCCTGAAATTTCCGTTCTGGCCATCGACATGAACACCAACGACGTTCGTTTCGACATTCTGTACGATCTTTACGACATCGAAACCACACCATTAATCTACGTCCTCGACCGCGACAAACGCATCATTGCCAAGAAGATACGGGCGAAACAGATTGAGTTTGTAGTTGGGAGTTAACCATTTGCAGTTTACCGTTTGCACTTCTTTCAATCAGCCAGTGATAAACTTTTTCATCTCATCAGTGTGGGCACACGCTTCCTCAAACAGCCGCCACTGTGCCCGCGTCCGCACGAGGTTGTGCGTCGAGTACTTTATTTTATAATAGGTGTTGCCGTTGATGTAGTCGGTCAGGAAACGCACAGCCTGCATGTAGGGGAACAAAGTGGCAGCGTAAGGTAGTAGATCCTTCTCCAATGGCGTGAGGAACGACGCCGTGCCTTCAAGATAGCCCTTCGTGAACGCCTCAAAAATCTCCATGTTGAAGTGGATGTTGTCCAAGTCGGGGTCGTCCTCGGCACCCGTGTTGGCCGCCGAACGCAGGAAGTCGCCAAAATCGGAGAAAACGAAACTAGGCATGACGGTGTCCAAGTCGATGATACAGAGCACATTGCCATCCTTGTCAAAGAGCATATTATTGACTTTGGTGTCGCAATGGCAAATGCGTTTGGGCAGTTTGCCTTGGCTGTAGAGCACCTCGCCGAGACACATCCATTCCGATGCCTCGCGCACCTTGGCGACCAACTTCTGCACCTCCAACTCGCGCATCTGCCCGACGGGGTCGGCAGCCACAGCGTCCTCCAACTGCTTCAGGCGGAACTCGATATTGTGGAAATCGGGAATAATTTCCCCTATCGGTGCTTCCAAATCCGTCAGCAGCGACTCGAAATCGCCAAAAGAACGACCCGCATAATAGGCATATTCCGGTGTCACGGCCTCGTAGGTATAGCTGTCGGCGATGAAGTCCATCACGCGCCAATATTGGCCATCCTCAACGACGTAAGTCTTGCCCGTGTCGGCCTTCAGGAAATGCAACACACGGCGATTTATATCCTTAACGCCTTGACTCTCATATTTCTGTCGGATATGGTTGGTCACCGCTTCAATGTTGTTTTGCAGCATTTCCACATCCGTAAAAACGGCATTGTTGATGCGTTGCAGCACATATTTCGGCTGGCCACCCACTATTATTTTATAGGTGTCATTGATGAGTCCGTTGCCCAACGGTTGGATGGTTTCGATGGTTTTCGGGTCGACGAAATGGCCCGCGATGGAGGAAAGAGCATTCATGATGATAAATTTTTGGCGAAGATAGGGGTTTTTATCATTCTAATTCATATTTTTGCAATGTTTTTTTGACACGGGACTGCGGGACACGAGACTTCGAGGCTCGCCCCGTCCCGAAGGGACGATACCTTATTAACCCTACATAAGCGCAGTGTAGGGCCTAAACACACAGACAGATGAAAAACAACCTATCCAAACTCATCCTCGGCCTGCTGCTCCTCGGCATGGCCACGGCATGCAACAACAAGCAAGCCGCCGAAACCGAAGTCCGCAAAGGCAACTACCGCATCGTCGACAACACCATCGTCTTCGACGAGCCGCAACGCATCGAAGGACAGAAAAGTGTCCTCCAGTTCACCGTCGACCCCATCGAGAACGTCCGCATCGGCTTCATCGGCCTCGGTATGCGCGGTCCCGATGCCGTCGACCGTATGACCTACATCGACGGCGTGACCGTCAACGCCCTATGCGACATCGAGCCTGACCGCGTGGAGGCCGTGCAGACCAACATCTTAGAGAAGAAAGGCCTGCATCGCGCCGCTGCCTACACAGGCCGCGAAGGCTGGAAGGAACTCTGCCAGCGCGACGACATCGACCTTGTCTACATCTGCACCAACTGGCAGACCCACGTCGAGATGGCCGTCTACGCCATGCAGCAAGGCAAACACGTGGCCGTCGAAGTGCCTGCCGCCACCTCCATCGAGGAATGTTGGCAACTCGTCGATGTGGCCGAACAAACCCAACGCCACTGCATGATGCTCGAGAACTGCTGCT
>DGXB01000030.1:3237-3617 GCA_002396205.1 Bacteroidales bacterium UBA4243
GAGAACTGCTGCTACGACTTCTTTGAACTCACAGCGCTCAACATGGCCCAACAGGGCATGTTCGGCGAACTCATCCACGGCGAAGGCGCTTACATCCACAACCTTGAACCCTATTGGCACGAGTACTACGAAAACTGGCGCCTTGAGTTCAACCAAAGCCACGCCGGCGACGTCTATCCCACCCACGGCCTCGGACCTCTCTGCCAAGCCTTCAACATCCATCGCGGCGACCGCATGAAGACCCTCGTGGCCATGGCAACACCCTCCTACAACGGCAAGAAAATCGCCAAGGAAATGATGGGCGTCGACGACTTCGCCAATGGCGACATGACCACTACGATGATCCAAACCGAGAAGGGCAAGACCCTGCTCATCGAGCA
>DGXB01000115.1 GCA_002396205.1 Bacteroidales bacterium UBA4243
TGCGCTATGTGCTCACTGCCAATGCACCGGAAACTAAGGACAACAACTTCACTTGGAAAGACTATCAAGACCGCAACAACAACGAGCTGTTGGCCATCTTCGGCAACTTCGTCAACCGCACCTTGGTCTTGACGCACAAATATTATGAAGGTGCCGTGCCAGCCTTGGGCAACCTCAACGAGACCGACCAAGCCGCCATCGCCGAGATGAACGCCTACCCGAAGAAAATCGGCCATTTGATTGAGAACTACAAGTTCCGCGAGGCTTTGTCAGAATTGATGAATTTGGCCCGTCTCGGAAACAAGTATCTCACTGATAACGAGCCTTGGAAGCAAATCAAGACCGATCCCGAAAGAGTGAAGACCGTGATGGCACTGAGCTTGCAGATCGTGGCGCACTTGGCCATCCTCAGCGAGCCTTTCCTGCCCTTCAGCGCGAAGAAGCTCCAGCAGATGATTGGTCTGAACGTCAATGGGTGGAACGATGCTGAAAACACGGTTCTACTGCCCGAAGGTCATGTCATCAACCAGCCCGAGCTGCTGTTCGAGAAGGTGGAAGACAGCGTGGTGGAGGCCCAACTGAAAAAGCTCGAAGACACCAAGAAAGCCAACCAACTCAACGCCTGGAAGCCTGCCGAGGTAAAACAGACGGTGAGTTTCGACGACTACATGAAGGTCGACATCCGCGTGGGCACCATCCTCGAATGCCAGAAGGTGCCGAAGGCCGACAAGTTGTTGCAGTTCCTCATTGACGACGGCATAAACAAACGTACCATTGTCAGTGGTATCGCCAAGTATTACACTGAGCCTGAGAAACTTGTGGGCAAGCAGGTGTGCTTCATCGCCAACTTCGAACCGCGCAAGCTGAAAGGCGTGGTGAGCGAGGGCATGATCCTTTCCGCCGAGGACAAGGACGGCCGCCTCGTGCTGCTTACCCCGAGCGACTTGGTGGCGCCGGGATGCTCGGTGGGTTAATGTCCTGCCACCCCTACGGGGTTTATAACACCGTTTCATTATAGGCGAGGGTTCACACCCCCGCCTATTTGCTGCCATCCCTTCGGGATTTGGGAACCCCGAAGGGGTGACAGCTTCTGAGGCAGGTGGTGTAAACCCCTGCCGAAATACACGTGGTTATGCCCCCTGCCAGCAACGACACCTATCCGAGCTGGGGCTACATGGCTGCCGAAATACACATGGTTATGCCCCCCCGCAAACCGGCAGGCTGCCGAAAAAACACCGATTAGAAAACAATCAATGTGCCTCCAGCCAATTGGCACCCGTATTCATCTCCACAACCACCGGCACCGACAAAGGCAAGGCATTCACCATTTTATCGTTAACGATGGCTTTCAAGTCATCGAGTTCGTCCAAGTGCGCGTCGAAAACCAATTCGTCGTGCACTTGAAGTATCATCTTCGATTGCATCTTCAGCCGTTCCATCTCCTCGTGGATGCCAATCATCGCAATCTTGATCATATCCGCCGAGCTGCCCTGGATGGGCGCATTGATGGCGTTGCGTTCGGCAAAGCCGCGCACGACGCTGTTCGAGCCGTTGATGTCGCGCAGATAGCGACGGCGGCCCAAGATGGTCTCGGCATAGCCGCGTTCACGCGCCAGGGCGATGCTGCGGTTCATGTATTCCTTGATGCCCGCGTATTCCTCGAAGTATTTCTTGATGATGTCGGCGGCCTCGCTGCGCGAAAGCTCCATGCGTTCGGCCAAGCCGAAGGCCGACATGCCGTAGATGATGCCGAAGTTGACGGCCTTGGCACGGCTGCGTTGCTCCTTGGTGACCTCATTCATCGGCACGTGGAACACCTTGGCAGCCGTGGCCGCGTGGATGTCGTGGCCGAGGTTGAAGTCGGCGACCATGGCAGGGTCCTGACTCAGGTGGGCGATGATGCGCAACTCGATTTGGCTGTAGTCGGCGGCAAGGAGGGTGTATTGCTCGCTGCGCGGCACGAAGGCGCGACGGATTTCGCGACCTTTCTCGGTGCGCACGGGAATGTTTTGCAGGTTGGGGTTGTTGGAACTCAATCGTCCCGTGGCGGTGACGGCTTGGTTGTAAGAGGTATGAATCAGCCCATCTTTCGGGTTGACCAAGGCAGGAAGCGCATCCAAGTAGGTCGACTTCAGCTTGGTGAACGAGCGGTAATCTAAAATCAAGCTGATGATAGGGTGTTTGTGGGCCAGTTTTTGCAGCACCTCTTCGCCCGTGGCATATTGTCCCGTCTTGGTTTTCTTGGCTTTCTCGTCGATTCTCAACTTCTCGAACAGCACTTCGCCCAACTGTTTCGGCGAGGCGATATTAAAAGGTGCGCCTGCCAGTTCGTAAATCTGTTCCTCGATTTTGTGGATTTCGCCGCCAAATTCATCGCTGATTTGCTGTAAGTTATGCGTGTCGATCTTCACGCCGTTGGCCTCCATGCGGCTCAGCACTGGCACGAGCGGCATCTCGATGTCGTAAAACAGTTTCTCTACACCGTTTTCTTTTAGTAAAGGCAATAGCTTTTCGTAAAGTTGCAGCGTGATGTCGGCATCCTCGGCAGCATATTCCTTGACTTGTTCGATGGGCACTTCGCGCATGGTCTTTTGTTGCCGGCCTTTGCCGATGAGGTCCTCGATGGGGATGGTGAGGTAGTTGAGGTAGACCTCGGCTAAGTAGTCCATGTTGTGGCGCTGCTCGGGTTCGAGGAGGTAATGGGCCAGCATCGTGTCAAACATCGGACCTTTTACGTTGATGCCGTATTGCGACAGCATCGAAATGTCGTATTTCAGGTTCTGTCCGATTTTGAGGATACTTTCGTCCTCGAACAAAGGTCGTAACAATTCCAGTTTTTTCTGGCATTCCTCGCGTTCGGCAGGCATGGGCAGATACCAGGCTTCATGTGCCTTGATGGCAAACGAAACGCCCACCAATTCAGCGTTGTAAACGTCGACGTTGGTCGTCTCGGTGTCGAAGACAATTTGTTTTTCCTTCGACAAAAGCTCCACCAATGCCTTGATGTCTTCATCGCTTTCCACTAGCTTATAGTCATGCGCGACGGTCTTGGCTGAAGCCTTGTCGGAGAAATCGAGCAGCCCTGTTCCGTCTTCGTCGCTTTGGTTGAAGAGGTCAAGCGAACTTGATGTGGAGAACAAGTCGGGCGTTTGGCTTCCCACTGCCCCCGTGGGTTGCCCCGTCCCCCTCTGAGAAGGGGGCAGGGGGGAGTCAACACGATTCTTTCCCTTATAATCCTCCAAAAACCGCTTTGCGAAGGTCCTGAACTCCAGTTCCTCAAACAAAGCCATCAGTGCAGGCACATCAGGCTCTTTGGCCTTCAGTTCTTCTTCGTTGAACTCCACTGGGACCTCCAAGTTGATGGTAGCCAGCATCTTCGACATCAGTCCTTGCTCGGCAAAATTGACCACGTTTTCCTTTTGTTTGCCTTTCAGTTCGTCGGCATGGGCGATGAGGTTCTCGACGCTGCCGTATTTTTGCACCAAAAGGGCGGCTGTCTTCTCGCCGATGCCTGGAATGCCAGGGATATTGTCGGCGGCATCGCCCCAAAGACCAAGAATATCAATCAGTTGCTTTGGTTCTTGGATGCCATAGCGTTCGCACACCTCTTTTGGTCCCCAAACCTGTGCCGGTTCGCCGAATTTGGCGGGCTTGTAGAGCAATACCTTGTCGGTGACGAGTTGGCCGAAGTCCTTGTCGGGTGTCATCATGTAGGTGATAAAGCCTTGTCGCTCGGCCTTTTTCGACAGTGTGCCGATGACGTCGTCGGCCTCGTAGCCCTCCACGCCGTAGATGGGGATGTTGAAGGCCTCGATGAGTCTTATAATATAAGGTATGGCATCGCGCAGGTCGTCGGGCATCTTCTCGCGGTTGGCCTTGTATTCGCTGTATTCGGCCTGTCGCTGTGCGGTGCCGGCCACGTCGAAGGCCACGCCGATGTGGGTCGGACGTTCGTTTTTCAGGATTTCGTAGAGCGAGTTCAAGAAGCCGATGATGGCCGAGGTATTGAGGCCTTTCGAGTTGATGCGGGGGTTCTTGTTCATGGCGAAGAAAGCCCTGTAAATCAGCGCGTAGGCATCCAAAAGGAAGAGTCGTTTCTCAGCGTTTTCCATTTTTTTCGTAATTTGAGGGCAAAAATAATCCTTTTTCTTCAACTTTATAGCAACGAAATGTCGTTTTGGAATGTTATCGCTTGGGCATTGATGTTGGTGGGTCGCACATCCACTCAGTCACACGGCGAATCGGCTAATTGTTGGTGTGATTATCTAAAGTCGTTTTTTTGCTTTGAATGACGTTTTTTTGTTGTTTAATCGATTTTTTTCTTATTTTCGCAGACGAATATTAACCAATAAAAGCACGGAACAATGAAAAAACTCCTACTGCTTCTCACTTTTGTCTTGGCCTTGGCGACACTTCACGCCCAAAACGGCAGCCAGAAAAGCGAAATGTACGAAATCATGTCGCATCGCATGGGGTATGGGTTCAACATAGAGAACTTCATGCGGTAGCACGATGGCGACTTCATTTTTGCCACCTTCGTCTCCGAACAGCCCGCACCTGGCCAATGGTTGGGAAACGACTTGGGTAACATGTTCTACAAAATGTCGGCCACAACCCTCACCATCACCGACTCGTTGTTTGTGGACGACCCTGATGCTCCCTACTATCTCTTTGCCCCAAACCCTACTGGAGAGGGCAACATTAGGGCCAACTTCGAGTATGTCGAGCAATGCGACAGCACCTTCCTGCGCATTTGCCACTTCCCCGACAACGACCTCAACATCGATCACGACGATGACATTCTGATGCCCGTGTGCGCAGGTTTCGCAGGCGGCAACTTCGACAGCCACATGATAGACTGCCGTGGCGATTTGATTATGAAATACACAACAATACGGCCCGACGGAGGCTACGACGAGTACATTGCCCGTTTTGGTACCGATGGAAGGCTGAAGCACCAAGCTCTGTATACTGAGAGCCAAACGATGGTGGTCCCAAAACTACGGGTATTCAGTGAATCTCCCCTGCAATACTACCAATGGAGAAGCAACTCCGAGCAAAACCTCTCCGTCGTTGTGATGGATTCACTCTTCAACAAAAGCAACTTCATTTTTAATAAAGTGTTGAGTGAGGTGTATGTCGCGCCTCTTGTGACAGTCTATGAACATCTCAACTTCAATGTTGATACAGAGGTGCTTCCCATTGGTGGGAACGAAATACTGGTGGCCGCCCAATACACGTATGACACGAATTTCGACCCCATGGTGGCAGAGAATGGCGTGGCTGTGGCAAAATACGACATTCGCACAAGCCAATTGAAGGACTATGTCGTGTTCAACGATTATATGGGTTGGGCCAATAATGCGTCCTGCTTGGGATTGAAGAGAATGTCGGACGGCACGGTCTACTTCCTGTATAATGAAGTGGGCTACCCCGATGAGAGCTTCATCGCGGTTAAGATGGACACCGACCTGAACGTGGAATGGAAACGTTTCTGCAAGATGAGCAGCATCAGATTCAGTGACCGTGTGCCTCTTTATTTCCCCATCTTGTATGAAGACGGACAAGGGGAAGAGCAGGGCATTTCGTGGGCAGCGTATGGCTTAGATGCCAATGACGACTCGTACCTGGTCTATTTCCAGTTCAACCACGATGGCATTCCAGCTTCGGTGGAAAACGGGATGGAAGTGCGTCCCTACGCCTACTACCCCAACCCCGCCCAAGACCAACTCCGTCTGCAATACTCGCCCGATGTTGAGCCGGCCCAAATTGAGCTTTACGACCTGCAAGGCCGCCTCGTGCGCAGCCAAGGCTCGGGCCTCGAATGCCTCAACGTGCAAGGCCTCGCAGCGGGGCAGTATGTGATGAAGGTGACAATGACGGACGGAACGACATTTGCGGACAAAGTGGTGAAGGAATAAGGACGAAATTTCGCAAAAAACGCTTGTTTTCAAAAAAAGTCGTACCTTTGCCGCCGAAAACGAGTAATTATCGGTCGCAAGATGCGACTTTGGATTTTCTTAGATAGCTGATTGTCAACAAGATGACAAGATGTTTGCTTTTGGAAATGAAAAATGTCTTATCTTTGCGACTCATTTCAACAACTAAAAAAAGAGAACTATGTCAGAAATTTTGAATGAAATCACCCCGATCATTGCTGAAAAACTCGGCGTTGATCCTTCGGAAGTCACCATGGAAGCCAGCTTCACCAACGACCTCGGTGCCGATTCTTTGGACACCGTCGAACTGATGATGGAATTTGAAAAGAACTTCAACCTTTCCATCCCGGACGACCAGCAGGAGAACATCCAAACCGTTGGCGACGTTGTCAGACTCATCGAAAAGATGCGTGCTGCCAACTGATTTCCAATCAACTAACGAAATAAAGTCATTCATGGAATCGAAACGCGTAGTCGTCACAGGTCTCGGAGCCATCACCCCCATCGGAAACACCATCAAGGATTTCTGGGAGGGATTGGTGAATGGAAAAAACGGTGCCGGCGAGATTACCCGTTTCGATTCTGCTTTATTCAAGACGCATTTTGCCTGCGAGGTGAAGGGCTACAACCCCGACGACTATTTCGACAAGAAGACCGCACGCAAATACGACTTGTTCGCCCAATTCGCCCTCATCGCCGCCGATGAGGCCATCGCCGACGCGGGCATCACGCCCGAAAACACCGACTTCGACGATGTGGGTGTCATCATGACCTCAGGCATTGGCGGCGTCAACCATCTCTTCAGCGAGGTGATGGAATATGCCCAATCCGACGGCACACCGCGTTTCAGCCCCTTCCTCATCACCAAGATGATCGTCAACATGCCGGGTGGCATCATCTCCATCAAGTATGGTTTCCGTGGTCCCAACTACGCCACCGTTTCGGCCTGCGCCTCCTCGACCCATGCCATCATCGACGGCTTCAACCACATCCGCTACGGCAAGAGCAAGACCTTCATCGTGGGCGGAGCGGGTGCAGCCATCGGCCAGCTTGGCGTGGGTGGCTTCAACGCCATGAAGGCCCTCTCGACGCGCAACGACGACCCGCTTTCGGCCTCCCGCCCGTTCGACCTCAATCGCGACGGCTTCGTCATAGGCGAAGGCGCGGGCAGCCTCGTTCTCGAAGAATACGAACACGCCATGGCTCGCGGCGCCAAGATCTACGCAGAGCTTGTGGGCGGCGGCGAGTCGGCTGATGCCTACCACATCACCGCCCCGCATCCCGAAGGCCTAGGCGACGTGCTGTGCATGCAACGCGCCATCAACGACGCCGGCATCCAACCTGACGCCATCGACCACATCAACACCCACGGCACCTCGACACCCATGGGCGACGTGGCCGAAACGCTTGCCATCAAGAAGGTGTTTGGCGAACATGCCTACGACATCAGCATCAATTCCACCAAGTCTATGACTGGCCATCTGCTCGGTGGTGCGGGAGCCATCGAGGCCATCGCCAGCATCCTCGCCCTCAAGAACGGCATCGTCCCACCTACCATCAACCACTTCGACGACGACCCGCAAATCGACCCACATCTCGATTTCACTTTCAACAGGGCCAAGAAGCGTGACCTCCATTATGCCCTCTCCAACTCCTTTGGCTTTGGCGGACAAAACGCCACCGTGATTTTCAAAAAGTTCGAATCATAAGATGGCCCTTTTTCCCCTTTCGTCGCCCAAAGACCCCCAAGACAAGGAACTTTACGACTATATCCATAACATCTTCGGCTTCTACCCGAAGAACATCGCTTTGTATCGCGTGGCTTTCACCCACAAGTCGGTGGCAGCCGAGACCGTGGGCACCTATCACGTCAGCAACGAGCGCATGGAATACCTCGGTGATGCCGTGTTGAGCACCGCCGTGGCCGATTACCTCTTCCACACCTATCCAACGCAGCCCGAAGGCTTCTTGACAGAGATGCGGTCGCGCATCGTTAGTAGGGCCTCGCTCAACAAGTTGTCGGAGAAGCTCGGTTTTGCTGCCTACATCCGCCACACCCCCGACGTGGGCAACAATGCCCGCTCGATGGGTGGCAACGCCTTCGAGGCCCTCATGGGTGCCATCTATCTCGACCGTGGCT
>DGXB01000100.1:0-48079 GCA_002396205.1 Bacteroidales bacterium UBA4243
TCATTGAGCACAAGCATTTCGAAAGTTTCGGTCAAGTGGTGTACGAAAACCCTAAAACTGTGATTTCAAAGGAGTTTAGTGTTGAGTTTAAGGCTGGAATGGAACCTTATTACCCCGTCAATGATGTGAAAAACAACGCGTTGTATGAACGATACAAGGCATTGGCCGAACAGGAAAAGAATGTTTTTTTTGGTGGCCGTTTGGCGGAGTATAAATATTACGATATGGCTCCGACGATTGAGCGGGCAATGGAATTGGCCGGTAGGATTTTGGCATAAAATAGTAGAGACGCGATTAATCGCGTCTCTACAAGTTGTTGATTTACCATATATTAGCCCTCTCTTCGGGAGCGATATACATCTTGCTGCCTTCCGGGATGTCGAAGGCTTCGTAGAAGTGCGGCATCGAGCCGAGGGTGCGGTTCACGCGGGCTTCGGCAGGCGAGTGCACGTCGGTCTTCACCTGGCGCTCGATGTACTTGTCGCGCGAGTTGTTGCGCCAAATGGTGCCGTAGCTGATGAAGAAGCGTTGGGCAGGCGTGTAGCCGTCGATGCTTTGGTTCTTCTTGGCCTCGTCGGTCATTTGGTAAGCGTCCCAAGCCACATTCAGGCCACCGAGGTCGGCGATGTTCTCACCAAGGGTGAGTTGGCCGTTGATTTGGTAGCCTCTCACTTGGAATTCGTCAAACAGCTTGGCGAGTTGGGCGGTGCGTTCGTTGAACTTGGTGGCGTCTTCTTCGGTCCACCAGTTGTTGAGGTTGCCCTTTTCGTCGTATTTGCAGCCTTGGTCGTCGAAGCCGTGGGTCATCTCGTGGCCGATCACCACACCGATGCCACCGTAGTTGACGGCGTCGTCAGCGTCCATATTGAAGAACGGGGGCTGAAGGATGGCGGCGGGGAACACGATTTCGTTCATCTCGGGGCTATAATAAGCGTTGACGGTTTGGGGGGTCATGAACCATTCTTCCTTGTCGACGGGCTTGCCGAGGCGGGCCATGTCGATGTCATTCTCAAAGAGGACGTAGTTGTGGAAGTTCTTGAAATACGAATCGGCAGTGACGTTATAGTTGGTGTAGTCCTTCCATTTGTTAGGATAACCGATCTTCACGTTGAAGGCGGCAAGTTTGGTGAGGGCCTTGGCCTTGGTCTCGTCGCTCATCCATTCGAGGTTCTTGATGCGTTCACCAAGGGCCACGCGCAGGTTCTCAACGAGGTTGAGCATACGCTCTTTGGCCTCAGCGGGGAAGTGCTTTTCCACATAGAGCTGGCCGACGGCTTCACCCAGGCAACCTGATGTGGCATCGAGGATGCGGCGCCAACGGGGCTGTTGCACCTCTTGGCCATAGAGATAGTTGCCGTAGAAGCTGAAGTTTTCGGCATCCAAATCGTGGCTCAGCATCGAAGCGCTGCCGTGGATGACCTTCCAGCGCAGGTAGTCCTTGATGGTGTTGAGGTCGGTGTTGAGGATGACCTTGTTCAAACCAGCCACGAAGTCGGGCATGCCCACATTGAGGTTCTCAATGGTCGGGGCACCGGCATTGCTGAAATAGGTGTTCCAGTCGAAGTTGGGCGTGGTCTTCTGCAACTCATCGAAAGTGCGCATGTTGTAGGTCTTGTCGGGGTCGCGGCGTTCCACACGGCTCATCGAGTTCTTGGCCAGTTCGGTCTCAAGGGCGAGGATGGCCTTGGCTTTCTTGGCAGCCTCAATGGAATCGGTGCCGGTGAGTTCAAACATCTTGGCGACGTGTTCGACATACTTGTCGCGCATTTCCTGCGATTCGGCGACGAGGTAGTCGTCCTTGTCGGTGAGGCTCAAACCACCTTGATAAAGGTGCATGATGTAATGGGTGGCATCTTTCGGGTCGAGGCTGGGACCAGCGTAGAAGAAACCACCAAAGCCGTTCTTGTGGAGGTCGCCAAGCAGGGCTGCCAATTCGGCCTTGTCGCTGATTTTGTCGATTTGCTCGAAGTAGGGCAGGAGTTCGGTGTATCCACGTTGGTCGATGGCCGTGGTGTCCATACCGGCATTGTAGAAGTCGCGGATCTTTTGGGCGACGCTGCCTTGTGTGGCGGTTGTGTCGTGCGAAACCCCATCAATGATGTCCTGGATGAGCTTCTCGTTGCGTTGGTCGATCTCGGTGAAGGCTCCAAAAGTGGAGTACTCTTCCGGAATTGGATTGTTTTTCAGCCAATTGTTGTTGGCGAAGCGGAAAAAGTCGTCCGCAGGGTTGACGGTGGTGTCCATGTTACTCAGCTCGATGGCGGGAGTAACTTCTTTCTTGGGTTGTTCGGCTGGCTGTTGTTTCTCGGCGCAACCGGCTGCCATTGTGCATAAAACTGTCATGGCGATAAAATGTCTTTTTTTCATTATTGATTTGTGATTTAAGATTTAAAGATTCAAAATTTAATATTAAGATTAGACTTTGCGTCGCTTTGCGCTTCCCCCTCTTGAGGGGGGCAGGGGGGAGTCAACGAAACACTTTTCTTTACAAATCTCCCTCCAATTTTAATTCAGTTTGCAAAGTCCTCAAATAAGGCCGTTCTTCAACCATTTTCTCGAATTTGTCCTTGTCGGTGTAGGCTTCGATTTCGGCGGGACGCTCCATCACCCGGGGCTTCAGCTCGAACTGGTTGTTGTGGAGGCTGCCTTTCAAATGGTGTTTGAGTGCGCTCATGCCGTCGGTGTCTTGCTCGAAAAGCAGGTTGTCGACGTTGAAACGAATCTCTGACTTCGGCCCTAACTGCGGGGTGTATTTGCCGATGGCTGCCGCAAAGCTGGGCGAGATGTGTTTGTAGCGTTCAACGAAGTCGGCCCAGCTCGCTTTCAATTGCTCTTCGGTGAAGGGCGAGTCCCACGTCTCTTCCTTTTCTTCGGGCTTTTGCTCGGCTTGTTGCATGGCTTTGCTCACTGAGATGCTGCTTGCCGTGCCGCGCGGACGTATGGTGGGTTGAGGTTGTTGAACCGTTGAATGCTGAACCGTTGACTGTTGAGTTGAGGTCTGTTGGACGGTTGGTTGAGTCGTGACCTCGGGACGAGAGACGGGAGTTTCAACAGGCTGAGGTCTTGGGGCTTGCGTGGACGATGGCTGAGCAACAGGTTGTTGCTGAATGGGCGATGCTGTAGGTTGTTGTGCGGCAGCGTTCTGTGTCCCGTGTCCCGCAGTCTCGTTGCCCGTAGAAGGTCTATTCTGCGCCACCTGCACGGGCTGCGCTTGCGCGGTAGGCATCGCCAAGGCTTGGCTGCAAAGGGTGCACATCTTCAAGAGGGCAATCTCCAAATGCAAACGTTTGTTGTTGGCAGCCCTATAGTCGATGTCGCATTGGTTGTTGATTTCCAAGGCTTTGATGAGGAAAGGCATCGGGCAGGCTTGCGACTGTGTGATATACCTTTGCCTCAACTGCTCGCTGACTTCCAAAAGCTGCACCGTCGCTGGGTCTTTGCTCACCAATAGGCTTCTCAAGTGGTTGCCCATGCCGCTGACAAAATGCTGAGGCTCAAAGCCTTTGCTGATAATGTCATTCAAGATGAGCAGGATGTCGCTCGTGTTGCCTTGCAGGATGTGGTCGACGATTTGGAAATAATAGTCGTAGTCGAGCACGTTCAGGTTGTCGATGACATCTTTGTAGGTGATGTTTTTGCCGCTGAAACTCACCATCTGGTCGAAGATGGAGAGTGCGTCGCGCAAGGCGCCGTCGGCTTTCTGTGCGATGATGTTCAAGGCCTCAGGCTCAGCGTTGACGCCTTCGCTTTGGGCGACATAGGCCAAATGTTTTGCAATATCGTCTATTGTAATGCGCTTGAAATCAAAGATTTGGCATCGTGAAAGAATGGTCGGGATGATTTTGTGCTTTTCCGTGGTGGCCAAGATGAACTTGGCATACGCAGGCGGCTCTTCAAGTGTCTTAAGGAAGGCGTTGAAGGCCGCCGCCGAAAGCATGTGTACCTCGTCGATGATGTAGACCTTGTATTGCCCGATTTGGGGCGGGATCCTCACCTGGTCGACCAAGCTGCGGATGTCCTCGACCGAATTGTTCGAGGCCGCGTCAAGCTCGTAGATGTTGAACGACGCATTGTTGTTGAAGGCGCGGCACGACTCGCACTCGTTGCAAGCCTCCATGTTCTCAGTGGGGTTGAGGCAGTTGATGGTCTTGGCCATGATGCGGGCGCAGGTGGTCTTGCCCACGCCTCGCGGACCGCAAAACAGGAAGGCCTGCGCCAACGTGTTGTTGCGGATGGCGTTCTTCAAAGTGTTGGTAATCGAGCCTTGACCCACGACGGTGTCGAAGGTGATGGGCCTGTATTTTCGAGCGGATACGACGAAATTTTCCATATCGGGTCAGCCTTTGTTTTAAACCGACAAAAATACGACTTTTCGGCGTTGGTTCGGCAGAATCGCCTATGAAATCTTCATTTTGTTTGTCTGTAAACATAAATTTCCATTAAATCGAAGATTCAGCGAAGCAAATTCTCTAGCATTTATCAAAAAATAATTCATGGGAAATTCGTGATAAATTCTTGATAATTCGTGTTTTACAAAGAAAACACAAGCTGTGTGTTAGATTATTTCCTGTTCAATTGTCGTATGCAAGGAAATATGGTTTATTTTTGTGCCTATGAAAATGTTAGTTCTTGTCCCCAAGGTCACAGGGCGTGTGATTTATGTTTTCGACTTGATGCTCAAGCAGTTATTGGGCATCGACTTCGACTTGACCACCGATGCCGAGTCTTTCAAGGCATACGATGGCCCGAAGCTGCATTATGGCTCGCAACGCATTGGCGATGAGCCTTTTGTAAAGGCTGTTGACTTGCTTTTTGAGCGACACATCCATGAACAGTCGTTCCGCACCGTCGACTTTGAGGGGACCAAGGCACCATACGCGGTTTTCGGCAATGGCAACCTCATGCCGTTCGATGTGTTTGCAGCCTCGTTCTTTTTGGTGTCGCGTTATGAGGAATACCTGTCTCAAGTGCGCGACCAATACGGGCGTTTCCGTGCCGAAGCGACGTGGATGTATGAGAACGGAATGCTGCTAAAGCCTTTGGTAAACATTTGGAGTGTTGCTTTAGGTAATCGACTTCAATCAGTTTATCCTGAACTTGTTATAAAACAAATGAAGTTCAAATTTGTTCCCACTTACGACATTGATGCGGCTTGGGCTTACAAGCACAAAGGACTTTATCGTACCTTGGGCGGATTCTTCAAGGATTTGGCTGCTGGCGACCGCGAAAACCTCCGTGAACGCCATCAGGTGTTGCGTGGCAAGCGGAAAGACCCGTTCGATTCGTTCGACTTCCAGTTCGACTTGCAAAAAGAGTTCAAGTTAAGGCCCATATATTTCATTCTCTGTGGCGATTACGATACCAACGACAAGAACATTTCCATCCGAAAGACGGCCTTCCAAAGTCTCATCAAGACCCTCGGCGACTATGCCGATGTGGGCATCCATCCTTCGTTTTCGTCGTATCTGGATATTGATAAGTTGTGGATTGAAATAGAGAGGCTTTCGGAGGTGTTGCATCGCCCGATTACAAAGAGCCGACAGCATTTTTTGAGAATGAACCTGCCGCGTAGCTACCAGAAACTCATTGAGTTGGACATCAGCGACGACTATACGATGGGCTTCGCCTCGCAAGCGGGATTTCGTGCGGGCATTGCCGATACGTTCCGCTTCTACGACCTTGAAAATGACATGGTTACCAATCTGCTTGTGCATCCTTTCGCCTTGATGGACGGCACCATGCGCGACTATCTCAAACTCGATGTCGATGCCTCGTCTGCCTTGGCCAAACAACTTGTCGATGAGGTGAAGGCGGTGGGAGGGACATTTATCTATCTTACTCACAATGAAACCCTTGGCGGCGAGAAACGCTGGGTCGGCTGGCCTGAAATGTACAGAAAGTTAATAGAATACGTTTATCAATAGTGTGGATTGCTTCGCTTTGCTCGCAATGACGCCTGAGCAGCATTGAGCGTCATTGCGAGGAGGAACGACGAAGCAATCCAGAAAAAGCAAAGCAATGATTCAATACTTAGAACATAGTAAAATCGACAAGGCCCAATGGGACGCCACCATCGCCCAATGTGGCAATATCTATGCCTATTCATGGTATCTCGATGTCGTCCATTCGAGATGGGATGCCCTTGTTGAAGATGATTATCAGACTGTTATGCCACTGACTGGCGGCAAGAAGTTTGGCGTGCATTACCTTTTCCAGCCTTATTTTGTGCAGCAGTTGGGCGTGTTTTCCAAGCAACCTTTGTCGCCCGAAAAAACTGAAGAATTTCTGAACGCCATCCCCCAAAAATACCGATTCACTGAAATCCGTTTGAATGAAGGCAATGCTTTCAATGATGGCGTTCAAGGTGTTGAATACCATCGGAATGTGATTCTTGACTTGAACCGCGATTACGAAAGCGTCAAGGCCAATTACCACACCAACACGAAACGCAATTTGGCGAAGGCTGAAGCCAATAATTTGCAGATTGTCGACACGGTGATTCCTTATCATGTGGTGGCTCTGTTCACCGACAACCGTGGCGCCTTGCTCGACAAATGGGGTGATGCCGAATATGCCCGCCTGACCAAATTGACACAGGTGGCCGTCAACAGGAAGTCCGCTTTCCTCTTGGGCGTGACCGAAAAAGGCGTTGGCGAGTTGCTTTGTGGCGCCATTTTCATGAAAACCGCCAACCGCATCACTTTCCTGTTTTCAGGCTTGAAGCAGGAGGGCAAGGACAAGCAAGCCATGACTTTTTTGCTTGACAGCGTAATCCGAAAATATGCCACCCAGCCCATAACGTTCGACTTCGAGGGCTCCGATGATGCGAATTTAGCGAGGTTCTACCTTGGTTTTGGTGGCCAGGAAGTGCAATATCCTTCATACACGTTCAATCGGCTTTCCCCGATTGGCAAAACCTTGTTGAGCATTTGGAAGAAGAGGAAGTAAGGATAATTTCTTGTCTGAGAACTTCTATAATGCTCCATAGGAGCTTCCATTTAATAACGAAAACACAATGAGCCAATGGGGTATACTCCGTAGGAGTTTTCTTTTATGTGGTTTTAGAAATAACCTTAACACGAATTGTCACAAATGAATCACGAATTATTCATTAATATTATTGGAAAATTCGTGCCCAATTAATGACAATTTATGTTGAAAACAAATCACTCCCATTTCTTTTTTACTGGTTTTTTGTCCGTATAATCAAAATAATTCCTATTTTTGTGCCAATAAAAACCAACTCCTATGATTAAAATCAACGACCTCGGCGCAACCGACAGCGTGTTCAACCAATTCATGGCCGAACTGCGCGACGCCACTATCCAGCAAGACCGCCTCCGTTTTCGCCGCAACCTCGAACGCATCGGCGAAGTGATGGCCTACGAAATCAGCAAGACCCTCGAATATGAAGAGGAGGAAATCACCACTCCATTGGGTATCAAGGAGATGCGGACGATGAAAGAGCAACCCGTCATTGCCACCATCTTGCGTGCCGGACTGCCATTCCACAACGGGATGCTCAACATGTTCGACCATGCCGACAATGCTTTCATCGCGGCTTACCGCAAATACGACAAGAACGAGGACTTTGAGATCAAAGTCGAGTATTATTCCTCGGCTGATGTTGAGGACAAGGTGCTCATCCTTTGCGACCCGATGTTGGCCACGGGCGAGAGCATCGTCAAGACCTTGCACGGCTTGCTCGACGACATGACACCGAAGCATATCCACATCGCCGTGGCAGTGGCCAGCCAGGACGGACTGGATTATGTGCAACGCACCCTCTCGCGCCAGCCTGTCACCATTTGGGTGGGTAGCATTGACGAAGAGCTGACCGCGAAAGCCTACATCGTCCCCGGACTGGGCGATGCTGGCGATTTGGCATACGGAGAAAAGAGATAAACAAGACACGAGACTACGAGACGCAAGACTGCGGGTCATTGTCCCGTGTCTCGAAGTCCCGCGTCCCGAGTCAAATATTATATAGATTACAATGGAAGAAAAAAACAAACGCGATGGCTTCGGCTCGAAGCTCGGCATCATTGCCGCCGCTGCAGGCTCGGCCATCGGCTTGGGCAATATCTACCGCTTTCCCTGCGAGTTGGGCAACAACGGAGGTGCGGCTTTCCTGTTGGTTTACCTCATTGTGGTCGTCTTCCTCGGCATACCCGTGATGCTCTCCGAGCTGGTCATCGGGCGCCGTGGACAAAGCAACGCGGTGGGAGCTTTCAAGAAACTCGCACCCAAGTCAGCATGGCCGATTGTGGGCTATATTGGGGTATTGTGCGGCTTCATCATCTTCGCTTTCTATTCCACCATCTCGGGTTGGACGCTCGAATACATTGTGAAGTCTGTCTCCAACTCCTTCCAAGGCAAGGACTTGGCTGCGATGGAACAAGACTTCTCCAACTTCCACGACATGGGCTGGCGCAACGTGATGGGGCAGGCCATCTTCATTTTCTTGACGGGTTTCGTGGTCTTTAAAGGCGTGCAAAACGGCATCGAAAGATATGCCAAAATCCTGATGCCCGTGCTGCTGGTCATCTTGGTCATCTTGGGCGTTCGTTCTGCCACTTTGCCAGGTGCCAAAGACGGCCTTGTTTTTCTCTTCAAGCCTGATTTCTCGAAGATTACGGGTAAGGTGCTCATCAGTGCGTTGGGACAGGGCTTCTTCTCATTGAGCCTTGGCATGGGGGCACTTATTACATATGGGTCTTACATCAAGAAGGACGACAACCTCACTTCCACGGCATTTTCGGTCGTGCTTTCCGATACTTTGATCGCGCTGTTGGCAGGTATCGTCATCTTCCCGGCGGCCTTCTCGTTTGGCATCAACCCGCAAGCGGGCATGGGCCTCGTTTTCAATACGATACCGATGATTTTCAACCAGATGATGGGCGGCTATTGGTTCTGCATCATCTTCTTCGTGCTGTTGGCCATCGCCGCGCTGACGTCCACCATCTCGCTGCTTGAGGTGGTGGTGGCCTATCTCTCCGAGGAGTTGCATATCAAGCGGCAGTGGGCCACGGTGCTGGCTTGTGTCGCCACCATGCTGATCGGTTCCTTCGCTTCGTTGAGCCTAAAGAGCAATACGTCACTTGCCTTTGGCGGCAGGACGGTCTTCGACTGGATGGACTTCATCTCGTCCAACATCCTGCTCCCGCTGGGCGGCCTACTCATTGTCCTCTTTGTGGGCTGGAGGTTAGGCAAGTCGCATTTCTTCGACGAGGTGACCAACAGCGGCAAGCTGAAATTGCCTTTGAAGAGGATTATTTTGTTCATCATCAGATATTTGGCTCCTTTGGCCATCATCGTTATTTTCATCAGTGGGTTGATTAAATAGCATCATGGAACCGGTTCGTAAGTGGTTTTCGTTCAGCAAAGGCGAGCGGGTCGCCATCATCACGATAATGGCGGTCATCCTTGTCTTGATTTTGGCCTGCCTGTTTCGGCCTGCGCGAAAATCGCTGAGCGAAAGCACTTTGCATAATTTGGACTCACTTTTGGCCTTGCGTCAGGCGGCTATCGAGGAAATGCAACAAAAACAAAGCGAGAATCCTCAAGAAGTGACAGAATTGCATCCTTTCCCGTTCAATCCCAACACTTTGACGGAAGATGAATGGCTCCAGATGGGCCTCACCGACCGTCAGGTGCGCGGCATCATGAACTATCGGGCCAAAGGCGGCAAGTTCTACTCGAAAAGCGATGTGGCCAAACTCTACACCATCAGTGAGGAAGAATATGCCCAATTGGAGCCGTTTATCGTGTTGCCGGAGGTCGGTGGTAGACCTTCAAGCAACAAAACAGCTTCGAAAAAGTCAGAAAACCAACCAGTTGAGGAAGAAACCAAGCCAAAGGAAAAGAAAGCCATTCCCATCGTCGACCTCAACACGGTGGATTCGACCGCTTTGGTCGAGTTGCCGCAAATCGGAGGCTACACCGCTTCGCGCATTCTTGCGTTCCGCGACAAGTTGGGCGGCTTCATCGACAAGGAACAATTGAGGGACGTGAAGGGTATGGATTCGGCACGCTTCAACGCTATCCAGCCGTATATAATAATAGGTGAGGCCGAGTTGCGCAAAATCGACGTCAACCGCGCGGATTTCAAGACCTTGGTCGGCCATCCATACCTCAACTACGAGCAGGTGAAGCGCATCGTCAACCAGCGCGAGAAGCGCGGCATGATCAAGAACTGGGCGCAGCTGCAAAGCCTTATCGAAAACGACGGCGAGGTGAACCCGCTGCTGGAGCATTATTTGAAGTATTGAACAACAAGTTTACAAAATAACAGTAGAAAACAAGCAATAACTAAATCACAATACGATGAAAAACATTAGACTTTACACCCTGCTTGCGCTCCTGCTGATGGTGGGCGGCGTGACGATGCAAGGGCAGGCGCTGCGACACGCTTCCGATTTGTTTGATTGTCGGAAACCATGTGTCACTAATGCTATACAACAAAGGGATGATGGAGGTAGGGATTACGATTGGCTCTATTATGACAACGGCATTTGCAGCGAGAATCTTGCCTATAGGCCTGAGAACATCCCGTTTTCGTGGGCGGTAATGTTCCCCGACAGTATGCTCCAATCCTATGCAGGCTATACCTTGAACAGGGTGGCTATGTATGAGAACCAATTCAATTCCGGGCATCTGTGGCTTAGCGTTTATTATGGGAACGACTATATGCCGCTCACATTGATGAGCCGCCAATGGGTAGCCGCAGATAATTTGATGGATTGGTGGGAGTATCCGTTGGATCAGCCTGTTGAAATAGATACGACGCAAAACCTTTGGATAGTCTTCACCGAAGATGACTTCACCGAAACCTATTCGGCCACTTGTAGCTATAACGACAATCCCAATCCCAACGCCAGATGGGTGCAAACGGAAGCAAATAAATGGGAGGACGTGGCAAGCTACAATCCATATTATTATGTGTATCTTCAATTTATGATTCGGGCCTATGTCACCAACGATTTTTTGGGTGTCGAGGAACCTTTGGCATACGAGACAACCGATGTCTATCCCAACCCAGGCGGCAACACGCTCAACATCCGCACGGCCTTGCAAAACGCCCGCGTGGAGGTGTACGACACCAACGGCAGGCTCGTCAACAGCCAAGCTCTCACGGAGAACGTGACGGCGATTGATGCAACGGATTGGCCTTTGGGCGTTTATGTTTGGAAGGTTTATACTTCGGTGGGCGGCCCTTCGGCGGGTTCAACAATCCTTAGAGAAACGGGGAAGTGGGTGAAGGAATAAGTTGAATTATAAAAACATTGTCATCAAGACAGGCAGTAAAGTGGTTTCCTTGTCACGGCAATAATCCTTTGTATATACCAAGAATCGCTCTCCTATACGATCTGAGTATTTCTTGCAGAAAGCATCTAACGAAACATGACTCTTATAGCCTGACGATTTTATCTCTAAAGGCCATATCTTGGTGCCACGTGACAACAGGAAGTCAACCTCATAGTTGTGCTTGCCGCTTTCAGTAGGCCAAGTGTGGTAGAACAGCTTGTTTCCTTTGGCTGTCAGCATCTGCGCAACGATGTTCTCATAAACATAACCCAGATTTGCCGGCAACTTGTCACTCAGCAGTTTTTCGTAAATCACATTCTCTGTAACATCCTTGTCCCAGAATGCTAGTGTCACAAACAGGCCGGTATCGCCCACAAACATTTTGTACTGGCTCATGTCGCAATTCAAAGACAAGCCTACATTGGGGTCGTTTGAGTGGTAAGCAAAATTCACCGTCATACTGTCGCGCATCTTCTCTAACACCTCATCCAGGTTTTTGCGTTCGCTGTCGTTCAGCACGCTCCCTACTTGATAACGTGAGGCATTTTTGCTCAACTCAGACGGGATGGCGCGGAATAGACGTGAAGCGCGGACAGAAGGATCAATCTTAAGGAAGTCTTCCAGATACAGGTTGATTATTTTACGCTTCTCTTTGTCGACACGGCTCAAATTGTTCGTGTTGAGATATTCGTTCACAGCTTGAGGCATTCCACCTATCAGCATATACAGCCTAAAGTCACGCATTGACTTGCGGAGAGCCTGCTCTAACGGCATTCTTTTTTCGTAGAATTGGTTTAATAGAGGCACGGTGGCTTCGTCGCCTAAAGCCCAACGGAACTCCTCGTAGTCCATCGGATACATTTCGATGCTGGTTTCTTCGCTCGGAATGATAATATTCTCTGTATTCTTTCTGATTGAAATGAGAGAATCAGTCTCAATGTAGTCATAGCGATGGTCTTTTACCAGCGTCTTGATGGCCTGACGAGCCAGAGGACACTCCTGCACCTCATCGAAGATGATGACAGACTTACGGTTTTCAAGCACTACATTGTAGATGGCTTGGAGTCGAAGGAAAATGTAATTCAAGTCCATCAAGTCATTGAAAAGCGACTTCACCTCCAGCGATGCTTCCGAAAAATCAACCAGCATATACGATTTGTATTCGTTACGAGCGAACTCCTCAACAATGGTTGACTTCCCGATACGTCGCGCCCCTTTCACCAAAATGGCACTCTTTCCGTCCTCTTCTTGTTTCCATTCCAATAATTTGCTATAAATCTTACGTTTAAACACTCTTTTTTCTTTCATAATCATTTTTTCTTATGCTGCAAAAATACATATAATTCCAAATCCTCACAAATTAATCTTCTGTTTTATTCCAAAATCTCATAATTATAGACTTTAAAAAATTCCATTTCCTCAAAATTCATCTTGGTTTTCTGGCTTTTTAATACCTCGTAGATTACAATTTGCATATAATTCTTATTTTTGCAGCCATGAAGCCATGGTTGCACATACTATTGTCATGTTTCCTTTTGGTAGCCTGCGCCAAACACGAAGCGCCGCCGCCCGAAGAGGACATGCTCTATCGCGTAGAGTGCTTCCTTCAGCAAAAGCCCGACAGTGCCATACAAATCCTTGATACATTGGATGTTTCGGTGCTTTCGGAGAAGGAACGGGCGCATTATTGCTTGTTGCGTGCATTGCTTGTCAACAACAGGAAACAATATGGCGCGGAGCTTGATTCGTTGCTAAAAGTGGCCGAAAACCAGTTCGTAGGTGGCAACGACAAGTATTACGAGGCTTGGACCTATTGGCTTATGGCCAACAAGGCAACAAACATGCAGCAACCCAAACAGATCTCGCTCGATGCCATACTGAAAGCCAAGCAAAGCATCGAAGAATGTCGTCATGTGGACAAACGCTTGGTGCAGTTCTCGACAAAATCCACCGATGAGCAGACGGTGATTGACGATCTCACACATTTCATCTACCTTGAACTCGGCATGACCTATACCGCATCAGTTTACTTTGCAGATGCCATCCCTCCTTTGCGGCTTGCCGATGCCTACTTTGCCAAGAAGGAAGACCACTTCAACAGGGAGAGTTCGTCGACTTCGCTTGCCTATTCTTATCTTCTTATGCAGGAATTCGACAGCAGCCTGGTCTATTTCCAGAATGCGCTGCTTTCAGCCGAAGCCCTTGGCTATGCCGATGATGTGGCAGACATGCATCATAGTATTGCAGGCTATTACAATTTCAGGGTTAGCGGGAATCATTATGCGTCGGAAGAGGAACGCCAAAGTTTTCTCGACAAAGCCATTGAAGAGACTTATGCAGGCTTTGCTTGCTTGACTGACACTGCGGATTATGGTTATGGCTACGTCAAGCAGTTGTTGCTTGAAGGACTCTCGGAGACATTTTACAATATGAAGCAATACGATTCTTGCCTCTATTATGGGGAGCAGGCCATCGAAGTGGCACAGGCCAACGACAGGCTGTTTGAGGATTATGCGCTTTACAAACGGCTTTATGAGTCGTGCAAGGCCTTGGGCGATGAGAAAAAAGCGGTCGTTTTTGCCGACATGATGCACGCCATGGAGCATCCCGAAGCGCACATGAAGGACATGGCCGAGGTGAAAGACGAATTCGAGAAGCAAGAGGAGCTGCAGCAACAGGAAGTGTTGCACCAACGGAAGAGCAACCGACTTTATTGGATGCTGGCCGTGTCGTTGGCAGGCTTGCTGCTCTTGGGTGCGTTTGTCTATGTCTATAGGCGCAAAAAAGAGACCGAAACCAACCAACTCCAAGAAGCCCAACACCAGTTGAAATCCGACTTGGAGACTGCCGAACAACATTCGCAAGACTTGTTGCTCAAGCGGGCGAATGTCATCTACAAGTCGGTGGAAAAAGACAAATTGAGGCGCATCATGGCCGAGTTTGAGGCTGCCTATCCCCAAGCCTTGGGCAAACTTAAATCGGCCTATCCCGACCTCAACGAAAACGAGCGCACGGTGGCCGTGCTCAACTTCTTGGGCTTCCGCATCAAGGAGGAGGCCACGCTGCTCAATCTGAGCGAAAACACGGTGATGAAATACCGCTCCAACCTGAAAAAAACGACGGGTTCCGACCCGATTTCAGCGTTTTTGGACTGAAAAAATCTGTACTCAAATGGTGCTAACTATTTGATTGTCAATATTGGTTATTGAGAAAAATCTGTAGTCGGCCTTTTCCATTGGTTTTTTGGCAGTTTTTTGTTATAGTTTTGCAGTGACACGCATCGCGTCATTGCGTTCGACACGCATCGCGTCATTGCGAGGAGGCACGACGAAGCAATCCAGGGAACAAGTTTTCCGAAAACCAATAGTCTGGACTGCTTCGTGCCTCGCAGTGACGACAAGCGACGACAAGAAAACAAGTAACAATAAAAAAACTGTACAATGAAAACACCAAGACTTTACGCTTTGCTTGCGCTCCTGCTGATGGCGGGAGGAGTGACAGTGCAAGCGCAAGAGTATCCCTCGGAACTCACTACGATTTACGAATCTGATTCCGTTTGGTTCAACACCATAAGGAATTATAACGATAAGACTTTTTTGGCTTTTGGCGGAAACCAAGAAGAGAATTGTAAGGTGCTGAAAATGGCTTATAATGGCGATATACTTGCCGAGGCCCCTATCCCTTACAAGATGAGCCAATGGAGGCATGGCGGCTTTTACAACGGCAAGTTCCGCTATGCCAAGTTTCGGGTGGATGACAACGACACCTTGCCCATGCTTTGTGTGATTGAACTGGATCCCGAAGACTTGTCGTGGACCTATTATCCATGTCAATGGGAATGCCTCGACTTCAACCATCCTGACAATTCTTTTCTCTACTCCGAAATGGTTCATTCCGTGTTCTCAAAGGACGGTAGTTTGTTGATTTCCTATCCTGTTGACAGCGTTTGGTCTGTCAACGACAGGGAAGCCATGCATTTGGTCAAGTTTGACAGCCAAGGCAACTTTGTGAGAGAGCGGATTTTCGATTCCATACCCTTCTCTTTGACGAACCAGTTTTTCTCAGCCCCCGACTCATTGGGTTGTCGCATTATTTTGAGGGAGCCCGGGCCATACAAAGTTAATTGTTACACATTGGACGAAGACCTCAACACGATTGCCGTAGTGGAAGACGCGGGGAAGGTCTACGAGTCGCATCCCTACATCAGCGGGTGGATAGGCAATTTCGAGTGTCCTCACTTTGTCCGACTTAATCCTTACAACGGGTTGACTTATTCAATTGGATGTGAAGGCCCTTTGAGCAAAGATGATGCAAAGGCGGACAACAAGTCAAGAAGCGATTTGGATGTCTTCATGAGGGTCTTCGACGAGGAGTTTGCCGTGTTGAATTGGGATTGGGGCATCATCAACCCTAGGATGAACGACGAAGGTTATGGCATGGCTTTCAGTCCCGAAGGCACCGTGTATATGATGGGTTGGATGGACGTCAGCTTTGCTGGCAGCAATATCAATGATAATTTGTATGTGGCCCAAACGGATGAGTTCCTGAACAAACAGCATGAGATTTATTTCAAACCCACGGGTTATCATGTTATCCCCAATACTATCGAATTTTGTCCCGATGGAGGTTGCCTCGTTTCAGCAACTCGTATGAATACCGTCACGGGCTATCGCGACTATTGCATCTACAAAATCACGCCGGAGGATTTCGTGAGTGTCGAGGAAGCCCATTTGCATGGACTCGCTGTGGCCACAGCTTATCCCAATCCAGGTGGTAGCACGCTCAATATTCGCACCACAATGCCAAACGCCCGCGTGGAGGTGTACGACATGAACGGAAGACTCATCCATAGTCAAGCCATTACGGAGAACGTGACGGCAATTGATGCAACGGATTGGGTCAATGGCGTTTATGTTTGGAAGGTTTATACAGGCAACAAAGAAGTTGAAAACGGAAAATGGATAAAACAATAATAAGATGAAAACAACAAAATTTTTCTCCCTGCTTGCGTTCCTGCTGATGGCGGGAGGAGCGACGATGCTAGCCCAGGAACAATGCAACATGGATGAGCCAACTAACCTGTTTGCGTGCCATAAGGCGCCTGATGCTCTTCCTTTCAAACAGCCAACTGTCGTTTCCGTACAAGATGCCTGGCTTCATTATGGCAACGAAGTGTATGGCAGCAACCTTGCCTATAACCCTTATGAGATTCCTTTCTCATGGGCGGTGTCGTTCCCGCCTTCTGTCCTGCAGTCCTACGACGGGTTCACCTTGACCCGAGTGGCCTTGTATGAAAACTATTATATCATGGGAAACTTGATCTTGGGGGTTTACTATGGCAACGAGTTCATGCCTCTTACCTTGCTTGACGAGCAGGTCTTTGCTCCGACAGGCAACGAAGGCCTTACCGATATTGTCTTGGACAACCCCGTTGAACTTGATATTACAAAGCATCTGTGGATTGTCTTCTCCGAGACCGACATGACAGAGACCTATTCGGCTGCGTTTAGTTACGACGACAACCCCGATCCCAATGCCCGTTGGGTGCAAATGGAGGAAAACAAGTGGGCTGATGTCGCCACTTATGGGCCGTTTGAACAACTTCAGTTCATGATTTGGGCCTATGTCACCGATGACCCTTTGGGTGTGGAAGAATCCATAACTCAGACGTCGCAAAGCGTTTATCCCAACCCAGGCGGCAACACGCTCAACATCCGCACGTCTTTGCAGAACGCCCGCATAGAGGTGTACGACATGAACGGCAGGCTCGTCCACAGCCAAGCCTTCACGCAGAACGTGACAGCGATTGATGCAACGGATTGGCCTTTGGGCGTTTATGTTTGGAAGGTATATGTAGGCGGCCCTTCGACAGACTCAGGGACCTTTGGCTCAGGGAAATTGGCGGAGACGGGGAAGTGGGTGAAGGAATAAAGAAAGCTTAAAAGTCATCGAAAGCCTAACCAATCCCAATGGCGACAAGAAGATGGTTGGGCTCTTGATGTTTTATCCCAAAGGCTTTACAATTTCTATTCTTAACCCCAATGCACTGATGATGCTGTATAAAGTGGAAATAGTCGGGTCGATAAGCCCGTTTTCGATTCTCGAAATGTAGCTCTTGTTGGCACCAATGCGTTTCCCGAGTTCCTTTTGGGTGATTTTTTCCTCTTTTCGGGCCTCTCGGATTACCTGACCCATATAGAAAGCATAGGCTTCCTTGCGGAAAGCCTCTCTTTCCTCTGTACCAACTGCACCATACTTTGCGTCAAGAACCTCGTCATAACTTTGAATCATGTTTTCGCTTGTATTCATAGTATTCCTCCTTGATTTTCAATGCTTTTTCTATTTCTGCCTGTGGCGTTTTCCTGGTCTTTTTCTGGAATCCGTTGAACAGCACGACAATGTTTCCTTCGTCGAAAATAAAGAACACCCGATAAATGTTGCCATCCCATTCCACCCTCAATTCGTAAACACCATCCTTTATGAGTTTCACAAACTTGGAGTTGATGCGTTTCAGGGTTTTCAGCATATCCAAAATATAGTCGATTTTCCGTCTGACACCCTCATCCACTGAATCGATAAATGACTTGAAATGGTCGCCGAATGTGATGATCTTTCTTTCCATGCGGCAAAAGTACACAAAAGTTTCAATATGCTGCAACTTTTTTGTTTTTTTCCTTATCTTTGCCGCATGAAATTTCTTCGAAACATAGCTTTCCTGATTTTCGGGATTTTGGTCGCCTGCGCCAAACACGAAGCGCCGCCGCCCGAAGAGGACATGCTCTATCGCGTGGAGTGTTTCTACCCAAATAATCCCGACAGCGCCATGCAAATCCTTGATACGCTGGATGTTTCGGGGTTATCAAAAAAGGAACAGGCGCATTATTGCTTGTTGCAATTGGATGTTTTGTTCAACATGAGGTTTTATGACACTGAAACAGACTCGCTTCTACAAGTGGCTGACAATGAGTTTGCTGGTGGCGACGACAAGTATTTTGAGGCATGGTCGTATTATGCCAAAGGCTATGCCTACCGTTCGTCGCCTCAGCATCGGTGGCTTTGTATCGACAACTTTTTGAAAGCCAAGCAAAGCATCGACCAATGCAAGCATGTTGACGAGCGGTTGGTACGTTTTAAGCCTACTCCCACCACAGAACAAGATGTGATTGACCGCTTGAAATACAAAATCTATAGTGGTCTTGGGTCGGCCTACGGCGACTTCGGTTACCATACGGAAGCTATGGAGGTGCTGAAAGAGGCCGAGCAATCCTTGTCAGAACGTCAATGGTTTGACCAACATTGCTATACTGCACTCATGATTAGCGAGTTATACCTTCGTTTCAAGGAATATGACAGTAGCGCGATGTACCTTGAAAAGGGCTTTCACTCAGCCGAAATGACGGGTGATGTCCAAAAGTTGGCCGCTTGCCACAGTTCGGCCGCCCTGAATGCGCTTTATCGTTACGAGAAGCAAAAGCGAACAGAAAGTGAGGACGGACCCCAGTTGTTGCGGGAGGCCATTATGGAGGAGAAAAGCGCCTTAAGGATTTTGGATGACCAAACAGCCAAATTCAAGGCAAGTGTGATAGACGGATTGGCCCATGCCTATTTCGAGCTGAAGCAATATGATTCATGCATATATTTTGCGCAACAAGCTGTGGATCAATATGGATTGGAGGTGTGGAAGATGAATGCCAATATGTATCTTTACAAGTCTTACGAGGCATTGGGTCAAATGGATAGTGCTATATGGTATGCGGAGAAGTATATGGATTCGAGGCAAAAATACGATCGCAGTGGCAAAAGTGTAGCCGAAGTAAAAGACGAATACGATCGACAAATGGAGTTGCAACGTGTTGAGAACGAGCACCAAACCAATCGATTGAAACTCTATCTGCTGATTGCACTGCTCGTCATTGCCTTGTTGCTGTTGTGGCTGTTCGTCAACCGTTACCGCAAGAAAAAGGAGATGGAAGCGACAGTGCTCCGCGAGACCCAACACCAGTTGCAGTCCGACTTGGAGACCGCCGAACAACATTCGCAAGACTTGTTGCTAAAGCGGGCGAATGTCATCTACAAGTCAGAAGAAAAAGACAAATTGAGGCGCATCATGGCCGAGTTTGAGGCTGCCTATCCCCAAGCTATGGAAAAACTGAAATCGGCCTATCCCGACCTCAACGAAAACGAGCGCACGGTGGCCGTGCTCAACTTTTTGGGCTTCCGCATCAAGGAGGAGGCCGCATTGCTCAATCTGAGCGAAAACACGGTGATGAAATACCGCTCCAACCTGAAAAAAACGACGGGTTCCGACCCGATTTCACCGCTTTTGGGCTGAAAAAATCTGTACTCAAATTGTGCTAACTATTTGATTGTCAATATTGGCTATTGAAAAAAATCTGTAATCGGCCTTTCCCATTGATTTTTTTGCATTTTTTTGTTATAGTTTTGCATCGACGCGCATTGCGTCATTGTGTTCGACACGCATCGCGTCATTGCGAGGAGGCACGACGAAGCAATCCAGGAAACAAGTTTTCCGAAAACCAATAGTCTGGACTGCTTCGTGCCTCGCAGTGACGACAAGTACGGAAGAGAAACAAACCTATAATTCATAAGTACAATGAAAAAGATTAGACTTCACACCCTGTTTGCGCTTTTGCTTTTGGCGGTCACGCTGTCGGCGCAAACCATTGAGGTGTCGGGCGAATACCAGGGCGCGGTGCTTTGGGATGCCGACACGGTGAAATTGATGGGCGATGTCAACATCGAGCCTGACGAGACAGGGCTTTCTCGCCTCACCATTACGAAAGGCACTTGGGTGATTGCCGAAGGCTATTACCGCATCAAGGTCCACAACGGCTCGTTTTTCGCCCAAGGAATGGACAAATACGCCATTGTGTTTACTGCACGCGACACCACCGACTTCTACAATCCCACGGCGGAATCGGGGTGGCACGGCATCCATTTGCTTTCCGACCAAAGCAATGCGCAGGACACTGTGGTCATGGAGTTTTGCGAGGTCGAGTTTGGAAAGATTGTCACGGGCGCACCTGAGAATGAGCGATTTGGCGCAGGAGTCGAGGTGAGAAACAAGAAGTTCTGCCATTTCGCCCATTGCCGTTTTTCGCAAAACCGCAACGACCACAACACCAGTTCGCCGTCAGGGAGTGGCGGTGGTGCCATGTATGTGCTCAATCCTGGTAGCGTACTTATGGAGTATTGCACTTTCCACGGCAATTATGCGTGGTGGGGCGCGAGTGCTACGTTGGGCGGCTTGCGGCATTTCACCGTACACGATTGCGAGTTCTACAACAACTCGGGGCATTATGGAACTGCTCTTGATATGCACGTTGGCGAATTGTCGCTGTCGGCTCAGGGGCCGCAGGTCTACAACAACTACATCCACGGCAACCACGGCAGCACGTTGTACCTCGGTTGGGAAGGCGTTGGGCGCTTGCACGACAATGTCATCGTCAACAACGACGGTTATTCGCCCGTGCTGGGTACCACTGCCCCCAACTATTCGCATTATTACAACAACACGATTGTCAACAACCAAAGCGAGGGGTTCCTTAACGGTCGTGGCTCAGGCATTTGGACCAATGGCCAGCAAAAGATCTACAACAACATCGTGTATGGCAACGATGAGTACGATTTTTTGCCGCTGAATATGCCGCAGATACATTTTGAACGAATGGATCCAAGCCATCCCGACCCGACCATTTTCAGCAACTGCGTCAGTTGTGCCGATGGCAACGAGGGATCGATTTGTGAGGACCCGCAATTTGTCCAACCCACGGAAGGGATTGGCTCGGAATATGACCATTCAACAACAGCAACCCATTGGGCTTTGCTTGAGACGTCGCCTTGTCTCAACGTAGGAGCCACCAATATGAGCCAGTATTATCCCGAAACCGATTTTGCTGGCAATCCTCGCGTGATCAATGGCCGTATCGACTTCGGTGCCCTCGAAGCCCCCGATTGGGATGCCGTTGATGAAGAAACTGCCCCAAGTTGTGTCTATCCCAACCCAGGCAAGGATGAGTTGCATGTCTTGACGGATTGGGAGAACGCTTTCGTGGTGGTTTATGACCTCAACGGAAAAATGATGTTTGAGCGACAAATTCAGGGCTATTCTACGACTGTCGTTACAGAGGATTGGCCTTCGGGAATGTATTTCTGGAAAGTCGTTTCGACAGGCTCAGCGACGCTTGTTAAAACCGGAAAATGGATTAAAGAATGAACAATTTGCGTTATCCGTCTCGTCATTGCGAACGCATTGAAGCAATCCAGAGAGTTAACCCAAAGTCTGGACTGCTTCGTTCCTCGCAGTGACGCAAAGCGAAAAGACAAAAATAAACCAATTAAAAACAAGATAAAATGAAAAACAACAGATTCTACGGTTTGCTTGCCGTTTTGCTGATGGCCTCGGCACCGCTGCTGGGCGGAACGGTCAGCGTTGAGCGCGCCAAGGCCTTGGGCGCGAAGTTCGTCGAGGCCAATTTCAAGAACAGTGCTCAGTTGGAGTGGGTCTATACGGGCATTTCCGAAAAAGGCCATCCTTCGTTCCATGTCTTTAATGGCACCACGGACGGTTTTGTCATCGTTTCGGCCTGCGACCTGACAAGCCCGATTCTCGGCTATTCCGAAACGGGCCGATTCGACGAAAGCAACATTCCTTCTGGCTTGGGCTATTTCCTTGACGGCTACGGTCAATCCGTTGATTTTGCGGAAGAAAACCTTGAAAAAGCCGATTTTGTGATTGCCCAGGAATGGGAAAACCTTGAACGTTGCGGCACGACACAGACCACAAAACTCGGAAATGTGGCGCCCTTGATTGCTACCCATTGGGACCAGGAATGTTATTACAATGCTGCTTGTCCGAAGGACGAGGATGGCCCTTGCGGCAGTGCCTTGGCGGGTTGCGTCGCCACTTCGATGGCGCAGGTGATGAAGTATTGGAGCCATCCGCAGCAGGGCACAGGCTCGCATAGCTACAATTGTCCGCCCTACGGCAATCTGTCCGCCGACTTTGGCGCAACCACCTATCTTTGGGACGAAATGCCGGAGTCGTTGCAGGGCGATAACCCATATTTGGCCACGGCCATGTACCATTGTGGGGTGAGTGTCAACATGTTTTACGGCGCCTATGCCAGTGGCGCGTTCCAAAGGGATATACCGGCTGCTTTGAGTTCCTATTTCGACTATGGTCCATCGCAAAACTTGGTGAGGGATGATTACCCCTACGACGAATGGGTGGCCATCATGTATGATGCCTTGGATGCCGCCATTCCGATCCTGTATTCAGGGAAAGACGGTGGCAGTCAGGGCCATTCGTTCATCTGCGATGGGTATGACAGCAACGGCCTGTTCCACATCAATTGGAGCTGGGGCGGTGTTTTGGACGGCTATTTCAGCATCGACAACCTGCAAACCTACAACCAGAATTGGAACATCAGCCAAGAAATGGTGGCCAACGTCAGGCCGCTGCCAGTGTATAATGCGACACCAAAGGCACCCACCGATTTCGCGGTTGAACCGCTTTCTGACGAGTCGTATAGCGCCAATCTGCATTGGACAAATCCAAACAAGACCTTGAACAACAGCAATTTGAGCCATATCGACCAAATCGTGGTCAAGCGCAATGGGGTGGTGGTCTATACCGAAAACAACGTCACGCCAGGCGCAACGATGCAAATCACCGACGAAGTGCCGCATTACGGCCTTTTTGACTATCAGGTGTATGCGGTCAACGATGGCGTTCAAGGATTGATAGCTTCGCAAAAGGAAGTGCGCTTTGGTCCCAGTTGCACATGGACGGTGGTGGCTGGCACAACTTCTTTCACGGGTTGGCAAGGGGCTACCATTCAGGTGATTAACAATGCTTCGCAGGTGGTTGCCACCGTTTCGGCAAACGCTTCGAGCGAGACGCTTCATGTCGAGGTGCCTTTGGGTCGCGTTTCGTGGGCTTGGATGAAAGGCAATAGCTCCGTCAGTGATGTGAGCTTCGTGATTAAGGATGCTGAGAATCAGGTTGTTTATTCCTATTCTGGTGCGCCTGCCGATTTGCCTGACGGGATTTTCCTGCGAACGAACAACAGCTGCGGCAATGGCACGGATTGCGGTGCGCCTATCGAATTGTATGCTTTCGCGGAGGATGACCATGTCGTGTTGGATTGGTTCGATTCATCCGAAGCAGAGTATTACAACGTGTATCGCGATGGGACTTTGTTGGTTACGGTATTGGGTCAGGAAACGGGGTTTGTCGACGAAGAACCAAACTTTGGCGGCAACTGTTACTATGTGACCGCCTTTTGCGAAGGAGGGGAGAGCGACCCGACCAACGAGGCTTGCGCCACGGTGGGCGAGGGGTGCCAGCCTGCCCGAAACCTTTGGTTTGAGATGACGAGCAGCAACAAGGTGAAACTCACTTGGGAAACGCCGCAACCCAACACGGGCTTGTCGGGATATTATGTCTACCGTACGAAGGAAGCAGACATGAATTGGCAGAGAATCAAGACTTTGGGTGCTGGCTCCACATCTTATACCGACAACACCTCATTAGAGGACGAGACCTTCTATCTTTATAAAGTGGTGGCCTATTACCAAGACATCGACTGCTATTCCGCCCCGGCACGCTCGAAATACAACGAATTTGAGTATTTCGTGCGGGTGTATTGGTCGGTGGATGGAGTGAGCGAGGAGACTGCTGAATGTACGGAGGTTTACCCGTCGCCTGGCAACAATTGCATGAACATCCGCACGGCCTTGCAGAATGCCCACATAGAGGTGTACGACATGAACGGCAGGCTCATCCACAGCCAAGCTCTCACGGAGAACGTGACTGCGATTGATGCAACGGATTGGGCTGAGGGCGTTTATGTTTGGAAGGTAATTGTAGATGGGAAGGAAGCGGAGTGTGGAAAATGGATTAAGGAATAACAAATTAAATATCAACAAAATATGAAAAAAAATACATTTATCTTTGCCGCATTTCTCCTTGTGGCGACATGGTGCCATGCCCAAGGCGTGGACGGAACGGAAAAAGAAAGGTCTGATAGAAGTTGGCCTTTCACTTCATATCCATTTTGGATTGACGCTGTAACTAATCAGCCAGAAGGCTATTCTGCTGATGACAACGGAGATGTTGAGATCTCCACTCCAGAAGGCTTGGCATGGTTGCCTAGTGTGGTGAACGGTCTGAACGGCTGTAGTCCTAACGACTTTAATGGACACACCATTAGACTGGCAGGCGATATCAACCTCGAAGCCATAGCGAAGTTGCGTTTCACGCCAATAGGTACTCAAGAACATCCTTTCAGAGGTGTTTTCGATGGAGGAGGACACACCATTGACGGTTTATATATTGGTTGCAATGCAGATGGTAATGATGATGAGGATCCCAATTTTGACTTTGGTTTGTTTGGATATATTCGCAATGCCACGGTAAAAGACATCACTCTCAATTCTGGAGTGCTTACTGTCAATCTTATGTCCGTCATTCCTCTCTTGAAAGATCATTATGTTGGTGGGGTTGTAGGTTTTGCAGACTCTCTTTCTGTGGTGGATGGTTGCATTAACAAGATGCGGATGGGCATTAACGGAGATGGAACCACCCTTGGAGGCATTGTTGGCATGAACCGCAATTCTATCGTAAGAAATTGTGCTTATGTATTTGGAGAAGATGCGATGAATATTTGCGAGAAAGGAGGAGGTGTCGTTTATATGAATCTATCGGAGGGCGGTTATGCCAATGCTGAAGTGAGTAATTGTTTCTGGTATGGATATATAGTGGAGATGGTAGGCGGCGGATATGCGTTGGGTGGAGTGGCTTGTTTTAACGAAACGGATCCAAAATCACAAACAGGCGGATATAAGGCAGTGGTGAGGAACTGCTTTGCCGAGAGCATTTCGCTAATTAGAGCCACTTATGGCGGCTCGATTATTGGCCAAAACATGGAAGGTTGTGTTGTGGAAAACTGCTATGGCCATATTTGGAACAATTATGAATATGCTGGCTTGTTTGGACTTACTTTGGGCGATGTCGCCCAATGCGCAGAGTTCTTGCCCACAGGTCCGTGCCAACTGGAAACAAGTGTGATGGTAGGCTCCACTTCTACCGATGTCATGGTGGATGCCCTCAACGCTTGGGTGGATATGCAAGAAGATCCCTCAATTTACAAGCATTGGGTGTCTGTTTATGAACCTTACAACATCCCGATGTTCGAGGATGGTATTGAAGCTGTTGATGAAAGCAACGAGTCTGTTGCTTTATCATCAGTTTATCCCAACCCCGGAAAAGATGTGTTCAATATCCGCACGGCTTTGCCAAATGCTTATGTCGAAGTGTATGATTCGAACGGAAAACTCATCCACAACCAAGCCCTCACGGGGAACGTGACGGCGATTGATGCAACGGATTGGGTTGAGGGCGTTTATGTTTGGAAGGTAATTGTAGATGGGAAGGAAGCGGAAGTTGGGAAGTGGATTAAGGAATGAAAATACCTTTGGAGGAATGAAAACAGATTGCGTGTTGTCAAAAAAATAGGGACAAGCCGTTTTGCTGCTATTTTTCAAATCATTGAAAAACAATATTTTGAAGAGTTGGCAACAAGAAAAAGTATGGACAAGGTAGGAGTTGCCCGTGAAAAGCTCTTGACAAGTAATCTTTATCATTAACTTTGCGAAAATTTCAAAACCGAACCCCAATGAAAGCAACGAAAATTTACACCCTGCTTGCGCTCCTGCTATCGGTGACATTGGCCCTTTCCAGTTGCAAGAAGCCGCAACCCGAAGAGCCAGAGACGCCGGAAGCGCCAGAGCAACCAGATACGCCAGAACAGGTTGATGAAATCGAGTTACCGAGGGTCAAGTTGTTCGAGGATACGCTTGTGGTAATGTATACAACGGCAATGTTTTTTGCAGAGGTGACCGACAATGGCAACGACACTGTGACCCAACGTGGGTTTTGTTATGGCTGGCAAGAGACCATCACTGACACTGTATTTTGCGAAAGCGGTTTGGGACGTTTCAGTGCGACGATTGACAGTCTTGCACCTGGCACCACCTACAGTCTTTTCGCCTTTGCCCGCAATTCCGCAGGCTGGGGCATCAGTGAAAAGATAAGGTTTACCACTTTGGAATATGGATGCCCCGAAGTAACTACCGCTTCCGTGACCGACATTACCGAGACTACGGCGCTGGGTGGCGGCACCGTCTTCTCAGACGGAGAATCGCCTGTGACCGAGCGTGGCCTTTGCTGGAGCACCGAACCGAATCCAACCGTTGAAAGTCTTCATTTATCCGCAGGCGAAGGCCTTGGAACTTATTCCTGTGATATGGAAAATCTTGCGGCAAACACGACTTATTATGTTCGTGCTTACGCCACTAACGCGATTGGAACGAGTTACGGCCAGGAAATCCATTTCAACACCATGGCCACTCCACCCGCTCCATCCATTCCGCCCATTGTGACGACGGGCTCCGTGACCGACATTACCTTAACCACGGCTGTCGGGCAGGGCCATGTGACGGCTGACGGTGGCGCCGAAGTCACCGAAAGAGGGCTTTGTTGGGGCGTTTCGCCTTTGCCCGACCTCAATGGAGACCATGCCGAAAGCGGCACTGGCATGGGAAGTTTCAGCGTCAACCTGACTGGACTTGAGGTCAATACAACGTATTGCGTTCGAGCATACGCCACCAATGCGGCAGGGACAGCTTACGGCGAGGAGGTGCTGTTTACCACCGAAAACCATGCTCCCGAACAAATCATTACTTCGGAGGTCACGGAGATTACCCAAAACTCGGCCGTTTGCGGCGGCGAAATCGTTTCCGACGGTGGTCACGACATCATTGAGCGCGGCATCTGCTGGAACATCACCGGCAATCCGACCATCGACCATTTCCACGCCTTGGCGACGGGAAACACGGCGACTTTCTCCTGCACAATGACAGGACTATCAACACATTACACCTATTTTGTCCGTGCCTATTTCAAGACGACGCAAGGTGTCACTTACGGCAACCAGGTTAGCTTCAGTACTTTAGGTGAGCTGCCTTTGGTGTCCATCACCGATATGACTTTGATCGTGTCGCCTGTCGTCCAGTTCTTTGCCCAAGTTTTGGGTGGTAGTGGTTCGTATGTGATCGAGCGCGGTATTTGCTGGGGCACAAACCCCTTGCCGACCATCGCCGACAATCACCTTGGCGACGCAGAGGCGGGCGAGGGCTATTATTCGGGTTTTGTCAACCGCCTGACACCGCGCACGACCTATTATTTCCGTGCCTACGCCATCAACGAGGACGGAGTAGGCTACAGCGAACAACGTGAGATTTTCACCGACAGCGAACTCCCCGACGGCCCGGAAGGCACTTTGAAGGGGTATTTTACAGTTAGCCAAAACAAGCGCGTCCGTTTCTCGAAAGGCAATCTTCAATGCAGGATTGTCGATGCGTATAGCGAAATTTACGAATGGCGCTTTGCCGAGCACCAATACGATTACATCGGTGAGGCCAATTCGGATGTCGGCTTCTCTTATCTTGGCTGGTTTGACCTTTACTGTTGGGGCACAAGTGGATGGGATTGTGGTGACCGTCAGCGATTTAAGCCGTATGAACGGTATTTTGGCAATTTCCCCAATCAGATGGCTTACACTTATGGTCCTCCGCATCCTTACGGACTGACGGGTAAGTATGCCTGTTCCGATTGGGGCGTTTTCAATGCCATCAGCAATGGCGGCAATGTTGCTGGGCAATGGCGGACGCTTACGAGCAGTGAATGGACCTATCTTCTTAATACGCGCAGATACGACTATGGCTATGATTGTTATGCCAAGGCCGTAGTGAACCAAGTCAACGGAATCATTGTCCTTCCCGATGGTTGGAACCGTAACTATTATCCTTTGGCAGCCGTTAACCAGTGGATATCAATAGACTTCACAACCAACATCATCGATGTCGCCGATTGGGAGAACACTTTTGAGGCCCTTGGGGCGGTTTTCATTCCTGCCGCAGGCCAATGCGATAACCAAGGTCTTGTTGAGATGCACGAAGGAGGCTTTTATTGGTCGTCGACGCCCCAAGGATCTCGAGATTATGCCAGCCTTTTCCATTTCAACAGGCAGCGTGTGGATGCGGATACCTATAATTACAAATGTTCAAGTTCATCGGTTCGTTTGGTGCAAGATGAATAATATCAAAGGGATATGAAAAGAGTATTGTTATTGGCTTGGGTTTTGTCCATGGCCGTTTCGGGCGTGGCCCAACACCGCGCCATGCTTATGGATGAGTCATTCGATGGCACTTCGTTGCCCGTGGGCTGGATGGCGGATGGTGTTGCGCAAACTTTGTGGATGGTTTCCGAGACGAACTATGCTGGCGATGCCGCCAACGAACTGGTGTTTTACGAAGGTAATCACCGCACGGGTGAGGCTCGTATGGTTACGCCTTCGTTTGACCTGACGGAAGTCGGGCATCTGTTCATCTCCTTCAAGCATTTTCTTGACCACAATGAGGGGACAAGCACCCTCGGTGTGGCTACATCATCTGACAACGGCATGACTTGGCACCAAGCATGGAGCGAGGTTTACAACGCGAGCGGAAACCATTCCGTCTGTTTCGAGGTGCAAACACCCGACATGGGTCAGCACGACGTCAGATTCTGCCTATTCATCAGCGGAGATTTCAACGGCATCAACGCTTGGTATTTCGACGATGTGAAACTTTTCTCCTTACAAAACCTCGACCTTGGCATTCAGGAAGTGGCAGTTCCCGATATTGTTTCGGTGGGGAATCTGCGGGTCAGCGTGGAGGTGTTCAATTTTGGCATCATGCCTGTCCATTCTGTCGAGGCTACATTCGAGATTGATGGCCATTGGCCTGTCACAGAGACTTTTCCTGTAGATGTTCCTTCGTTGGGCAGCCAAATCTTGACTTTTGCCCAACCCGTGACGATGGAGCCTGGGGATTATTCGTTGTCCGTCATCATCGACTATGTCAATGGCATCATCGACGAGGATGCCGATAACGATTCCCGCAGCAAGCCAATCGTTGTCGCTTTGGGAAGTGTGGAGCGTTTTCCCATGCTTGAACATTTCGCCTCCTCGACTTGCGCCGGATGCCTCCCTTTTAGCGAGACGATGAACGGGTTTTGCGAAGCCAACGAGGGTCGGTTCACTTATACCGCCTACCAGATGCACGGTCCCGCACCTGGCGACCCGTATTTCACTGAAGACGCGCGTTTACGAGGCCTTTACTATGACTTGCAGTTTGTTCCACGCTGCTATCCCGACGGCAACGCCCAACAAATCGGGCCTATTCAACAATCTCTTTTTGAGCAACTTGTCAAGAAACCCTCCTTTGTGGACATTAGAGGCTCTTTCAGCATCGATGGAAACAACATCACCGTCAAGGCCGACATTATGCCTTACATCGACATAGATGCCAAGGTACACGTGGCCGTCAACGAGAAGGAGACCTTCGGCAACGCCAGCACGAGCGGAGAAACTTCGTTCCATCACGTGATGATGAAGATGCTGCCCGATGGCAATGGCTCGCCCTTCCATTTTGTGGCATGCGAATGCCAACAATTGGAATTCACTTTCGACATGTCATCGACCCATGTCGAGGAGATGGACGATCTGGAGGTGGCCATTTGGGTGCAGCACAACCAGACTCCTGTAAAGTTGTGCATGGCCTTCGCTGAAAAGGAAGTCCTGAATAGCTGTTTTGCCTACGAATATACCGATGAGCATCCTTATCCCGTCGAGAAACTTGAAATATTGCATCCGTCGGAGCAAAAAGGCACGACAACCGAAGAATATCTCATGGCAAGATGGAATGTACCTGTTGAGGGTAGCCCGATAGGTTACAATGTTTTTGTCAATGGCGATAGGGTGGCCGGGAACATAACGGAATTATCCTATGCTTTTCCAGTTGAATGGGGTGCGTTTTATGTTGTTGAAGTTCAAGCTGTTTACTCCGAATGGAAGACCTCGGTCAAGCAGGTTGCTTGGGAGAGGAATCTATGGTCAGTGGCAGAAAGTTCCGCTGACCGTTGTGCGTTGTTCCCCAACCCAAGTCATGGCATATTCAATATTTATACCGCTTTGCCAAATGCCCGCATGGAAGTGTACGATATCAACGGCAGGCTCATCCACGGCCAAGCACTCACGCAACAAGTGACGGCGATTGATGCAACGGATTGGCCTTTGGGTGTTTATGTTTGGAAGGTAATTTCAAACGGCAAATTAGCGGAAACGGGGAAGTGGATTAAAAAGCTTGACATTTATTAATAATCAGTACTTTTGCTGGAAATAAAACTATAGAACTATGAAAAAACAGTTTATCTTTTTACTGTGCCTCGGATGGTTTGGGGCTCTGGAGGCGCAGAACATTTGGACTGATTTGTTGTATCCCTATGGGTTAATTGGTGTGGCAGCCAATGACGACAGGTTTTACAGTGACGGCTATGAAGAAACATTGTATCGTTCGCGAGACTTTGGCGAGACTATGGAACCCATTTATGACCAGAGTAATGTGGAAACTTCAGAGTTTCTGATTAACAAGCAGGGACGAATCTTTGTCTTCAATGACCACACTAGTAAGATATGGTATTCCGACGACAACGGCGACACATGGATTGAGCAACCGAACGGAATCAATCGGAACTATGTCGACAGGATGTATTCTGTCTCAAACGACAGCCTGTTTATATGCAGCAACAACATTTTGGCGTGGACAATCGACGGTGGTGGGACTTGGAACGAGACGATGCTACCGTTCCTTGACGATGACCAGACCTGCATAGGCTTGCTTGCCGACAGAGCCGGAAATGTTTATGTTGGCAATACTACTGGAATTTACAGTGCTACGACGTATGACATGACGCAGTGGGAACTGAAGGCTGAATCCGAATATATAAGACAGATGGAATTGGATAATGAAGGCAACATCATTGTAGCAGAAACATATTACCATAATTTCATCTATCATAATGGTGTTTACTTTACAGGGAGATACACCATTGCGGTCTCTGATGACGATGTTGTTTTCACAATACAGCGTCTCGGTCAGGCACACAACATATTGTTGTATTCGACCGATCATGGCGAGCATTTCATCCCAGTCGGTGAATATATATATTCATGGGCCAGCGGGCCACAAAGGGAAGAACTGTACATGTGCAACGACCAACGTTTATATACTATGGGCTGGTATTACTTTCAAAGCTATGAATGGATTCCGCTTTATTATAGGAGCACTTTACGAGCTGATGAAATCGTAAACCAAAGCAGGCAATTTGCACCCCAAGGAGCGGAGTGGTATTTCCATGTGTTATCCAATGGACCGATTACGGAACCTCCTTTCTATTACGTAAGGTATTCAGTGACAGGCGTTGAGGAAATACATGGACATACCTGCAGTGTGGTCAACGACGATCAATACGTTTATCAGGAAAACAATATCGTTTATTGGTACAATCAAACGAAGGATGCGTTCACGGTGTTGTATGACTTCAACGCCGAAGTGGGTGATTCGTGGTATTGTGATGTTGCTGAATGTACGTATCTTGTTACGGTTGACAGTGTTGGATATATTGTTGGCGATTCATATTATGATATATCATACCGAAGGCAACATGTGACTGCTTATGAAAGCGATGGGGGTACAGATTCGATTTTTGAGGGATGGATTATCGACGGGATTGGATATGATAAAGGATTGTTCCCCGATGAGCTGACTTGTTATGGCGGTGGCAATGATAGCGGAGAGTTTTGCTATATCAGATGCTATTATGAGGAGGGTAATACTACTATGCTTTACCATTACGGTGAGTATTCTTGTACTTTTATTCCGGATGCAGTAAGCGAAAACATGGAAAGCTCTACCAAGGTTTATCCCATTCCAGCAAAGGATAGAGTTGTAATTGAAGGCATTGAAGCTGCAGAGGTGCAGGTATACAACGCCCTTGGGCAGAGGGTGAAGACCATTCAAGGCACTAATGAAATTTCCGTTGCAGACCTGCCGCAAGGCGTTTACCTGCTGCGCATTGCGGATGCGGAAGGAAAAGTTTACACAAATAAGATAACGGTACGATGAAAGCAACAAGATTTTACACCCTGCTTGCGCTCCTGCTGATGGCTTCAAGGCTTTTCGCTTACGATTTTGATGCAATATGTTCGACGGGACAAACGCTTTACTATAACATCAATGACGATGGCGTTTCCGTAACAGTTACTTATCCTTGTTATGGCGGACAAAACAACTATTATTCCGGTTATGAAATGCCCCAAGGTGATTTGACGATTCCTGATAGCGTGGAATATCAAGGTGTCACCTATGCAGTGACAAAAATAGGGGCACATGCTTTTTATGGTTGTTATTCTTTGGGTGCGGCCACCTTGCCCAATACTTTGGTTGAAATAGGTTCATATGCATTCCATGGTACCAACCCAAACGGATATGGGCACCATCTTGTAATTCCAGATAGTGTGATTATTGTTGGATCCGAGGCTTTTTCTTGGGTTTCCGTGCACGAGCTAACCATAGGTGAATCTGTACAAAACATTGGATATCATGCATTTGATTGTTCTAACTTGAAGATTATACATTACAACGCAACCCATTGCAATGATGTGGTTTCGCCACCTTTCGGTTCGTCTAAGAATAGAAATAGAAGTATTAATACACTTACGATTGGAGAAAACGTGGAGTATATTCCAGCAAAACTATTCTATTGTTTTGACGACCTTGCTTGCGATGTCGTCATCCCCAATTCCGTGACTCGCATAGGCGAACAGGCTTTTTTTGATGCCAATATTACATCTGTGGTTATAGGAGACGGGTGCGTTGAAATTGGAGAGTGGGCGTTTTTCAATACACATTATTTGACAAGTCTTAAACTGGGAACAGGTTTGAAGGCCATAGAAGAAAGTGCGTTTAACAGTAGCGGCATTGAAGGCGATTTGGTACTCCCCGATTCTCTTGAGTATGTCGGCTATGCTGCTTTCTATGACAACAATCTTACTTCGGTACATATTGGGCCCTGTGTCAGTTTTATGGATTCATAGGCGTTTATGTGTTATGATTTACAATCGGTTTTCATTAAAGCGATGGTGCCTCCAATTATCGGAGGACATACATTTGGCGATTATTCAACACCTATTTATGTGCCTTGTGCGTCCCTATGCGATTATCTCGCCATTCAATCGACCAACCAATATTGGGTTAATTATACAAACATCACAGCAGTTTTTCCATACCAGATAACAGTGGAAAGTGCCGACGAGCAGATGGGATACGCTTATGTCACCCAAGAGCCAGATTGTTGTAACATCAGGGCATTTGCCAGAGCATATCCAAGACAAGGCTTTGAATTTGATTGCTGGAAGTCGGATGAAGTTGTCGTTTCGACGGAAGAGATTTTGGGCATTGATGTGATTGAGGATTTGCATCTTGTGGCTTATTTCAAGGTTTATGACGGAATTGGGGAAGATAATAGTACGATTGGGGTTTATCCCAATCCCGCAAAGGAAAAGATACCGATAGATGGCATCCTTCCCGACGAAGTGCAGATTTACAATGCCTATGGGCAATTGGTGAAAACCGTACAAAACGCTAACGAAATCAATGTCAGCGACTTGATGGAAGGGGTTTATTTGCTGCGCATCACCGCTGCGGACGGGATATGCTATACGAACTGCGTGGCGGTGAGGAGATAAACCATTGAGCAGTCAAGATGCAGGCGGGAAAGTGGGTGAAATGCAAATAATGTAATGTTTTGATTATCAGCAAAAACACTGTTATTTTTGGCGCAATCTCGTATTTTTTGCAAGATTGCGCCAAAATTTATATACGCTCAAGGCGAATACGAAATCACCAAGGACTATGATGCCTATATGCAGCAGCGCATGAACGTCTTCCGCAAGGTGACGGGAACCAGAAAGACACTCGTCCCCATCTATATTACCCCATTTGGCCTGAAAAACAACATGTACAGTCGCCGTTTGCCTCGCCAAGTGACCGTTAATGCACTGTTCTGATGTCTACCCAAGCCCTCACGGAGAACGTGACGGCGATCGATGTAACAGATTGGCCTTTGGGTGTTTATGTTTGGAAGGTTTATGCTTCTGATGGCGGCCCTTCGGCGGGTTCAACGGCCCTTAGAGAAACGGGGAAGTGGGTGAAGGAATAAAGCCATCAAAACCCGAAGCGACGCGTTGAGGCTTTAGTCTTTTGTAACTTCAATTCCTTTAATCTCATCAAGCGGCAAGAGGTTTTCGGCGGCAAACCTGTCGAAATCGGATTTGAAAAGGCGGTCTTGTATGAGACGGTATTTTTCAAACTCGGTTTCGGCGAAGGCTTTTGCATAATCCGCCGAAACCACACCGCCATCGGTTAGAACGGCATCGCCACCCGCTTGTAGGATGATGTCGATTCTTTTGGCCCAGTCTTCCATGGTCATGGGAATGTGACGGTTGGCCATACGCTCGGCCATGTCCAACGCGGCATTGACCAATCGTCCCATGTCTTCCAACTCCAACTCGTTCAGGTAGTTCTTCGCAATGCTCACGTCAGTTTTCACGATTTTTCCGTTTGGGGCGTTTTCCCATGTGGTCAGTCCCATGTGCTCTTTTTCGGCGTTGGCGCGGTCAACGATGAGTTCGGCTGCAGTATGACCGTGTACGGCATAGTGCATCTTGTTTTGCACCATTTTGAAGAAAAGCCTTGTGGTTGGAGCGTCCTTGTTGTAGTCTATGGCTGTGGCGTAGATGTCGGTCAGTTTTTGGTAGAAACGCCTTTCGCTCAACCTGATTTCCCGGATTTCGGCCAACAGGTGCTCGAAATAGTCCTCATTGATGAAGGATCCATTCTCCATGCGCTTCTTGTCAATGACATAACCGCGTATGGCGAACTGCCGTAGTACGTATGTGCACCATTGCCTGAACTGCGTGGCTCTCAATGAATTGACTCGATAGCCCACGGAGATGATGGCATCGAGATTGTAGAATTTTGTAGTGTAGGTTTTACCATCTTCGGCAGTATGTGCAATTTTTGCACATACTGAATCTTGAACCATTTCACCAGAATCAAAGATATTCTTCAAATGTTTGGTAATCACACTTCTATCCACATCAAACAATGCCGCCATAGCCTTTTGTGTACACCAAATGGTCTCGTCTTTGTAAACGACTTGGATGCCGTCTTCTTTCCCCTCTGTTTGGAAAATCAGAAATTCCGCCGTGCTGTTCCTAATTTCGAGTTGTTTGTTCATACCGATTCGTATTTTTCTTGCAAATATAATCATTTGTTGGAATCCACCATGAGAACTAAACTCTTTTCAATACAAAATATGCCGGTTTAGATATTTATTCTTGTAAAATTGGCAACAAAAAACTTTATAACGCTCTTGATAACTGATTGATTATCAATATTACCTCCAAACAAAATCTGTATTCGGCCTATCTGCTTGGTTTTTTGAAGACTTTTTTGTAGTTTTGCGGGCATGAACTCTAAAACTGTAGAAAAATGAAAAACGCAAGATTTTACACCCTGCTTGCGCTCCTGCTGATGGCGGGAGGGGTGAAGATGCAAGCGCAGTCGGCAGATGATTTCTGGATTGAAGTCAACACAAACGGGGACTGGTTCCATCATCCCGTCGGGCGCAATATCGACACTGTTTATGTGGCATCAATGCACGGTGTCTATCGAAGTGTAGACACATGTCAGACTTGGCAGTGCGTGGGGTTTGAAAACCAATCTGTTGATTTTCTGTATCTTTCCGAAGACGATGAGTTGTATGCTTCCATTAATAGTACATCCCCTTTATATAAATGGGATGGATATTCATGGAACCCGTTGGGATATGCTTCCTTTTCGGCACCTCGATCATTCATCAAGGCATCTGACGGCACGCTTTATGTTGGCGACTTTAGAGGTATAAGTATGTCGGTTGACGGTGGTGATTCTTGGTGGACTTCGTGGGACAATCCCCATGAAAGAGTGACCGACGTTAATGGTTTTGTTGAATTTGACGATGGAACCCTTTTCGCATGTTTGACTAATTCTAGCGATTATCATATAGGTGTTATCCGTTCAATAGACCATGGGCTTTCTTGGGAGTCGGTTGGTTTGGATGAGAACTATTTGATCTCTTTCGCAAAAAGTCCTGACGGAACTGTATATGCAGGATGTGATGGATATAATAACGATGAAGATGTCGGCGTGTTTAAGACAGAAGATAATGGGGAGACTTGGGAAATGCTGAATGGTGGTTTTCGTGTCAATTCCATTGTAATTGATGACAATGACAATGTTTACATTGCCCATATCGACTTTCAAGGATTGTATCGTTCTAATGACGGTGGCTATAATTACGAAAACATCAGTTCCGGCATGGATTATATTCAGACAGGCCTAGCATTATTGCCCGATGGCTACATGCTATCATACGAGTATAACGGCTCTGTCTTCTTTGGAAAGATGTTTGTCAGCCGTGAGTCTGTTTACACTCCTTTTGAACTTGATGTAATAGCAGAGCCAAGTGACGGGGGTATGGCAATCGGTTCCGGGACTTACCTTTTCGGTGAAAGAGCACATCTGATGGCCACGGCAAATGAGAACTACCAGTTTGTCGGCTGGACTAACCAAGACGGCGACACCATTTCAACAGATCCTGAATATGCCCACATGGTTGCGAGAGGGGGACAGATTACGGCGCATTTTGTCAGTATAGAAGCTGTGGATGAGACGGAAGATAAAACCTTTACATTGTTACCTAATCCTGCATCTCATACGGTTTACATTGATTGCATCGAGCCTGTCGAGGTGCAGGTCTACAACGCCCTTGGCCAATTGGTGAAAACCGTACAAAACGCTAACGAAATCAATGTCAGTGACTTGATGGAAGGGATTTACCTACTGCGCATCACCGCTGCGGACGGGAAATGCTATACGAACCGCGTGGCGGTGAGGAGATGATTCCCGAAAATCTTGGATGTGTTTTAGGGTATTTTTGACTATGTAATATGGCAAGATTGGGATTTTTCCCTATTTTTGCGGTGATGAAACACCATCTTGTCATAATGATTTGCCTTTGTGCAACGCTATGGACTGCCTGTGGCAAGCCTGAGCAAGGTATGGAGCCGACTCCAAAGCCGGCTCCAGTGACATCACTTTCCGACAGCCTCCGACTGGATTCCCTATATCGCCTCGCCGATTCACTTCACCAAAAGGCCCTTCATTATCAGGACATTGACAGCCCCGTGGCTTCGTGTGAGGCCTATTATCATGCGTTGGATATTCTGGAAAAACGCTTTTCTATTCATCATCTACCTGAGATCGAACAAATTATCAAGCCAGAAAGGCAAATGATCAATCTCCTTTCTACCATCTATAAGGGAATGGGAGCCCTATATTCCGTGTCCAACTTACCTGATCCGACCTCCTATTTCTACCATCAAGACTTGGCCATTAGGAAGAAGTACTCAAAGTCCCCCACGTCCTTCGGAGCCACCTTGTTCTTGATTGGTTATTCTTTCGACATCAGCGACTGCTACGACAGCGCTTGCTATTACTACGACAGTGCCATCGTCTGCCTCGACAACGACACCTCCGATTTCATCTTCAGGCAGTCGCTATCACGGCAAACTCTCATCGACTACAAACTCCATCACGATGCGACAACCGCCATCCACAACCTGAAAGCCTTGCTTCCGCACTGCGATTTTGACATCCATGACCTTGAAGTGAACCTCGGCTACATTTACAAAAAGGAAAGACAATACGACTCGGCGTTGGTGTACCTGAATCGTACTTTTGAGGCTCTGGAGCAATCAACAACCTCAAACACGGCTGCAAGATCGGAGACATTGTCGTATTTATATGAGATTTACGAGGCCTTGGGTGATACAGTGAAGATGAACGAATATGCCCATCTTTTGGCGCAATACCCACATACTCAAGAAATCTATGCACCCACGGTAACTGCTCTTAACAATCTGTTCAACAACTACATACAAAAGAAGCAAGCCGCCGATGCCTTGCTGGAACAACAGCAAATGCGCCAAAGAACCCTTTGGATTGTAGCCATTGTCGCTTTGGCTCTTTTGGCTGTCGTATTGCTGTTGATAACCCTCCAAAAACGACACAAAAAAGCCGAAGCCAACCTTCTCGAAAAGCACCAGCAAGAACGCGAGGCTTTCAGCCAACAGTTGAACGAGGCTCATGTCGCCTTGAAGAAAAAGAAACTGGAAGACCTGGTGATGCAAGTGACCTATATCTACGGCAAAGGCGAACAACCGCGCAAGCGCATTATCGAAGCCTTCAACAAGGCCTATCCGGAAGCCTACATGAAATTGAAATCCACCTATCCTGACCTCACAGAAAAGGAATGCGATTTGCTTGTGCTCAACTTCTTCCGCTTCCGCATCAAGGAGGAGGCCGAAATCCTCGAATTGAGTGAAAACACGGTGGAAAAATACCGTTCCCGCCTCATCAAAAAGGTTGGGAAAAGCCCTGTTTCCGACCTGGTGGACTGACATAATTCCGTACTTTTATTTTTGTAAGATATAGAATTTCAGCATTTTACAATTTAGAAGTCTCGAAAAAATCTGTATCTCAGTTTACAGGTTGTTTTTTCTGTGGATTTTTGTTATAGTTTTGCCGACAAGAAATCAAAACTCATATCAAAATGAAAAAAATGCACAAAATTCTCACCCTGCTTGCGTTCCTGCTGATGGCGGGAGGGGTGACGATGAAAGCCCAAATTCGTATCGACAAACAGCAATGCTTTGGAGGATATGGAGGAGACAATGCATTTTCAATAGTTGAGGAAGAAGACTTCTTATTGATTGCCGGTAACATAGAGCCTTCTACCATTGGGACAGGACAAGTGCAATGCGCCTCAAACACGCCACGGACTTGGGTGGCAAAAGTCGGAAAGGACAATTATGAATTCCAGGACGGTTGGTGCTTCGACATTATGGGTCAGTTTGTGAAGATTGTCAAGGATGAAAACACAGATGGCGAGTACTTTTTGGTAGGCCAATGGAATTGCTATGGGGCAAGGAATCTTACAACCCTCAAGATTGATTCAGATGGTAATGAGTTGTGGCGCGTTTGCTTCGGCAACGAGTATGGACACATGTATGGAACAGGCCGCTTGTACACCAGCGACGGCGGCATTATCAATTCCGGCGACTACACCGACGCAGGCGGCGATGTCAGCCATATCTTTGGCGGCTACGATGGCTGGCTCATCAAGCATGACCGAAACGGCAACTTGGAATGGGAACTGACCTTAGGATCGCAAGCCTATGAAGGTGTTTGCACTGTCCAGCAGGCTTCTGACGGGGGATATTATGTGTGTATGCAAAACGAATCCTATGGGGTGGGTAACATACCTTGTCCTGAAATAGTATCCAATGCCACCTTGGTCAAGTTGAGCCAGGCGGGTGAAATAGAGTGGCATGAGTGCTACGGATGCGCGAACACGGCCCCTGAAAGAGATGAGAATAGTGCCTTTATCGATGTCGTCGAATTGAATGACGGGTATCTGTTTGGAGGAGAGGCCAGTTGCAACAGCGGTGACTTGGAAGGCAGCGGATGGCACTATGGCACATTGAACAATAGCCCCAATGGTCGTTATACTTCTGACATTTGGCTTTGGAAAGTGGACAATAACCGCAATATCATTTGGAGTAAGTGTTACGGAGGCTCAGATGAGGAGTCCTTGCTGAAAATGTTTCGGACAGAAGATGGCTGATTTATCGTTTTCGGAAACACCCATTCCAGAAACGGCGACGTGGCAAGTGCCAGCCATATCAATCTGGACGAATGGAACGAGGGGGTGGGATGGATATTCCGAATCGATGCCAACGGCAATCTGTTGTGGGAACGCTGCTTGGGCTCGGCTGGAGGTGCTGGCTCAACCAGTATCACGGATGTCATCAAGCATAACGACAGGGAATATACCGTTTTGGGAGGTTTGATTTGTCCTCCAAACGGGTCGAGTGGCGATGTGAACTGCACGAATTGCGCACAACTGAGCAATCCCGAGTTTCCCCATCACTTGAAGGATTATTGGTTGTTCCACATTACGGATACTGTGGACTATAGTACGATAAGCCTTCCCGAAATGCCAGTGCAACAAGAGGCTTCAGCGGAAATCTATCCCAATCCCACGAACAACACGGTTTGCGTGGTGTTGCCCAACGATGCTGAAGCCACTGAAATGGAACTCATCAACATGAATGGCCAGGTGGTGGCCAACAAGACCTTCAGCGGCAAAAGCAGTTGGTTGGAGATGGCAGACCTGCCTAAAGGAATGTATATGCTGAAAATACGCAATGCGGAGATATGCCTCACACGGAAGGTGTTGAGGGAATGAATCGTCGCTTCGCGTCATTGCGAGGAGGCACGACGAAGCAATCCAGGGAACAAGTTTTCCGAAAACTAATAGTCTGGACTGCTTCGTTCCTCGCAGTGACGCAAAGCGCAGAAAACCAGTACAACAATTCTTAAACACTATAATTATGAAGAAATTATCATTTATCCTTGCCGCAATGCTTGTTTGCGGCGTGATGCAAGCCCAGCTTGTGGAAGGCTGGCAGGAAATTCCGACGGGCGTTACCGAGAACCTTTTTGGCGTGGCCTGTCTTGACAAAAACGAGGTGATTGCCTGTGGCGAAAACGGCAAAATCCTTAAAACCGTTGACGGCGGCGAAACATGGACAGTCAGGTTTGAAAAAGAAGGCTATGACATGATTCATTTGGCCTTTGCCGACGCGCAGGTGGGCTATGCCTGCGGTGATTCCTGCTGGTGGAACAAGGACAACCACAAGGGCGTTATCGTGAAAACCACCGATGGCGGCGAGACATGGCAGGAACTTCCCAACACAGAGTTTGTCTATTTGGAAACCCCTGATTGGAGCCAATCCAGTGATTTGTATGTGGTGGACGCAGAGACTTTCTACCTTCTCACGCGCAATGCCATCGTATGGAAAACCACCGACGGCGGACAGAGTTTCACCTCGACGCCATTTGAATTGGGAAGGGTTTCCCATTGCGAGCTGTTCTTTGAGGATGAGACGGGATACCTAATTGAGATTGAAACTGACACTTCGTTTCAAACAAGCGTTCGTGTATATAAAACAACTGATTCGGGACAGACTTGGAACGATGTGGCCGATATCGCGTATTCTGTTTATTCGGTGGTCACGCATTTCTTTGATAAGAACCATGTGGAAATGTTTGGCGATTTCAGCGAAAGTACACATAATCTGCTTGTGACGGAAGACGGCTTTGAAACATTTTCCTATTTGAACGTTGAGTGCCCAATTAAGGATTATTACGGTATGGGAAATGTGAGCCATAGCAAATACACTTCAGACACCTACGGCTGCATTCTAATTGGCATGACTTTGACGAAAGGCTGGACAGACACGAATCCATACATTATGAAGGATGGATGGGAACACTGCGAATGGGTCAAACAAGGCATTCCGGATTGTGAGAACAACGGTATGGTGCAATGCAGGGATTTGTATGCGGTTGATGGCGTGGACACGGTTTTCTACATTGCCGCTGAAAACGGATTCGTTTACAAGTCGGCGATGATCCCTGTCAATGGCGTTGAAGAAAAAGCTTTGCAGATCACTGTCTATCCTAATCCGGCAAAGGATAGGGTAATTGTTGAAGGTATTGAGGCGGCCGAGGTGCAGGTCTACAACGCCCTTGGCCAATTGGTGAAAATCGTACAAAACGCTAACGAAATCAATGTCAGCGACTTGATGGAAGGGATTTACCTGCTGCGCATCACCACTGCGGACGGGAAATGCTATACGAACCGCGTGGCGGTGAGGAGATAAAACATAGAGCAGTCACGACGCAGGCGTGGAAGTGGGTGAAGAAGTAAATCACATTCAAAAAATTCTTATTTTTGCAGCCATGAAGCCTTGGTTGCACATATTATTGTCATGTTTCCTTTTGGCTGCCTGCGCCAAACACGAAGCGCCGCCGCCCGAAGAGGACATGCTCTATCGCGTGGAGTGCTTCTACCAGCAGAATCCCGACAGCGCCATACAAATCCTTGACACATTGGATGTTTCGGTGCTTACGGAGGATGAACGGGCGCATTACGACCTGCTCTTGGCTCGGACGATGGCGATGCTCAACATGGACCAAAAGATGGTGGACTCGTTAATTGACGAGGCCGAAAACCATTATGCAGGCGGCAACGACAAATACCACGAGGCCATGACCTATTGGCACAAGGCATGGAAAACCTCTGAAACCAACAAGTTGGACTACCGCCAAAAGGCCTTGCAAACCATAGGGCAGTGCAGGCATGTCGACGAGCGTTTGGTGCTTTATTCCGAGGAACCCACCGATGAGCAAACCATCATCGACCGCCTCAAATTCGCTATCCATCAGCGGCTTGGGATGTCGTACCTAAGTACCGGCTATGTCACCGAAGCCATCAAGCACCTGAAACTCTCGGAACAGTATTACGAAGCGACGCATCGCCACAAGCTGCATATCGTTTCGGCTTATATGCTCAGCCATGCCTACACGCTCGTCAACGAACACGACAGCAGCTTGCTCTATCTCGAAAAAGGCTACCGTTCCGCCCAGGCCATCGGCAACCTCGCCGAATGCGCTTATTACCACATCGGTGTTTCCGAACATTGCCTCTATCGGCACGACATGCAGCAATATGTCGACGAAGCGGAACGCTTGGCCTTGCTCAACCAATCTGCCAAAGAATGCCACAGTGCACTTCGTCTGCTGGATACACTCAACGGTAGGATGGTAAACGACTATCGCATAGACTCATACGGAAACCTTTCGCGGACTTACTGTTTGCTTCAGAAATACGATTCCTGCGTCTATTTCGGCAGAATCGTGTTGGATGCGCTTGGCGACAGAACCTCCGTGTTCCAGCTGAAAAACCTGTATAAGGCTTACAAGGGGATGGGCGATGAAGCCAACGCAGCCTTGATGGCCGATAGACTGATCGGCCTGCCCGACGACCACGGCGCAGAACAAAAAGCCATTGCCGAAGTGAAAGACGAATACGACCGCCAATTGGAACTTCAACGCATTGAGAACGAGCATCAAACCAACCGATTGAAACTCTATCTGCTGATTGCAGTGCTTGTCATCGCCTTGCTGTTGACCTGGCTGTTCGTCAACCGTTATCGGAAAAACAAGGAAATAGAGACACTGCACCTGCATGAGGAGCATTTGCGCCTGCAATCGGACAACCTGCGCATCGCACACGCTGTAAGCCAAAACCTGCTCAAGAGGGTGCACAAGATCTACAACGACGGGAAAAACGACGCCTTCCAGCGCATTCTCGCCGAGTTCAACGCCACCTATCCCCAAGCCCGACGCAACGTAATGGAAACTTACCCCACCTTGAGCGAACAGGAATATGGACTGTGTGTGCTCGGCTTCCTCGCTTTCCGCGCCAAGGAGGTCGCCCAGTTGATGGACCTCTCGGAAAACACCATCAACCATTACCGCACCAATATCCGGAAAAAAACCGGCGTCGATGACCTGAAAAGCCTCATCAAAGCCCAATTGGAGTAAGGATTTTCGCCAAATCAGGCAAGAAAAACCTGTACAATTTTTAACTTAGTTTATTGATTGTCAGTATTAAGTCATCCAAAAAAGTTGTATTACCGCGAAAGCATTTGATTTTTGACGGAATTTTGATATACTTTTGTTCCCACAAAAACGCCACACCAATGTATAATCAAAGACATGCAAAAATGACATCCAACAGACTCTCTTTCCTTATTGTGGCCATGCTGTTATTCGGGATGGCAAAATCGCAAGCACAAGTGCTGCAAGAAATCTTCAGCGACAGCACTTTGGTAGCTTTGGACATGCTGTATATCAACGACGACACCTTTTTGGTCGAGGAAGCCACCTATCAACACATTGGCATCTACAAAATACGCGACGACGGCATCCTTATCGACACGCTCATCTGGCACACCCAAGTAGACAAGGCCGAACTCTGCTGGACAGGGAGGTTGCAACGCTTTCCCAACGGAAGGTTTGGCTTGTTTTACGTCCAAGTCCAAGACAGTCTGGCCCAGCTGAAATCCATCACTTTCGACGAATCGCTCAACCCGACCACCAAATCATACGGGACGAAACTCGCCGACTGGTTCATGGACATCCACCATGCCCATGAATACAACACCTATGCCATTCTCAATAAGGACGGCAGCGTGTTTTTCTCCTACCTGCCTGACAGCCTTTACTTTGGAACAGACCAGTTTGGCCATCAAACGAAAGCCATTCGCTTTTTGAAATACGATAGCGAGGGCACCATGGTAGCAGAGCGGCTTTTCACCGACAGCCCTATCAGTAATCTATGGTGGGATTATTCAATATTCCCCACAAGCGATTCGTTAGGCTGCAGGTTTGTCACCGTCAGGCCAAACTACCAATTCTATGTGTTTAGCGGTTATACCATGAATGCCAACTTGGATATCGTTTTATCACGTTTCAACATCTATAACCTTACGCATCCTTTGTTTCCTGAGTCTCGTTATTTCGCAACCAATCCATTTAACGGAAAAATATACTCGATTAGCCCTATGTTCATGCCCGAATGGCAAGGCGAGCCAGCCGTAAACCGCGAAATCGTCATGACCGTTTTCAACGAAAATTTCACACAGACGAACTATGTTTGGGGCGCGGAAGGCCATGAAAACTGCCAAGTGGCCAATTTCAAATCCATTGACTTCAGCCCCGATGGAACTGTGTTCATGTTAAGCAGGTTAGGCGATTATGGGGGATATTTTCTCGGCTGGGTCGATGAGAACGGCAACAAATTAGGCGAAATCTTTTTGGAGGGCGGTCAACTCTTATACGAACCGATAAGCGTTTCGTGTTGTCCCTCAGGAGGCTGCCTCTTTAGCGTTTATTTTTATGACACCGAGACACATGAAAAAAAAGGCATCATTTACAAACTTACGGATCCTCTCGACGTGGACGAAGCCCACGAAGCTGGCTTTGCCGTGGCCACGGCTTATCCCAACCCAGGCGGCAACACGCTCAACATCCGCACCGCCTTGCATGACGCAATCGTGGAGGTGTTTGACATGAACGGTAGGCTCATCCACCGCCAAGCCATCACTGATAACACGACATTAATTGACGCAACAGGCTGGGCCGAAGGCGTTTATGTTTGGAAAGTATTCTCTGGTGGCAAGGAAGCCGAAACGGGGAAGTGGTTGAAATGCAAATGATGTAAGGTTTTGGTTTTGGGCTTTTTTGGCCAACATTTGAAAGTTGGCGAGTGGCAATTGATGAAATTCGATAGGGTTTAAATCGAGTTTTTTTGTATCTTTGCGCCCATAAAATCAAAACCTGATATGTCTGAACTACCTGCATTGTTTTCCGACCTTGCCTTGATTCTCGTCACGGCTGGCGTCACCACCGTTCTTTTCAAATGGTTGAAACAGCCCCTCGTGTTGGGCTATATCATTGCCGGCCTGCTCATTGGGCCTTATTTTCCTTGGTTCCCCGTCATCAACGACCACCACAGCGTGGAGACGTGGAGCGAAATCGGCATGGTGTTCCTGCTCTTTGCCATCGGTCTCGAATTCAGTTTCAAGAAACTGAAGAAACAGGCTGGAACAGTGGGTATTACCGCCTTGACCGAGTTGGTCTCGATGTGTGTCATCGGCTTCCTGCTCGGCAAGGTGATGGGCTGGAGCCAGATGGACAGCATCTTCCTCGGTGCCATGCTATCCATGTCGTCGACGACGATTATCGCCAAGGCCTTCGACGACCTGAAGATAAAAGGAGAAAAGTGGACCGGCAGCGTGATTGGCGTATTGGTGGTCGAGGACTTGGCCGCCATCCTCATGATGGTTATCCTTTCCACCTTGGCGGTGAGTACGGCCTTGGATGGCAGGGAGTTGATGATGAGCGTCATAAAACTCGTGTTCTTCCTTTTGGTTTGGTACGTTGGGGGTGTGTTCCTCATCCCGACCATCCTGAAATGGGCACGCAAGTTCATGACGGAGGAAACGCTGACGGTGTTTGCGGTCGGCTTGTGTTTCTTCATGGTTTGGTTGGCCAACAAGGCGGGCTTTTCGTCGGCCTTGGGCGCTTTCATCATGGGCAGCATCTTGGCCGAAACGCTTGAGGCTGAGATGATCCACAAGCTCACCACGCCCATCAAGAACCTGTTTGGTGCCGTGTTCTTCGTTTCTGTCGGTATGATGGTCAACCCAGCCATCTTGGTGCAATATTGGTGGCAGATTTTGGTCATCACCGTGGTCGTCGTTGTGTTGAAATCGTTGAGTTCGGGAGTGGGCATGTTGCTTTCGGGCGACAGTCTCCACAACTCCGTTCGCGCCGGCATGTGTTTCGGGCAGATTGGCGAGTTCTCGTTCATCATTGCCACGGTGGGCATGAGCTTCGGCGTTATCGACGATTTCCTATATCCTATCATCGTCTCGGTGTCGATTATCACCACTTTCCTCACACCTTATTTGATAAAAGGCGGTGAACCGTTGTTCCACTGGATTGAGCGCAAGGTGCCGGGGAGATGGAAAGATGGATTTGGCAGCAAAGAGAAGGCCGTGAGGTCGAAAGACGGCGAGGAGGTGACGATGAAAGACTACCTCTTGAGCCAATTGAAGAACTTGGTGCTTTACGCTTCCATCATCATCGCCTTGATGCTGATATGCTTCTCGCTTTGCACCTTCATTGAGACTTATGTGCCACAGCCTTTCGGCGGCTTGATTTCGTTGGTTGTTTCATTGGTCATCATTTCGCCTTTCCTCTGGGCGGTGGCTTTCAAGCACAGCATGAGGAACATCACGGGCAAATTGATGGCCGACAGCGGCTTCAACAGGCACTCCATACGCCTGATCTTCATCCTTCGTGTCGTTATTGTTTGGGGCATCGCCGTCAACATCATCAACCATTTCCTGAATGCAGGGTTCTGGAGTTCGTTTGGCCTTCATAACGTGCCTTATCATCTGATAGCCATGGGTTTGGCGGTCGTTTATGTAGTCGTGCTCCGTGTCATTACGCCTGTGATGCATTGGTATGAGCGCATCGAGAGCAGTTTTTTGGAGAACATGAACAAGCGTGATACGTTGCAATCGTTTGTGCTGCCCGAGGTGCTGCAAAAGAACTTTGTGCTGGAAAAGGTCACGCTAAGTCCCAAGAGCCACTATGCCGGTCAGCGCATCCGCGACTGCGATTTCCGCAAGACCTACAATGTCACTGTGGTGGGTGTCGACCGTGCCGACGAGGTCATCGACCTGCCTACCAAGGACTTGGTTCTCTTTCCTGCCGACGAAATCACGTTTCTCGGCACGGAGGAGCAAATCGGCAAGCTGAAGCCTTTGGTCGAGGTGGAAGACGACGTGCTCATCAAGGAACGCCCGGAGAGCGATGTCGACATTTATAGGATGGAGGTGAAGAAAGGCAACCGCTACCTCGGCACGACTCTCCGTGAGAGCGACTTCCGCCATGTATACAACGCCATGGTGATTGCCGTCGGGCACGGCGACGAATATTTCCTGAACCCACAGCCCGACACGGTTTTCCAGGACGGCGACACGGTTTGGTTTGTGGCCTCGGCAGCCCATGCCAAAGCCATCCTCGACAGCCTCACTCTCAACTTGGAACCACAAACACCAAACTCTAAACTCTAAACTCTAAACTTTATCCCCTGGATTGCTTCGTTCCTCGCAATGACGCGAAGCGGCAACTGCAAACTGAACAACTGCAA
>DGXB01000100.1:48203-51209 GCA_002396205.1 Bacteroidales bacterium UBA4243
TGAACAACTGCAAACTGAACAACTACAAACTCTAAACTAACATGGAATCCCTACCCGCATTATTCTCCGACCTCGCCCTAATCTTGGTCACTGCCGGTCTCACTACGGTGATTTTCAAATGGTTGAAACAGCCTGTCGTGTTGGGCTACATCATCGCGGGCTTCATCATCGGCCCCAATTTCGAATGGTTCCCAGTCATTCAAGACCATACAAGCGTGGAGACTTGGAGCGAAATCGGCATGGTTTTCATGTTGTTTGGCATCGGCTTGGAGTTTAGTTTCAAGAAGTTGAAGAAAGTAGGAGGGACGGTAGGCATCACCGCCTTGACCGAGTTGGTAACGATGTGTGTGGTGGGTTTCTTGTTAGGCAAAGCCTTGGGCTGGAGCCAGATGGACAGCATTTTCCTTGGGGCCATGCTTTCGATTTCGTCGACGACGATTATCGCCAAAGCCTTCGACGACATGAAGTTGCATCGCGAAAAGTTCAGCGGCAACGTCATCGGCGAGTTGGTGGTCGAAGACCTCGAAGCCGTCCTGCTGATGGTCATCCTTTCCACTTTAGCGGTGAGCAAGACCTTCGACGGTATGCAGCTGGTTTCCAGTATGTTGAAGTTGGGCTTCTTCCTGCTGGTGTGGTTTGTGGGCGGCATCTTCCTAGTGCCAACCATCTTGCGTTGGTCGCGCAAGTTCATGAGCGAGGAAACGCTGACGGTGTTTGCGGTGGGCTTGTGTTTCCTGATGGTGGTGTTGGCCAATTTAGCGGGCTTCTCATCGGCCCTCGGTGCGTTCATCATGGGCAGCATCCTTGCCGAAACGCTTGAGGCTGAGGCGATTCATAAAGTCACCACGCCCATTAAGAACCTGTTTGGCGCGGTGTTTTTCGTTTCGGTTGGCATGATGGTCGACCCGCAGATTTTGGTCGACTATTGGTGGCAGATTTTGATAGTCACGCTTGTGTTGCTCATTTTCAAGCCTTTGAGCAATGTTATTGGCCGGCTCATTGCAGGCTTGGGGTTGAAACAAGCCATGCAAGGCGGCTTCTGTTTCAGCCAGATTGGCGAGTTTTCGTTTATCATCGCCACTTTGGGCATGAACTTCGGCGTTATCGACGATTTCCTGTATCCCATCATCGTTTCGGTGTCCATCATCACGACTTTCATCACGCCATACGCCATTAAGGCAGCCGTGCCGAGCTACAACTGGGTGACGAAGCATTTCCCCCAACGCTGGCTCAACCGTTTGGAAAACAAGGATACGGGCATCAAGGTGAAGAGTGGCAAGAAGGTCAACATGGCGAGTTTCATCAGTCGCCAGTTCAAGAACATCGTGGTCTATATCGCCATCATCATCGCTGTCACGCTCATTGGCTTCTTCCTCAGTTCGTTTGTAATGAAATATGTGCCAAGTCCCTGGAACGCAGCCATTTCGACTGCCTTTACCTTGATTCTTGTGGCTCCGTTCCTGTGGGCGATGGGTTTCAAGCACACCTTGGTCAAGACGACGCGTAAGTTGATGGATGCCAACCATTTCAACAAAACGGTCATCCTGTTGATTTTCATCATGCGATTCGTCATGGTGGCGGTCGTTGCCTATAGTATCCTCCAGCATTTCCTCAACGGGCTTTTCTGGTCGAAGTTGCATGTCGGCTCGCCATGGTATCATTTGATTAATATCGCCTTTGCATTGGTTTATACGCTGATGCTCAAGATTTTGAGTCCGGCGATGAGGTTCTACAAGCGCATCGAGGAACGATTCTTGGATAATCTCAACAAGCGCCAGTCGGTGCAGGTGTTCACCATCCCCGAAATCTTGCAGGAGAACTGCCATTTGCAAAAGATGACACTGAGTCCCGACAGCCCCTATTCAGGCAAGATGGTCAAGGAGACCGACTTTCGCGACAATTATAATGTCAGCGTGGTGAGTGTGGAACGTGGCAAGCAAAACTTCGAGCTGCCCAAGTCTGATTTCCAGCTGTTTCCGTTCGATAGAATCACTTTTGTGGGTCACGAAGACCATTTGCGGCTGTTGTTGCCACGCATTGAGGTATTCGACGAGCAACTTATCCAAGAGCACGAGGAGAGCGAGGTCGACCTTTATAAGGTGGAGGTGGAACCTAACAGTCCGTTCATCGGCGTCGCCTTGATGGATTCAGGCTTGGCCGATGTCTACGAGGCCATGGTCATCGCCATCGAGCGCGACGGACAGTTCATTTTGAACCCATCGGCACGCATCACTTTCCAACCCGCCGATTTGGTGTGGTTCGTGGCGCAGAAGGAGCGGGCTGAGGTGTTGATGAATATGCACAATTAATTGATAATTGATAATATAGACTGCTTCGTGCCTCGCAGTGACGCGAAGCGGCATAAAAGCCCTGGAAAGGGCGACAATAATTCATCGGGTGATTTCAATCCCCGAATACTGTGGCTGCCACACTGTGACAGCCCTACAACTGAACAACTGAACAACTGTCAACTGAAATGATCGTCTGTATCGCCGAAAAACCCAGCGTCGCCCGCGACATTGCCAAGGTACTTGGTGCCAATACCTCCCATGAAGGTTACATGGAAGGCAATGGCTATCAGGTGACTTGGACTTTCGGCCATCTCTGTACCTTGAAGGAACCCCACGACTACACCGACCAGTGGAAGGCCTGGGCCTTGAGCCGCCTGCCGATGATACCGCCGCGTTTCGGCATCAAGCTGATTCCCAATAATCCGACCTATGAGAAACAGTTTAAAACCATAGAATCCTTATTTCAAAAAGCGGATGAAATCGTGAACTGCGGTGATGCTGGGCAGGAGGGCGAACTCATCCAACGTTGGGTGATGCAAAAGGCCGCTGTGAAATGCCCTGTGAAACGATTATGGATTTCCTCGTTGACCGAGGAATCCATCCGCGAAGGCTTCAAGAACCTAAAGGACCAATCAGATTATCAGTCACTTTACGAAGCAGGTCTTTCCCGTGCCATCGGCGACTGGCTCCTCGGCATGAACGCCACCCGACTCTA
>DGXB01000029.1 GCA_002396205.1 Bacteroidales bacterium UBA4243
GGGTTGTTGTGTTCCAACCAATCTTTGAGAGCTCCTCCCACGAAGCCACATCCGATAATTCCAACGTTGATCATATTTTAAATTGATATTTGATAATGCTTCGCCTCGTCAGTCACAATCCGTGGCGACAATTGTTTGATTCAAAACTAAATGAAACAACTTGACAATTTGTCTTGATGTTTCCTTTTTTACCTTTCATTTCGTTTGCAAAGATAAAGATTTGTTATTGTAAAATACAAATAAATATTATTATTTTTCGACCATCATCCGCTTCCACTTGAAATAGCCGAAGACGGCGATGACGACATAAAGCCCGTAAAGGCTCGCTTTGAAAGGGATGTCCTTGTAGAAATAGAGCCCGCAGGTAACCACATCGACGACGATCCATACGAACCACTGTTCCAGATACTTGCGTGCCAACGCCCAGATGCCTACGATGCTCAAGGACGTGGTGAAGGCATCGAGGACGGGGACGTTGCTGTTGGTGAAACGGCTGAGCAAGAAATAAATGGCGACCCAGATGGCAGCCGCCGCGCCAAGCCATATCGCGGCTTGCTTCTTAGGCATGTGGCGAATGGGCAGGTCGGCACTTTTCTGCTTGTGGCGCATCCAGGCGATGAAGCCGTAGACAGTCATGGCCAAGTAGTAGAACTCCATGCCGCAGTCGGCGTAGAGACCTTTCTGGTAGTACAATACGATGCCGAGACTCTGCATCACGAAGCCGACAACCCACATCCATACGCTTGCTTTATACTCTAAGAGGATATAGGCCAAGCCGAGGGCCGTTGTGGTAATGTCGAGCCAATGATTACTGAGAAATTCCATGTCAACCAACTTTTTGTGCCATTCTTTCCGCCAAATCCAAAAACTCCTTGACCGTCATCTGTTTCAAAAACAGCAACCCATGCGCGGCGCGGATGAGTGGGTGGGTGTTTTCGTAGAAATAGTTCTTGCCCAAGATGAGTTGCACGTCCTTGTATTGCTTCACCCAAATCTGCTCGGCCAATTCGCTGAAAGGCCCGTCGAAGTCGGGGTTGGGGAATTCGGCCTTGACTTGTGTCAAATAGCTGTCCTTGAAGGCTTTCTCGAACACCGCCATGGCGTTGAGCGACACGGGCACGTAGACGTTGGCCTCGGCAGGATGGAACGTCGACCACACGTTGCGGTAGCCGAAGACCTTCAGCTGGCTGAGGTCGGCCTCTTCGTTCCACCGACGGATGGCCTCGGCGATGGTCTGCATCACCTTGTAATGCGTGTTGGGTCCCAGTCCTTCGTAGTCGATGGCCACGGTTATGGTGGTGGGCTTCAACTCGCGCAGTTGGTTAAAGATAGTTTGTATGTCACGCTCAAAGGTAGGTCCCTGAGCTTGTCGAAGGGCCGGTTTAACATGAATGGATTCATTTGCCGTCGGGCCTTCGACAGGCTCAGGCACCTTAGCATCATACAGCCCTAAACGCAGGTGGTGGATATGGTTCAAGTCCGTGCCCGCATAAGCCCACACCAGCTCTTCCTCAAACTCGCGCACCTCCCCTTTCAGCTTCTGAATCTCATGGCTGTTGGGCTTGCCCTCTTTGAGGTTCCCGATTTCCTCGTTGAGCCGTTTCACCGTCTCCTCAACGCTCTTCAGCTGCCACAGCCCCACGGCGTCGCGCAGGATGCGGTGACAGAAGCCGCGCCGCATCTCATCGGGGTTCTTGCGGGCTACGTTATCGAGGTAATGGTGGACGTCTTTCACCTGCTTGAAGCGGTAGCCCTGCTCGAAGAAGTCGGGGTAGCATACCATCTGGATGCGGCCTTCGTGGAGGTAGCGCAGCGTGTCTTCCAAGGCTTCGCGCAGGAATTTATCGGTCACCGAATGGTAGCCCGAGGTCATGATGGCGAAATGCACCTTGTTGCGTGGCGAACGCAGCTGCCTGTTGATGAAGGGCATAAGGCCCAGCATGATGTCGTCGTGGTGCGGACCGGTGTGATAAATCACCTCGTTGTCCAAGATGTTGACACCACGCCAGAGCTTGGTCTCCATGTCGTCGATGACTTCTTGCACCCTTTCGAGACCCAGGTCGGGGATGCGGGCGCAACGGGGGTCGTTCTTCAGGTCGTCGAGAGTCAGTTTGTGGGCATAACGGTCGAGGATCTTGCATAGGCCGAGCACGGCGTGTTCGGTCTTCTCGAAGGTCCATGGGCCGGTTTCAAAAAATTCTGGAGAGGTTTTATTAAACATAAACAGAATGTAGTTTATTTTGCGGGTTGATCAGGCCTTGTAAAGCATGTCATTCCTCGCGGGGCAGGTGGGTATGGAATCTGTGATTTACAAGGCCGTCTATAAAAGTGATTCTTTTTGTCCGCCTCCTATAGATTCCAATCGCACAAACCTCTACTAGGAATGACATAGGAGACTGTCTTTAATCCCTCTTGAAAATATCACGCGTGTAAACCTTGTCCTTCACGTCGTCGAGGATGCTGTCGTAGCGGTTGGCGATGATGGCCTGGCTCATGGCCTTGAAGCGGGCCATGTCGTTCACCACGAGGCTGCCGAAGAAGGTCGTCCCGTCCTGTAAGGTCGGCTCGTAGATGATGACCTCAGCACCCTTGGCCTTGATGCGTTTCATCACGCCCTGGATGCTCGACTGGCGGAAGTTGTCGCTGTTCGACTTCATCGTCAGGCGGTAGACGCCGATGACACAGCGATGCTCATGAGCGGCATCGTATTGCCCTTGGTCGTAGTAGTCGTAATAGCCCGCTTTCTTCAACACTTGGTCGGCAATGAAGTCCTTGCGGGTGCGGTTGCTCTCCACGATGGCGCGAATGAGGTCTTCAGGCACGTCCTCGTAGTTGGCCAAAAGCTGCTTGGTGTCCTTGGGCAAGCAATAGCCGCCATAGCCAAACGATGGGTTGTTGTAGTGCGAGCCGATGCGTGGGTCGAGGCAGATGCCGTCGATGATGGCCTGTGTGTCGAGACCTTTCACCTCGGCGTATGTGTCGAGTTCGTTGAAATAGCTCACGCGCAAAGCCAAGTAGGTGTTGGCGAAGAGCTTCACGGCCTCGGCTTCCTTCATGCCCATGAAGAGCACAGGAATGTCTTCCTTGATGGCACCTTGCTTCAACAAGTCGGCAAACTGATGCGCCTTGGCCTCCAAATCGACACTGACCATCGAATGAATTGCCTCGTTCTCAGCATCGTATCCTTCGATGGCCTTGGGATAGCCCACGATGATGCGGCTCGGATAAAGGTTGTCGTAAAGGGCCTTGCTCTCGCGCAAAAACTCGGGCGAGAACAGCAAGTTGAACTTCTTGACACCCTTTGCGGCATACTTCACGTACAAACCACGGGTATAACCCACCGGAATGGTACTCTTGATGACCATCACCGCATCGGGATTGACGCTGAGAATCAGATCGATGACCTCCTCCACATGACTCGTGTCGAAGAAGTTTTTCTGCGGGTCGTAATTGGTCGGGGCGGCGATGACGACGAACTCGGCATCGCGATAGGCCGCTGCACCGTCTAAGGTGGCCGTGAGGTCGAGGTCTTTCTCGGCCAAGTATTTTTCAATGTATTCGTCCTGAATGGGCGACTTACGCTGGTTGATGAGGTCAACCTTTTCAGGAACCACGTCGACGGCGATCACGTGGTTGTGTTGCGCCAACAAAGTGGCGATGCTCAGGCCTACATAGCCTGTGCCTGCTACTGCGATGTTCATTTCAGTTGTTCTGTTATTCAGTTATCTAGTTAATCAGTTGCTACTGGCTATTGGCCGATTTGCGCTGCCAGAAGCCAGCCGATGCCATTATTTCCATCCAAAAGGATGTCCACTCAGCGGCAGCTTGGCCATCGGATGATAGTCACCAATAAGTCCAATGGGCTTGGCGTTGCGGATTTCGTAGACGATTTCGATGCAACGGCGGGCATCTTCCAATCCAAAGCCTTTACCTGCAAGGATTTCCTCATAGCTCTTGGTATGCAGCTCGGTGAAGCCTTGGCTGAACTCGAACTCCTCTCCATCGATCATGATGGTGCGGTAGGTGCGCTTCTCCCCTTCAACGGCATTTTCGGGCAAGGTGTCGGCATTGATGCTGAGGAAATAACGCACGCGGGCACGTTTCAGTTCCAAGTAGCCGGCCACACGGTCGTGCGAGGCCACGTGGACGATGTTCTTGGTCACGTCGCCGAAGATCCAGCTCAGCATGTCGTAGAAGTGCACGCCGATGTTGGTGGCGATGCCGCCACTCTTGTTGATGTCGCCTTTCCACGAGGCGTAATACCAGTTGCCGCGCGAGGTGATGTAGGTTAGGTCGATGTCGTAGATCTTGTCTTTAGGCCCCTCCTCCACTTTCTTTTTGAGGGCAACTATCTTATCGTGCAAACGCAATTGAAGTATCGTGTTGACCTTATGCCCTTGCCGTTCTTCCACCTTCTGCAAGGCATCGATGTTCCACGGGTTGAGCACAAGGGGCTTCTCGCAGATGACATCGGCACCGAGGCGCAGGCCATAACGCGTGTGGGCATCGTGGAGGTAATTGGGGGTACAGACGCTGACGTAATCAATCTGTTTGCCTTCATCTTTCAGCTTGGTGTTGTGACGGTCGAACAGTTCCTGCTCGGTGAAGAAGGCAGCTTGTGGGAAATAGCTGTCCATGATGCCAACGCTGTCGTTTCTGTCGTAGGCGGAAACAAGGGTATTGCCTGTGTCTTTGATGGCTTTCAGGTGGCGCGGGGCGATGTAGCCGCCGACGCCGATAATCGCGAAATTTTTCATTATATGTTATTCTTCTCTATATCCTTAAAGTATTTTACCGTGCCGTATTTAAGCTCGTCGCAGGCCGCGTCGTCGCAGACGATGATGCCCTTCGGGTGCATCTGCAACACGCTGACGGTCCACATCTGGCTCACTCCACCCTCGATGGCATGGGCCAAGGCGCGGGCCTTGCCGTGACCGTTAGCCAAAATCATCACCTCGCGACTGTCCATCACTGTGCCCACACCCACAGTGAGGGCGGTCTTCGGCACCTTATTAATATCGTTGTCGAAGAAGCGTGAGTTGGCGATGATGGTGTCCGTCGTCAGGGTCTTCACGCGGGTGCGCGAGGTAAGGCTGCTGCCAGGTTCGTTGAAGGCGATGTGGCCGTCGGGACCGATACCGCCCATGAAAAGGTCGATGCCGCCATAGCTCTTGATCTTGGCTTCGTAGCGGGCACATTCGGCCTCAAGGTCGTCGGCGTTGCCATTCAGGATGTTGACGTTCTCCTTCTTGATGTCGATATGGCTGAAGAAGTTGTTCCACATGAAGCTGTGGTAGCTCTCGGGGTGGTCCTCCGGAATCTTCACGTATTCGTCCATGTTGAAGGTGACCACGTTCTGGAACGAGATTTTGCCTTCCTTGTGGAGGCGGACCAGTTCGCGGTAGGTGCCAATGGGCGTCGAGCCGGTGGGCAGACCGAGGATGAAGGGCTTTTCAGCCGTAGGGTTGAAGGCGTTGATGCGCTCCACGATGTGGTTGGCGGCCCAACGCGACATAGCGTCGTAATTTTGTTCGATGATGACTCTCATATTCAGTTGTTAGTTGTTAGTTGTTCAGTTGTTCAGTTGTTCAGTTGCGCAGGGACTTACGTCGCCTGCTTATGGGCTGTCGTCCCTACGGGACTATGGTTTGTATGGGGATTGAAATCGCCCGTTGAATTATTGCCGCCCCTTCAGGGCTTTGATGCCGCTTCGCGTCACTGCGAGGCACGAAGCAGTCCATTATCTATATTTCTGAATTAATTGCACGAAATCTTCGGTTTCCTGACGGATTTCCTTGACGAACGACACATCGTCGATGCTACCCACAACGGCAAGTTTTTCGGCTTCGTTGCGGAAGGTGGCGTTGCGGAACTCGTTCTCGTAGTCCTTTTTGCGGCTTTCGTACACCTGGTCGCAGATGAAATGCTGGATACGGATGGCCTTGTCCAAGTTGTCGTGCCACATCTCTTCGGTCAGCACGTCGGTCTCGTCCTTGTAGAGAAACATGAGCGAGAAGTAGGCATGACGCAATTTTTCCTGCTGGTAGTTGTCCCACAGCTCGTCGTAACGGTGATGGATCTCGTCCCAAGTATTGAGCACACCGTCGCGGATGTCGGCACGGAGCTGGTCGACATATTCCTCGGGCATGGTCTGCCCACCAAGGTTGATCCACTTGCGCAAGCGCTTGCCTTTCATGTGATTGACGATGGTTTCCATATCAACATTGGGATGGACCTCGAGATAATGCAGCAACGTCTTCACGGCGTAATAGGTAATCATGTCGCCGTAGGCATGATAAGCCTGCAAAGGTTTGATAATACGCACTTTGCGTTTGCCTTTCTCCATGTGTTCACCGAAGACTTCCAGCTGTTTGACCGTTTCAGGCTCAAAGTCGAGGAGTTGTTTGCCGCATTCGCGCAGGTCATAATACTCGTATTTCTCTGGGTCTTCGCCTTTCTTGCGCAGGTAGGCTTTGGCCACCCACACCTCAAGCAACTTGCGTCCTTCGATGATTTCCTCAACGGTGTCAGGCGCAAGGGTCTCAAACTCAATGTTCTGGATCTTGCGCTTGCGCTTGTCGCGTTTGAGATACTTCGAGGTGTTGCGGGCGATGGCGTACATGTTGTACATCCACCAATAGGCGGGCATCACCTCCAGCTCGTTCTTGGCCGCATTGTTGTTGACCAAGCAGAACGGGAGCATGATATTGAGTTCGTTAGGATAGTCGGCCTTCGAAAGCAGGGTGAACGAGGCGAAACGCGACGAGTGTTTCACACTTGAACAGAGGCCCGGCCAGAAGCCACGCGAGGCCACAATCTCGCCATCGGTGGCGCGACTGTTGTGGTTCGAGCCGATGGTGGCGCCAGCGGCCATGTTGCTCTGTCCCATCACGCAAGCGGAGATGAGGAACGAATTGTTGTGGTGCTGCTCATGCGAGGGGAAGATGAGGTTGTTCAAGACCTCGCAGCACGAGATGGTGGAGTTGTCGCCCAAAACGGAATGGATGAGGCGTGCACCATATTTCAGGTTACAGTTGTCGCCGAGGACAAAACGCGTAGCCACCACCGAATAGAAGATGCGGCAGCCGTAACCCGTCACGCCGTTGACCAAGATGACGCCCTCGCCGATTTGCGAAGGCTCTTCTTCCGACGAGTTGATGGTGACATTCTTCAGTTTGCTCGCACCTTTTATATAACAATGCGGGCCGACTTTGGCGTCTTTCAAAATCCAGCAGTTCTTGATGACGCACGACTCGCCGATGGTGCCGTAGTAACCACGGTGGAAGTCGACGCTGGCTTGGGTGATTTCCTTGAGGCGTTCCTGCAACTTGGTGTCGTCGGTGTATTTGGCCCAGAGGTAGGCATCGGCAGTGATCATGCCGTCGAAGGGCATGATCTTGCGGCTCCCGATTTCGTTCATCACTTCGAGCCACACGCGCACGCTTTCAGGCTCGCCTTCCTTGATGGTGCCATTGCCGAACTTGGAATGGTCGGTGGTCGAGATTTCCTGGATGTTGAACAGGATGCTGCGGTCGCCGATGATGTAGTTGGCCATGTAGTGCACGTCGTGGATGGCGCAGTCGTCGCCGATGTCGCACGAGATGATGCTACTGGAAGTGATGCCGATAGGAACGCGCAAGTCGTGGTATTGCAACACTTTACGAGTGACGCGACCGATGCGCACCATGCCGAAGAAATGGTTGTTGCGAATCATCGCGGTGTCGAACTCGTCGGTTACCCAGATGTCGTCCCAATTGGTGGCCGAGTTACTGTTTTTCACCAAACGTTCGATTTCGTCGGAACGAAGGTGACGCCAAGTGTCGAGCGGTTTGCCGACTTGTTGGTTGCGGTAGTAGTATTCGTCATGACCGTCGTGCAAGTACTTCTCATCGATGAAGTTCTTGTAGATGCGGTCGTATTCGATGATGGTTACTTTGTCCATTTATCTGTTTTTTGCAAAAGGATATGTCATTCCTTCGCTGGATGTGCGGGAGCATGGAATCTATATCCTTTTGCGATTTTTATCTGTTTTTGTACATGTCGTCGTAGTACTTTTGGTAGTCGCCCGATGTGACGTTGTCCATCCATTCCTGATTGTCGAGATACCAACGGACAGTCTTTTCGATGCCCTCCTCAAATTGGAGGCTCGGTTCCCAACCCAATTCCTTCTGCAATTTCGTCGAGTCGATGGCATAACGCAGGTCGTGGCCGGCGCGGTCGGTGACATAAGTAATGAGATCCAAATCCTCACCTTCCTTTCTTCCAAGCAGGCGGTCCACCGTGTTGATAAGCACCTTGATGAGGTCGATGTTTTTCCACTCGTTGAAGCCGCCAATATTGTAAGTCTCAGCGATTTTTCCCTCATGGAAAATCAAGTCGATGGCGCGGGCGTGGTCTTCCACAAAGAGCCAGTCGCGCACGTTCTCGCCCTTGCCGTAGACGGGCAGCGGCTTGCGGTGACGGATGTTATTAATGAATAAAGGTATCAGTTTCTCGGGGAATTGGTAAGGGCCGTAGTTGTTGGAGCAATTCGTCACGATGGTGGGCAGGCCGTAGGTGTCGTGGAAAGCACGCACGAAGTGGTCGCTCGAGGCCTTGGCGGCACTGTAGGGGCTATGAGGCTGGTATTTCAGGTCCTCGGTGAAGAACTTGGCGCCATAGGCCAAATGGTGTTTGCCGCTGCTGGCTTTGGTGCTGAAGGGCGGTTCGATGCCTTGCGGATGGGTCAGTTCCAGTGCGCCGTAGACCTCGTCAGTCGAGATGTGGTAGAAACGCTTGCCTTCCCATTTCTCAGGCAAAGTCTCCCAATACAACTTCGCGGCTTGCAGCAGACTCAACGTGCCCATCACATTGGTTTGTGCAAAGGTGAACGGATCCTTGATGGAGCGGTCCACATGGCTCTCCGCCGCGAGGTGGATGATGCCATCAACGTGTTCGTCTTGCATCAGCTTATAGATGCCGTCGAAGTCGCAGATGTCCATCTTGACGAACTTATAGTTCGGCTTGTTCTCCACGTCCTTGAGGTTGGCCAGGTTGCCCGCGTAGGTGAGCTTGTCCAGCACGGTGACCCTCACCTCGGGACGCCTCTCGGCCACCCAACGCACGAAGGCGGAGCCCATGAATCCGCAGCCTCCAGTGACGAGCAGGCGCCTTGGTACGAACTCGTACATTATTCCTCCAACACAAAAGGTATCTGATAAGAGTGTAATGCCTTGGGATAGTAAAGCGACGGTTAAGGCCTTCAAGTTGCTCAGCCCAACTCCACAGGCGTGAGATCGACACACCGCAGTCGGATTGGCGCCCCAGATGATTATGCTGGAAGGCCAAAAGCTCAAAATGGATTAATTGATTACGTGGCAGAATGTCGCGCATGACGGTGACGTTGTCCCTCTCCCCGTCGGCGCCCACGAGGTAGGTCTCCCCCGGCACGCAGCGCGTCAGCACCGCCCACACCGCGCCCGAGTGGTCCTCCGCGTGGATCCAGTCCCGCACGTTCCTCCCGTCGCCGTAGAGCTTCGGCCGGATCCCGCACAGCGCGTTCGTCACCTGCCTGGGGATGAACTTCTCCAC
>DGXB01000083.1 GCA_002396205.1 Bacteroidales bacterium UBA4243
GGGTTCCGCCTTACAGCGACCGCAGCGCTCCCGCGCACGGCCGCTCTTGGTTCTCTCTTCCTTATCCTTGCTGGCATCCCCTCAAGGATGCCTCTGTGCTGGCCTCAGACTTTCAAAGATCTCTCGCAAACCTCCCCTCTGTCTTCCCCCTCTCCGTCGTTTGCGGGTGCAAAAGTACCACCTTTTCCCAAACTGACAATGACTTTTTTCGGAAATTTTTACTCATGAATTATAATACACTAACAATCAACGAGAAAAAATTTACATCATGCAATTTCTACTGTTTTACTCACACCTTAATATTAATATATTGTGGATAAACCATGCCGTAACATCATCAAATTTTCATCCAAATATCAGTTTTTTTGAAGAAAATTGTATATCTTTGCCATGACAATTCAAAAACGAAAAGACCATGGCACAAACTTATGTAGTAAACAACAACAAGAAAATCGGCCGCTACATCCTTTGGGGTGCATTGGCGTTATTGGCCGTTATGGTGTTTTTCTCCTCGTTCTACACCATTCGCTCAACCGAACGAGGCGTGCTTTCCACCTTCGGCAAGATGAGCGACGAGGTGATTGAAGACGGACTCCACATGAAGATTCCGTTCATCCAGAGCATCAAGCGCGTCAACGTGCAGCAGAAAAAGTTCGACGGACGCGAGAACAGCTACACACGCGACGTGCAGACTTCGGAAGTGGAATACACCATCAACTACGACTTGGTGCGAGAGAACGTCAGCAAACTGATGAAGAACGTGGGCGACGACTACCACAACCGCATTGTAGTGCCTTTCATCCGTTCGGCAATGAAAGAATCTTTTGGCAACTTCGCCGCAACCGAAATCGTGGAGAACCGCGACGAGGTGCGCCGCCAAATTGAGCAACAGCTTCGTGAGACGTTGGATGCCAACTATTTCACAAACGTACAGTTCCAGTTGGTGAACATCGACTTCGACGACGATTTTGAGACTGCCATCAAGGAAAAGCAGGTGGCCGAGCAGAACGCCTTGAAGGCCAAAAACGTAACCATCCAAGTGGAAGAGCAGGCCAAGCAGACCAAAATCAAGGCACAGGCCGAGGCTGAAGCCATGAGCATCAAGGCGGCGGCCTTGGAGAGCAACCCAAAGCTGGTGAACTACGAAGCTGTGCAAAAGTGGGACGGGAAACTGCCTCAATACATGCTTGGCAACACCGTGCCCTTCATCGACTTGAAGTGATTTGCTCGCCAGTTTAGGGGGCAAGGATCAAAACGCCCCTCAACACTATTCCACCACCCCATAGCAGTCGAAATAGTCGGCTTGTGTGATTTTGACTTGATAGAACTGCCCGATTTCCAACTCTTTTTCGGCTGGAATCAGGATTTCGTCATCAACTTCTGGCGAATCGTATTGGGTGCGACCGACATAATAGTCGCCTTCCAAGCGATCGATTAGCACCTTTTCGGTCTTGCCGACACGCTGGGCATTGATTTCCAAAGAAATATCCTGTTGGATGGCCATCAGTTTTTCGACGCGCTCCTGTTTAACTTCATCGGGAACATCGTCCTTCATTTCGTATGCCACAGTTCCTTCTTCAGGCGAAAAAGCGAACACTCCTGCCCTTTCGAAACGCATATCACGCACAAATTGGCAAAGTTCCTCGAAATCTTCCTCCGTCTCGCCAGGAAAACCGACAATAAAAGTGGTGCGGAAAGCGATGTCGGGAACGTGCATTCGGACATTTTCGACAAAGCCAATGGTCTGCTCCTTATCAACACCGCGACGCATATCCTTTAATATATGTGTACTGATGTGCTGCAAAGGCAGGTCGATGTAATGGCAAATCTTGGGATTTTCGCGCATCAAGTCCAAAAGCTCGTCGGGGAAGCCCAAAGGATAGCCATAATGCAGCCTAATCCACTCGAAGCCTTCGATTTCGCACAAGGCCTTCACCAATTCGACGATATGGGATTTGCCGTCAAGGTCGTGGCCATAATAGGTCAAGTCTTGGGCAATAAGGATGAGCTCTTTCACACCTTGTTTGGCCAAGCCCTTAGCTTCTTCAATCAAGTTCTCCATCGGCACGCTGACGTGACTACCACGGATGAGCGGAATGGCGCAGAAGGCACAACGGCGGTTGCATCCCTCTGAAATCTTGAGATAAGCGTAATGCTTAGGAGTGGAAAGCACACGCTGGCTGCAATAATCCGTCTTCACCTCCTCTTTCAGCAAATCGGCAGCAATGAGGTTGACACTCTCCACGCCGTAGAAACCATCTACCTCATGGATTTCCTTCTGCAAGTCCTTGCGGAAGCGTTGCGAGAGGCAACCCGTTACATACAACTTGCTGATTCTACCTTGTTTGCGCAGTTCGGCATACTCCAAAATGGTGTCAACAGACTCCTCTTGCGCATCGCCGATAAAGCCGCACGTGTTGATAATGACCACGTCGGATTTCCTATCGGAATCGTGACGGATAAGGTAACGGTGCTGCAACAATGCGGCCAAATGCTCCGAATCGACTTTGTTTTTGGAGCAGCCGAGGGTGATGATATTTAAAGAAGGTCTTTTCATATTGTTTTTTGACTTCGGGACACGGGACTTCGAGACTTCGGGGCAATCCTGTCGAAGGACCCGCAGTCTCGCAGTCTCGTAGTCATTTTATTCAAACAGCGAATCCACAAACGCCTTCCTGTCGAACACTTGCAAATGGTCGATGCCTTCGCCGACGCCGATGTATTTGACCGGAATCTTGAATTGGTCGGAGATGCCGATGACCACGCCACCCTTGGCCGTGCCGTCCAATTTGGTCAACGCCAAAGCATTGACTTCGGTGGCTGCGGTGAATTGCTTGGCCTGCTCAATGGCATTTTGGCCTGTCGAGGCATCCAAGACAAGCAAGATTTCATGCGGCGCATCGGGGACTACTTTCTGCATGACGGTCTTGATCTTGGTCAGCTCGCGCATGAGGTTGACCTTATTGTGCAGACGTCCAGCCGTGTCGATGATGACCACGTCGGCATCTTGGGCCACTGCCGACTTCACCGTGTCGAAAGCCACGGAAGCGGGGTCGGCACCCTGACCTTGCTGCACGATGGGCACTCCTACCCTTTCAGCCCAAATCTGAAGCTGGCTGACGGCGGCGGCACGGAACGTATCAGACGCACCAAGAATGACCTTCTTGCCTGCTTTCTTGAAGTTATGGGCCAACTTGCCGATGGTGGTGGTCTTGCCCACGCCATTCACGCCCACGACCATAATGACATAAGGCTTCTTGTCGGCGGGAATCTCAAAGGTGGTGCCATCGCCCGAGTCGTTCTCCTGAAGCAAGGCCATGATTTCCTCCTTCAGGATACGGTTCAATTCGTTGGTGCCCACATACTTGTCGCGGGCGACGCGTTTCTGGATACGGTCGATGATTTTCAAAGTGGTCTCAACGCCCACGTCGGAGGTAATCAAGATTTCCTCCAAGTTGTCGAGTACCTCATCGTCGACGGTCGACTTGCCGACAATGGCTTTCGTGATTTTGGAGAAGACGCTGGTCTTGGTCTTTTCAAGCCCTTTGTCGAGGTCTTCCTTTTGTTCTTTCTTCTTGGTCAGGAATGAGAATAGGCCCATGATTTTCTTTTTTTACAAACACAAAAAGGCTCTCCCATAATGGTTATGGAAAAGCCTGACTTTCAAATGATAACTTCAATTATCTCTTAGCAAGGAACTCCTGCACCTTGTCGGCGGGGACGACAGTCTCCTCGAAATAATAGGCACCAGTCTTCTCAGAACGCTTCATTCTGATCACCTTGCTATAGGTCTTGTCCAAACTACGAAGTGTAGCAACTGCTTTCTTTGCCATAACTCTTAATTATTTAATCTCCTTGTGGAGGGTCATTCTTTTGAGAATCGGGTTATACTTCATCAACTCCAAGCGTTCGGGAGTGTTCTTCTTGTTCTTCATGGTGTAGTACCTTGAAGTGCCAGGCATTCCGCTTGCCTTATGTTCGGTGCATTCGAGAATGACCTTCACGCGTGCGTCTTTCTGTTTCTTTGACATTGCTTTAACTCCTTTTTAATTTGGCTGCAAAAGTACAACTTTTTCAGATACCCGCAACCGATTTCACAAAATTTTATTCTCCTTCGATAACCTTGTTCACAATTTGCAGAATTTCAGCTTCTTGCACAAGAGCAGTGGCCTCAATCTCGGCGGCTTCCTTCAAAATCTGGGCCTTGAAAGCCTCGTCCTTGAGCGATGCAGCGTTGATTTTGACGTTCAAATGGGCTCCCATGACGGCAGAACGAGCGCACAAGGCACCCACGCCAGCGTCGGTGACGGAGTTCGGATTGCCGATTTCAGCCATGGCGCGAACAACCTCGAAAGCCTTGAAGGCGGCCTTCATTGTGTGGAAAGGCACCTCGGTAGCATATTTCGTGGCCTCTTGGATGGCGGCGCTACGGGCAGCCTTCTCCTCGTCGGTCTTTTTCGGCAAGCCGAATGCAGCCATGATTTTGTTGAAGGCGTTGGTGTCTTCGTCGACGAGTTCGAGCAGCTCATCCTTGATGGCTTGACCCTTGACGGCCCAATTGCTGAACTCTTCCCAACGCTCGTCCCAGCCTGGCTTGTGCGACGACAGGTTGGCGACCATCGTGGCCAACGAAGCGCCGAGGGCACCCATGTAGGCCGAGATGGAACCACCACCAGGGGCGGGACTTTCAGAAGCCGTCTCGTTGGCAAAGCCCGTGCAGGTCATGTCGACGAGTTTCTTCTGCGTGTGGTCTTCGATGAGGTATTCGATGACCTTTTCCTTCGGGTTGAAGGGCTTCAGGTCGTCGAGGCCCATCGACTTGATGGCGATCTTCATAATTTCCTCTTCGCTCACGCCAAGGCTACGTTGTTGCTTGGCCAAATAGAACTTGCCAGCGTCCATCAGCACCTTTTTGGGGATGAGGCCGACGATTTCGCAGCCAGTGACGCGCACGCCACGGGCAGCGGCCTTGGAGCAGACCTCCTCGAAGCAGACGTGGACGGGCGACACGCTGATGTTGGTGATGTTCATCGACACCTGAGCGATGCCGTAGTCCTCGATGAACCAGCCGATGGCTTTGGTGGCCTTCAACGTTCCAGGAATCATGATTGGTTTGCCGTTTTCGTCCTTCATCGGCTTGCCGGTCACCTTGCCGCCTTCGCGCATCGGGCGACCCTTCTCGCGCACGTCGAAAGCGATGGCGTTGGCGCGGCGCGTCGAGGTGGTGTTGAGGTTATAGTTGATGGCCACGAGGAAGTCGCGGGCACCCACTTGGGTGGCGCCCGTGTGGGCCACATGTTCGTTCCATTCGTTGGGGCCGAAGTCGGGCTTCCATTGCTCCGTGCCGAGGCGCGAGGCCAAGGATTCGTATTCGCCCGTGCGGCAATAAGCGAGGTTGCGGCGCTCCTTGATGTAGGCGGCCTCCTCGTAGCAGTAAATCGGAATGTTGAGTTCATCGCCGAGGCGTTTGCCCAACTTGTGGGCGTACTCAACCACCTCTTCCATGGAGATGTTGCTCACAGGGATAAGCGGGCACACGTCGGTGGCACCTTGGCGCGGGTGGGCGCCGTGGTGCTGGCTCATGTCGATGAGTTCGGCGGCTTTCTTCACCACACGGTAGGCAGCTTCGCACACAGGCTCAGGCTCGCCCACAAAGGTGATGACGGTGCGGTTGGTGGTCATACCTGGGTCGACGTCGAGGAGTTTGACGCCTTCCACTTTTTCGATTTCAGCGGTCACTTGGTCGATGATATTCTTGTCGCGGCCTTCGCTGATATTCGGCACGCATTCGATGAGTTGTTTCATTATTTCGTTAGATTTAGATTTCCATTTGTTGTTAAGGGCAGGGGGTGACACCGCCTGCTTATGAGCTGTTTTTTGACTCGCTTTGCGTCATTGCGAGGAGGCACGACGAAGCAATCCATTTTGATTCTCTGGATTGCTTCACTGCGTTCGCAATGACACGAAGCGCCCCCAAAATCGCGCGGCAAAGGTACGGCTTTTTTCGATACGAATGATAATCTAATCCGAATCTGAACATTCAATATACCACATGAGCAAATTGGTATGCGGTCCCATTACCACATCTATAGGATTACGCATCCGCCATTCCCAAAACGCATCAGAATCGACAACCATGTCCTTAGGGATAATTAGCCAGCCAAAATACTGGTCAAACAAATACTCCTCCAAGAAACCATTATCAATGATTTTATTAAGCTGCTCAAGTTGATGATGGATCTCTTCTCCCCCATTCAGTTCAGGGTGGTCTTTTTCTGCTTTTACAAAACCTTCCACTGCTGCCATGTGTGCCTCCAAATAAAGGCAGGGATAACCACTTAATTTCTCCACTGAATCAACGTTTTCGTCAATCCATTGCAATTCCCCAACAATTGCGCCGAGCACACAGCATAACATCAATGAGTCATCAATAGCACCAGGAGCAACATGAACGTTGTATCCCACTTTCAAAGGATCATTCTTGACAAAATTCGTCGGCACGAAAAAGTCCATCACTGTATGTTCCAGTTGTGACATTTGGCAGGTGTCAAGGTCGCTAGAGGTAATTCTCATCTTGAACCACCATCTCCCACACTCATAAAGTGTCAGCGACTCGTTTTCGCTTTTGGTAGAAAACACCGACCTAAGCCCATTAATCTTGAATCCGTCATTCTGGTAAGAAACCGCATTTGAAATGGCATCTAATCCACCATGTATATTGGCCAGTTCTTGCATTAACTCCGAATACTCATCATGAATTCTTCTATCGTGACCAATTCCCGCAGGGTAAACATAAACCGACAACAAGGTCTTTTTATTGGCACTCTCGTATACACCTCCGACATTCTCTTTCTTTTTGTCATAAGAATACAGCCCATCACGGTGATAGTCTCCCAATTGCAAAGGGAAAACGGCTTTTGTGGAAGCATGGACATAATCCCCTTTCGCCCTAATCCGTTTCGGTGACTGTGCTTGCGATTGACATAATAATAAGGCCAAAGCTAATAATAGTAATAGTCTTTTCATTGCTACAATAATTTATTTTACGAGCTGGTAAAGGTATATATTATTTCCTTACAAAATGTAATGGAAATCAATCCTGTTTGTCTTCCAACTTGAAAACGATAGGAATCTGGTAAGACACTCTAACAGGTTCACCTCGGTGCATGCCTGGTTTCCATCGGGGCATGGATTCCACTACACGGATGGCCTCGGCATCGAGCTCGCTATCCACACCTCGCAGATTTCTTACATTGGAAATGCTACCGTCTTTTTCAACAATAAAACCAATAAAGACACGTCCTTGAATGCCTTTCTCCCTGGCTTTCTGAGGATAATGGATATTCTTGGAAATATAGTGAAACAATTCTGCCTCGCCCCCCGGAAATTCCGGCATCTGCTCGACAATCTGATAAACATCCGATTCTCCTTCAACTTCTCCTACTTCCGGGAAAATCTCTGGCATTTCTCCTTCTATTCCTTCAATTACAACTACATCTCCTGGAATCGCCAGAGGTTCTTCGTTTTTGCAAGTTACTTTTTTCTTTTCTGCTTTCATCGTATCCGGCTCCGGTGCCAGCACATCGCCTTCCAACAAATAAGCGTCGCTGGGGATGCTGTCGATGGGGACGCTATCGTTAGGCATTTCGGTGGAATCGGGAGTATGCATCACTTCACCGACCAAAGGCTCGGGAACAGGATGATTGCATGAAGTGGCCGCAAACAAGGTTCCCAACGACATTCCGGCGAAAACCGCCGCCTTGCCCATGCGCTGGCGTTTTTCAAGTTCGCGCTCAAGGTAGCGCACTTCGGCTTCGCATTTCGGGCAGGTGCCGAGGCAGTCGCCTTGGTAGGTACATTCCGAAACGACCAATTCGATGTCGTTCTCCGCCGCAATCTGCTTGCGGATTTCCTTTAGGATCTTGCAGGTTTGTTTGCCTTTTGCCATGACGTGTTATTTTAAAACATTAATTATCATCAATTTGTCACGAATTGTTCATTAATTCACCTTTCGCTTTAATATGTAATCATTGGAAAATGCAGCTTCTGCACGCATTGGCAAGCGAATGGTATCTTCTCTCCCGAATTCAATTCCCAAATGGCAGGCTTCCATTCCATGAACTTGAACAACGCCGCGACTTGGGCATCCAGTTGGTCATTGACACCTGTTATAATATCAACGTGCAACAAGCGGCCATTGGGCTCAACCGTGAAAGCCACTTCCATGTCGCCGAAGGCATAACAATCGGCATTTTCGCCCAAGTTTTGGGAGATGAAATTAATCAACTCTGATTCGCCGCCTGAAAATGCAGGGATATAGAAATTCTTCGTGTTTGCCTTCACCAATTCCATGAAATCATTCTCGCTCGTCCAATCCCAATCATCGGGTGCATTCAAATTGAAGCCAACGATTTCCAAGTTTTTCGTCACAGAAGGGGCGAACAAATCCATCACTTCACGATGAGCAAACAGGTCAATTGCAATATACCTAATCGGGATTTCACCACGTATCGCCACTTTTCCCATTAGCTCTTCACTATAGTTGCTTTTTGGAGTAATCGTATCCGGCTGCTGCGCCAAGCCCACTTGGCTTGAAGCCAGCAAACCTACGGAAAGCCCTGCCACCATGGCCGCCTTGCCCATGCGCTGGCGTTTCTCCAGTTCGCGCTCCAGATAGCGCACTTCGGCCTCGCACTTTGGGCAGGTACCGAGGCAGTCGCCTTGATAGGTGCATTCCGAAACGACCAAGTCAATGTCGTTCTCCGCCGCAATCTGCTTGCGGATTTCTTTCAGGATTTTGCAGGTTTGCTTGCCTTTTGCCATGGTTATCATTTTTTTGTTTTAACGAGGCAAAAATACGATTTATTTTAAATAAAACACAGTTTGAAGCGTTTTTTTTCAAAGTAATCGGGCCCTTCGGCGGGCTCAGGGGCCCTACCCTCCTAATTAAAACCAAGGCCCTTGAGCCTATCGAAGAACCGACCTCTTTACCTTATTATATAATGGAACTCATCAATATCCATCACACCCATCGATTTAAGGCGTTCGATGCTATTCGCCACATCCTCATCCGTATTGAACTCAGGAATATGAGGAACACGCACCTTGATGCGGTCGGGGTCGCCGTTTTGCAAGAGCCATTGCAGGTTTTCCAAAACGATATTGTTCGCCTTGCCTGTGTAGGCCTCATAAATCTCGGGATTCATGTCCTTGATGTCGATGATGTAGCCGTCGACGATAGGATCAATAGCTTGAACCGTCGCCAAAGGCACATGAAGGCTGGTTTCGACGACAATCTGCCACTGCCTTCCGCAAAGATTCCTAAACGCTTGTATGAAAGGCAGTTGCAGCAAAGGTTCTCCCCCACCAAAAGTGATGCCTCCATGCGTGGCCAAGAAATACAGCTGGTCGATTTTCACCTCCTCAAAGAGCAACTCGGGCGTATACAAACGGCCTTTTTCAGGCTCCCACGACTGCTTGTTGAGGCAATACTTGCACCGCAATGGACATCCGTTGAACGCCACCAAAGTGGTGACGCCCTCACCGTCGGTAGTCAAACGATGGCGACTGACGCCGAAAATCCGTGCGACCACCCCATCTTCCTTATTCATATTCAGTATTCTTGTCCTCGGGCCGCAAGACAAACACGATGCCAGCCCTGATGTTCATTCCACTGGTGTTCATTGGATTGAACAAGCCGATGACATTATTGGTGGTCACGAAAACCTGGCATGTCTTGAAGAACCGACCTGCGATGCCGAGCCCGATATTGTCGTAGCTGCCGGGCATTACAGTATAGGTGGCGCACACATCGAGCTTGTCGAAGAAATAACCATTATACGCCAAGGTAAAGGCGGGGCGGAAACCACTGCCATAGAACCTACCCTGCATTTGTGCACTAAAACGGTTGTTGACATCGAGGTCATAGTTGCCACGAAGCAAAAGATTGGCATTCAGCGGGGTGTTGTAACTCTCGCCTGGTGCAAACTGCACTTGGAAATACTGCTTCAGGGTGTCGAGGAAAAGCTCGCGATAGGAATCGTCGGAGATGATGTGCTGCAACTGGTCAACATCCAAACCGTTGAAGAGGAAGTCGCCATTGTCGTAAAACTGTCCGGCATCGTTGATGTTTCCCGTCATTGCAATGTTGTTCAGTCCCCAATGGATGAAACCGAGGTCGCGAACGGCGGCCACTGCGCTAAAGCGGTCGTCAAATCGGTATTCGGCTGCGAGGTCAACGCCAAAGCCCAAATTCCGGAACAGTTCGCGGAAGATGAAAGGCCCGTTGGTCTTCAGGTCGCCTTGTTCGTCAAGGTAGACAGCCGAAGGCATGGAGGCCTGCACGTCAACATTTTCCTGCAAGCGAAGTGCATAGCTGTCGGGGTCGGTGTAAAGCTTTATGTCAAACGCATTGGTTTTGAAGTTGATGGCTCCAAACAGCAGCTTGCCGCGTGCGCCCAATGAGAGATTGTCGCCGATTTTCCACTGGTAGCCGACAGCCAGCTCCTGGTAAGCCAAGGCATTTGCGTCAGCTTTGATCACTGCAGGGTGGTTCTCGCCTACAAAGAAGGCGTTGCCAAAGCCTAACAGCTTGAAAAGGTCGTCGTTGAATTTGGTATCGGTCTGCCCCTTCACGCCATAGGTGATGTTAAGCATCCCATTTTTCACCCTTCGGAACAAGGTGAACAAGTCGACGCCAAACTCAGTGCCTACGAAATTGTTCGTATTCAGGCTATTGGCAAATTGGCGAAGATTGACTGTTGCGGGCCGTCCTTGGGCATCAAACTCGAAAAGGTTGTCGTATCGCAAAGAGGTGTTTTGCAGCGTCATGTCGAAATCGCCGATGACCAGCGACATCACGCTCTCATAGGGCAAGTCGGTGGCGGGATTGGTCTTCATCTGGTAAGGATTCATCCTCATGAAGTCGACAGGAGAAGATTGTTGCGCTTGACCCGAAACGCCCATCACCAACAAGGCCGAAGCCAGAAGTATTCTATTTATCCTTTTCATATTCAATCATTTTTCAAGTTCAACAATACCATCATATTCCACTTTGGCTTTGGCCGAAATGCCCAATTCCTGATCGGCGTTCAGCTGCACGTTGCGCCCTTGGGTATCCAAGACCAATCGCGCGATGATGCGGTCGGAGCGGAACACATTCTCCAAACGGTCTTCGGTGATCTCGACGGAAATCGTCGTGGAAGTGGGCAGTCCGTTAAAAGAAGCCGTAATCAAATGACCTTCGGGATTCAGCGTATCGGTAATCATATCCGTTTGGGAATCATACAAATAGAACCAACCGTCAAGATTGAGAGGAAGCGTGGAAGTCAGGTCCAAATCAATCGTCAGTTTCTTGATCAAATCCGGCACATCAATTCCTTTCAGCGTAATATCAATCGTGTCAACATATTGGACATCATCCACCTTGAAAGCGAAAGGAATGTCGACGTTCAGCTGGACATCAATATCGCATGTATCGGCCACGGAGGCCTCGGTTGTCCCATAGGGACACAAGGTGAAATAATAGGCTGAGTGCACCCTGCCTCCATGGGCTTGAACGGTAGCGTCAAACTTCAAGTTACGGACTTCAGCCATAGTCGGTTGCATACGAATAGGGACGATAAACGGAAGAGGCTCAAACAGGGAATATGGTTCAAATCCTTCGGCCAACACCAAGGCCGTATCCACACGAAGCTCGGCATCAATGTCAAACGAGTTGCGTTCTGAAATACGCAAGCGAGCGTCATTCACATTCAGCTGACCTGCGATGTTGGTCGGGAAAAGGTTTAGTGTAGTGTCGATGGTACCAGCCACCACATAAGGCCTCACGATACCACTCATCTCCCTGAGAGCCAACTCCTTGCCATGTATGTCAATGTCAACGTAGAAGTCGGGGTCGCCGGTCCACGTCAAGGCGAGGTAAATGTCGAAACCGAGCCTGATTTGGTTGGGGACCTCCGTCTCGTAACGCAACCCTGCCAGGTCGATGCTGAATGTCTCATCAAAAAACGCGAAATCGAGCGCCATTTCATTGCCGTCGGCATCCTTGATGTCGGGCGACCTTACGACGATTCGTTGCACTCCGTCGATGTTGGTCGAGACATTGAAATCAAACACTCCCGACCGCATCCAAGCTTCCTTAACATCAAGATAGTCAGACTCGAAATGAAGCGGCGGCAAGTCGAACTTTACCACTGTATCGAATACATTGGGAATGTCAAACTGGAAAAAATTACTGAGATCGACATGCTCGCTATAATTCAAATCCTTGAATTTCAGCAACTCACTTCCTTTCACCACACCTGGTGCATCGTAAAACAGCCCGTAATACAGGCTTCCATCGTCGTGGCAACTGACAAGGCTGTCAATATGGAAACGCTCCATCATATCCATCATCTTCATCGACGTTGATCCGATGGGCAGCATCATCTCGCCCTCGGCATTCACGCCATGAACGTTGGAAGTATCATAATGGTCTTTTTTGCAGGATGTCAGGGCCAAGACCAAAACAGCCGAAATAATTGTTATTTTATTGATTTTCATTCTTATACAAATTTTCCATTCAAAATCATCTTGGCCACTTTGTTGGCGCCGTAATAATAGGGCATGAACTCGAGTTGCGTCATCGGTTGGGTGACGATGAGGTTGGCGAGCTTGCCACGGGTGATGCTGCCCACTTCGTCGCTCACGCCCATGGCGTAGGCGGTGTTCAAAGTGGTGGCGTTGAGGGCTTCCTCGGGGGTGAGACGATAGCGTATGCAGGCCATCGACATAATCAGCTGCATGTTGCCCGAAGGAGAAGTGCCGGGGTTGAAATCGGAGGCCATTGCCACGGGCAGACCCGCTTCAATCATCTTGCGTGCCGGCGAAAGCGGCAGGTTGAGGAAGAAGGCGCAGCCCGGCAAAATGGTCGGCATGGTTTCGCTATCTTTCAGACATTCAATCTCTTCGTCGCCCATTTGTTCCAAATGGTCGACAGAGATGGCGCCGTATTTCACGCCCACCTGCACGCCGCCCGAGATGGCCATCTCGTTGGCGTGGATTTTCGGTCGCATCCCGTATTTGATGCCCGCCATGAGGATGCGCTCGGTGTCCTCGCAGGTGAAGAACCCTTGGTCGCAGAACACGTCGATGAAGTCGGCCAAATCCTCAGCGGCCACGAGCGGAATCATCTCATTGATGACCAAGTCGACATAATCTTCCTGGTGGCCACGATATTCCATCGGAATGCCGTGTGCGCCAAGGAAGTTCGACTTGATGATCAAAGGCGAGTTTTCTTTCAGTCGGCGGATGACGCGGAGGAGCTTCAGCTCGCTTTCGGTGGTGAGGCCGTAGCCGCTCTTGATTTCGATGGCGCCCGTGCCCATGCGCATCACCTCGTAGAGGCGCTGCTGGGCCATGTCGTAGAGTTCGTCCTCGGTGGCCGCCGCCGTCGCCTTGGCCGAGTTGAGGATGCCTCCTCCCCTCTTGGCGATTTCCTCGTAGCTGAGGCCACGGATCTTGTCGACAAACTCCAGCTCGCGCGAGTTGGCATAGACCAGATGCGTATGCGAGTCGCAGAAGGCGGGCATCACCACGCTGCCTTTCACATCATAAACGCGATGGTTTTCAGCGAGATATTTCCTACAAGCCTCCGAGTCCATCGGGCCGTAGTCGGCGATTTTCTTTCCTTTAATCAATAGGAAGGCGTCCTTGATCCTTCCCGTTTCGGCCATTTCGGGGCCGCGTTTGAGCAGTCGGCCTTGTTCCTCGATGCCGACGAGTTCCTTGATGTTGACGATGAGCATATTCAAAAAAATTTGCGGCAAAATTACAGAAAAAACCGCCATTAGCACGATTTTTGTTACTTTTGCCACCAGAAAATCAACAACAAATGAAAAAAAGCATCCTCATCGCAATGATTGTCTTGGCTTTTGGCATCACGGCCAACGCGCAAGAAGAGAAGAAAGAATCGAAGGTCATCCATTTGACTTACAAGGAGTTCATCAAAAAGGTATGGGACTTCGAGAAAGACCCGAACACCTTTAACTACAAGGGCAAGCTGCCCGCCGTCGTCGACTTCTACGCCGACTGGTGCGGTCCGTGCCGCCGCGTGGCCCCCATCATGGAGCGCATGGCCGAGGAATACGATGGCAAACTCTTGGTTTACAAGGTGAACACCGACCAAGAGCGCGAATTGGCCTCGGCATTCCAAGTGCGCAGCATCCCGATGGTGCTCTTCATCCCCATGGAAGGCCAACCCATGATGCAGGTGGGGGCTTTGCCGGAAGAAGGCTACAGAAAAGTCGTCGAGGAACAACTGCTGAAATGACGCTTTTCACCACAGCCTATTTCCCCAGCATCAGCTACATGGCGCGTTTTCTGAAAGAGGACGCGCCTGTCGTTGAAATATGGGAGACCTACCACAAGCAGACCTACCGCAACCGCTGCCGCGTGATGACGGCCAACGGCGTGGAGAGCCTGAGCGTGCCCGTGGTGAAAGTCAACGGCAACCACACGATGACCAAGGACGTGGCCATCAGCACGACAGAGCCTTGGCAGCACATCCACAGCCGCTGCCTGGAGTCGGCCTACAAGGCTTCGCCCTATTTCGACCATTATTACGACCATCTCCGCCCCATTTTCGAAGGCCATTTCGAGCGCCTCATCGACTTGAACGACGCAGCTTTGCGAGCCGTATTGAAGATGCTGAAAACCAAGAAGGAAATCGCCCACACGACGGACTATGTGCGCGAAGCGGAAAACGACTGGCGCGAGGCGTTCAGCCCGAAAAAAGCCTTGGACACAAGCCTCTTCCCTACTTATTACCAGGTGTTTAGCGAAAAATTTCCTTTCGCGCCCGATTTGAGCGTTTTGGATTTGGTGTTTAATGAGGGGCCGGAGGCGGTGGAATATTTGAGACGATTGGTTTAGTCACAAAACATGCAAAACTTTCAAAACCGTTTTATTTGTGCAACGTCGCCAACTGGCTCCGTTGCCAAGCGCCTTTCAGGAAACTTCACTTCACCTCAATCTCAAATCCAGACCAGTCCTTGTTCTCGGTCAGCAAGTCGTAGTAATGGCAGATGTTCTCCTCGGTGATTTTCTCGCCGTTCACAGAGATGATTTGGTCGCCTACCTTGAACTTCTCGTTGCCGTCGATGCGGCGGGTGAGGATTATCAGTTTGCCGTCAACCTCAGCAACACGGTAGGCTGGTGCCTTGAACGGCTTGACGGTATCAGTAGCATGAGGCCTGACGTACACTTTCGGGTTTGGGCCCCAGCACGAAATAATCCAGTCGTATTTCGAAATCGCCTTCAAGCCCATGTTGTTGGACGACATTGACTTCACATACATGACATCGACTTCCTTGTCGTCGCCAGCCATGCTGAGGCGCTCTTCGGGGGCAACCACAAAATGTTGCTTCTCAGTATGTCCTCCAATGGCCACGCCATACGAGCCTTCAAACAGATAATCATCGTTTCTTGGAGCCTCAATCCGCTGCTCATCTTGCAAGAGAATCCCTGCTGCGCCATTGCCCGTGTCAAACATACATTCGTATTCCACACCGTTGATTCGCGGATAGACCCACAAGACATTCATGTAATACTTGCACTTGACGGGGACGAACTCAGTAGTGTCAATGCTCAGCGTATCGCGAATCTCGTACATCTGGTTGTTGGTGAAGTCAATCATATAACGGGGCAAGTTAAGTCCTTGAAAACCAATAATATCATACTTTGACAAAGCGGCCTCTTTATCACAAACGGGCGGCTCAGGGTTTAATGTGGCCATGCCCAAGCCCTTCGAAACAACCATATCCGTCCTGATTTTGACCGGCAAGGTGGTCACCTTGATTTTCGACTTCTTATCGGCACCAGACACGGAGTGACTGTAAAACTTCATCCCTTGAGGCTTGGTGCTTGGCGTGTACATCAGCGCGGCGAAAGAATTGACACCCGAATCGTACATGACCGTGTCCGTTTTCCCGTTGATTTCAGCCTTGAGCAACATCCTGTTCTTCTTGTCAATGACAAAATGGACGGTATCTAACGCCACATCGACGCCACCAGCATTGTAATCCAAAACGCCGTCGTAGATTTTGGCCGTGTGAATCATCAACCCAACCGAGCCACAGGAAGTCATGGCCAATGCCATCGACAAAAGCATGAGATTTTTTGGTAACTTTTTCATATTCAATAGGTTTTACTTCTCAGGATAAGCGATCCTCACATGATAAATACTCATCAGTTTCTTTTTCAGCACTTTGCGGGCTGTCTCGATGTCGCGGAGGGTGAGGTCGGTGTTGAGGAACTGGCCGGCTTCCATCTGCTTGTTGATGATGTTGTCCACCAAGTCGCTGATTTTCTTCTCGTCGGGTTCTTTCAAGCTATGCGAGGCGGCTTCGATGCTGTCGGCCATCATCAGCACGGCGGTTTCGCGCGAGAACGGCGCCGGACCATGATAGGTGAACGGCGCGGGGTCGATTTCCTCGCCGGGATGCGCCTTCTGCTCGTTAATGTAGAAATAATCGGTGCGGCGCGTGCCGTGGTGGGTACGGATAAAATCGATGATGCGCTCAGGGATGTGGTTCTTGTGCGCCAACTCGATGCCGTCGGTCACGTGCGAGATGATGACTTCGGCACTTTCGGTATTTGAAAGGTCGTTGTGAGGGCTATAGGCTCCATGCTGGTTTTCAGTGAAATACATCGGATTCTTGATCTTGCCGATGTCGTGATACAAGGCACCTGCACGGGCCAATACCGTGTCGCCACCGATTTCGAAAAGCACTTCCTCGGTGAGGTTGGCCACCTGGATGGAATGTTGGAAGGTGCCCGGAGCGGTGGTGGCCAATTCGCGCAACAACGGAGAATTTGTATTGCTCAACTCCATGAGCGACAGCGAAGTGGGTATGCCAAAGACACGCTCAAACATGAGGATAAGCGGCTGGGCCAACAGCGTGAACAAGGCATTAAGCACCAGCAGGAACACATCAGACCAGTCGACCTCGGAAGTGGACAGGAAAGTGAAGGCGAGATAAACCAAAAGATAACCCACAAACACAAACAAAGCGGCATGGATAAACCGACGATGTTTCGCACTTGACATGCTGAACACCGTCAGCACCGTGGCCACCAACTGCATGAAAATGAACTGGAAAGGATTGGGCACCACGAGCGAAATCAGCATCACGGCGAAAACCTGTGTAGAGAAAGCCAAACGCAAATTGAAAAACGAGCCAATCATGATGGCCAAGAGGCACACTGGCATCAGGTAAACCAAGCCTGGCGTCCACTTCACCAAAAGGTATGATGGGATAACCACGAGCAACATCAGCGTCAGCAGCAGGACAATATTCTTCAGCTCGGAAAACACTTTTTTGTGCAATTTGTTGCCGTACAAGCCAATCAGCGAAAACACCAAGGCGACCAAGAAAATCTGGCTCAGCAGCACCCGCAGCGACTCGTCGGTGGAAAGCGAACGCGAAGTGTATTCGCGCTGCAACGAGTTCAAGACATCGAAAGTGTGGGGGCTGATCACCTCCCCTTCCGACACGATGAGCTCGTCTTTCTGCACCATGCCGTAGGTGAGCGACACCGCCGCCACTGCCTTGTCGGTCGCTTGCTTGGTAAGGTCGGCGTTATAGAACACATTTTGACGCAAGGCTCCCTTGAGCAACTCTGAGAGCAACTTTTTATCGTATTGGTTTCCAATATTTTCAAGCAGCGTAGTAACAGCCTCCGTAGCCTCGTTCATGCTATAGAAATCGCCATAACGGGCAGTGCGCATCACCTTGTTGCGGATGATGTTCACTTCAGAGCTTGGCTCCAGATTGGCAGTCGCGTTGTCGTAGGCCACGATGCCTCGATCCTGAATGGAGTCGAACACATTGAAAAGGCAATCCAAATTGGCGTCGTAATCCAAACGGTCGCGGTTGTCCCATTTGGCCTCAAAGTTGACAAACAAGAGGTTGCGCGATGCCACCATCTCCTCCTCGTCGAACACGAAAATCGGCTTCACGTTGGCCGTGGCTGCATCGGTTTCCGCGCTCAGCGTCTCGTAATCCTTGTAGATTGGGAAGTCGAAGGGCGCATAAAGCGTCTCGTGCTGCCAAGGCTTGGCGAGCTGGAACTCATACTTGAACTTGCTTGTGCGCGGCATCTGCCAACACACCAACACGATGGCCACCAAAAACACGAACACCTTCGCTGCACCGTAGTAACTATGCCTTATCCTATTGAAAAAATCATTTATCTTACTCATAATCAAATAATTAATAATTTGATTCAAACACAAATCAGAGTGCTAAATTAAAAAAAACAACAATTCCATGAAAAAAAACGCTGAAAAAAGGCGAAATGAACCGCATTGTTCGCTAATTTAGCGGCCAGAAAACACGAACCATTATGACCTACGGCATATGCAACTTATCCGCCATCGCGTTGCGCAAAGAGGACAGGCATTCCTCCGAGATGGTGAGTCAACTGCTTTATAACGAGACTTATACAGTGTTGGACAAAACGAAAGATTTCGTACTCATTGAAACCGCTTTCGACCATTACGAAGGCTGGATTCAGGCGAAACAGTTTTGCGAAATCAGCGAGGAGGAATTCAACGTCTTGAAAGCAAAACGGCCCTACCTTATTAATAAGGCCATCGCGGAACATGGTGACAAGTTTCTGACTTTGGGCACACCGCTATTTGAGCCGCATCCCGACGCCGTTGAAATGCCCACCGAATTTCATCCCGAAATGCTGGTCGACTACGCCAAACTGCTGCTCGGTGTGCCCTATCTTTGGGGCGGTCGCACGGTATTCGGCATCGACTGCTCGGGCTTGGTGCAGGTGTGCGCCCTCATGGCCGGACTCATCCTGCCCCGCGATGCCTCGCAGCAGGTGAAATGCGGCGACTTGGTCTATTTTCTGCAAGAAACACGCCCTGGCGACTTGGCTTTTTTCGGTGAAGAAGACGGCCACATCACCCACGTGGGCATCGTCATGGGCGACGAGCAAATCATCCACGCCTCAGGTGAAGTCCGCATCGACTTTCTCGACCAGACGGGCATTTTCAACAAGGAACGCAACGAGCACACGCATCGGCTGCAGGTGGTGAAGCGGATGAAATGATGGCGAAAAATTTCGCAACGAAGTTTTTCGCAACGATTTTTACTATATTTGCACCGCGAATTTGAAATTTGAAATCTTAAATCTTTAAATCCTAAATATCGAATAATGAACAACGCACTGATCACTTTTGCGAAGCCCGAAAACGAGCCGGTAAAGGCTTACCGTCCGGGCAGTCCGGAGCGCATCGAGCTCCAGAAAGAACTTGAAAGACAATCCAACGAAATCGTCGAAATCCCCGCCATCATCAACGGACAGGAAGTCCGCACGGGCGACATGGGCGAGGTCGTCATGCCTCACGACCACAAGCACGTCATCGCCCGCTACCACAAGGTGGGCGAGAAGGAAGTCCGCATGGCCATCGACGCCGCCCAAGCCGCCAAGCACGACTGGGAGAACACGCCTTGGGACGAGCGCGCCGCCATCATGGCACGCATCGCCGAGATGCTAGCTACCAAGTACCGCGCCCGCATCAACGCCGCCACCATGCTCGGCCAGTCGAAGAACTGCTTCCAAGCCGAAATCGACAGCGCCTGCGAGACCATCGACTTCTTCCGCTACAACGTGCA
>DGXB01000007.1:0-164 GCA_002396205.1 Bacteroidales bacterium UBA4243
TGCCGTGGGTCGAAGGATAGGTGACCATGAAGGCGGCCAGGTTGTCCTTGTATTGCTCGGCCTTGGCTTTGGCGTCCTCAAGGTCGATGTTGCCGTTTTCGTCGCATTTCACCACGACCACCTGCATACCGGCCATGGCAGCCGAAGCGGGGTTGGTGCCGTGG
>DGXB01000007.1:220-5292 GCA_002396205.1 Bacteroidales bacterium UBA4243
GCGGGGTTGGTGCCGTGGGCCGAGGCGGGAATCAGGCAGATGTTGCGGTGACCCTGACCGTTGGCCTCTTGGTAGCGACGGATGGTGAGCAAGCCGGCATATTCGCCGCTGGCACCCGAGTTGGGCATGAAGCTGATACCCTTGAAGCCCGTGATTTCGCAGAGGTCTTTCTCAAGTTCGTTGATGAGTTCGAGGTAGCCTTCAGCTTGGTTGGCGGGGACGAAGGGGTGGATGTTGCCAAACTCAGGCCAGCTGAGGGCGTACATTGAGGTGGCGGGGTTCAGCTTCATCGTGCAGCTTCCGAGCGGAATCATGCAGCGGTTAAGGCTGAGGTCGCGGTTCTCGAGTTTTTTCATGTAGCGCATCATGTCGGTCTCGCTGCGATACTTGAAGAACATCGGGGCTTGCATGAACTTCGAGGTGCGGCGCATCTCGGGTTGGATGCCGCTGAAGTTGGCGCAATTCGGGTCGACAACAAGTTCCTCATGTTGCTTGCCCATGGCTTCGGCCACCACTTGGCCAATCTCGTTGAGGTCTTCCTTGGTCGTGGTCTCGTCGATGCTGATGCCAAAATGTTGCTTGTCGATGATGCGGAAGTTCATGCCGTGCTTTTCGGCGGCTTCCTTCACTTTGCAGGTGCAAACGTCGTCGGGCATTTCGAACAGCAGCGTGTCGAAGAAGTGCTTGTTGAGTTGCTTCACGCCGAGCTTGGCCAGTTCGCCACAGAGCTTGCCGGCGAGGCAATTAATATGATGTGCAATCTCGATCAAGCCTTCCGGACCATGATAGAGGGCGTAGAAGCCCGACATGATGGCTAACAAGGCCTGTGCGGTGCAGATATTTGACGTGGCGCGTTCGCGCTTGATGTGTTGTTCGCGGGTTTGCAGGGCCAAACGGTAGGCAGGATTGCCCAGTGCATCGATGCTGATGCCGATGATACGGCCGGGCATCTCGCGTTTGTAGGCCTCGGTGGTGGCGAAGTAACCGGCGTGCGGGCCACCGAATCCCATCGGCAGACCGAAGCGTTGGTTGGAACCGAGCACTACGTCGGCACCCCATTCGCCGGGAGGCGTGATGAGGGTGAGGCTGAGCAGGTCGGCGGCCACGGCCACTTGCATTCCCTTGGCTTTCCATTCGGCAACCTTGGCGCGGTTGTCGATGATTTCACCGAATTGGTTCGGGCATTGGATGATGACGCCGAAATATTCCTCGTTGGCTTCGAACTTGTTGATGTCGTCCACTACAACCTCGATGCCTTGGAAGTGGGCGCGGGTCTTGATGACCTCGATGCTCTGCGGGAACAGGTCGCAGGCCACGAAGAACTTCTTCACGCCGGCCTTCACTTGGGCGCGGCTGCGCGAGTGCCAGAACATCAGCATGGCTTCGGCGGCGGCGGTGCCTTCGTCGAGCAGGCTGGCGTTGGCCAACGGCAGGGCGGTGAGGTCGCTGATGACGGTTTGGTAGTTCACCAAAGCCTCCAAACGGCCTTGCGAAATCTCGGCCTGATAGGGAGTGTAAGAGGTGTACCAGCCTGGGTTCTCAAGGATGTTACGCATGATGACGCCAGGGGTGATGGTGTTGTAGTAGCCCAAGCCGATGTAGCTGCGGAACTGCTTGTTCTTCGCGCCGATGGCCTTGAGGTGGCTGATGACTTCGTATTCGCTCATGCCGTCGCCGATGTTGAGGTCTTTCGGCAGGCGGATCTCGGGAGCGATGATTTCGTCGACAAGTTGTTCTTGCGACTCGACGCCGATGACCTTGAGCATCTTTTCAGCATCCGATGCGGTGGGGCCGTTGTGGCGTTTGATGAAGTTGTTTCTGATCATATTTGATTTATTTAAGTTGTTGTGTTTCTTGTTACTATGACCATGAACCCAGACCCTGACCAATTGTAGTCAGCGGTTAGGGTGCAACGGTCATGGTTGTATCTCGTTAATCTTGTTCTTCAAGTCGTTGATAGTGTTGATGGTTTCCAGTTCGGCGACGGGCACTTTGTGCAGCTTCGTGTACCAAGCCTTGAACGAGCTGTAGTCTTTCAGGATGGTGAAACGAAGGTAGTCGTACTCTTCGCCTTCGGCCTTCCCCTTGTATTCCTTGAAGAGGGCATCGTAAGGGTCCATCATGATGGTGCGTTGGTGGATCAGCGTCCAGAAGGCTTGCTTGAACTGGATGTTCGGGTCGTCGGCAACGGGTTGTGGCGTTTCGGCCATGCCTTCTTGTTGCTTTTCGTCACTGTCGACAATGACAGCGGTTTCGTCAGCCTGTTTGGTTGTGTCAGAAGTTAATGTCGCATCGTTGCTTTCGGGCTGGACGGCCTTTTGTATCGTATCTGTCGCAGCCACTGTGGGTTTCTGCGGCTTGACTGGCTTGTTTGGGCTGGGATTGTTGAATACGTTGACGGCCAAGACCACGACTACGGCGATGACCGCTATGATGGCCAAGGCAAAGAGGAATTTCCACAAGTTCGACTTGAGGATGGCATTGAAAGGCTCCTTTTCGTATTCCGCAATGAGCTTGCCGTCGTAAATCTGGTTGCTCGCGTCGGGATCGAAACGAAAGCCCTTGAAAACATGCCCTTTTGGGGGAATCATGTAATCCTTGACATCACGTCCGTCTTCATAGATGGAATAGGGACAACCATCCATTTTCTTCCCTTTTCCAGGGTCAATACTGAAACGTCTTTCCTTAAAATCCATTTCCTAATGCTTTCGAGAGGTCAGTTCAAGACTTTGTTCATCGTGATGTAGTCGGGGTAGGCGAGTTGTTGCCCGTTGATGGAGATGTAGGGCTTCACCTTTAGGCCGACGTTGACGGGTTGGCTGCTGGCACCGGCCAACTTGAAGGCTAAGTTGACGATGGCATCAGCCGACTCGCCGCTGAAAAGCTGGAACAGGTCGGTGGTGATGGGGATCGAAACCACGCTATTCGAGTTGGGGCCGACGCTCACACTTTGGTTCATCGTGGTGCTGATGACCTCTTTGCCGTTGAGGCTGACGATGTAGTCCATCTTGGCCATCGAAGCGGCTATGGCATTGGGGTTGTTGACATCGACATTGACATTGAAGGTCACGGGCAACTTCTTGTTCATTAGGGCATTGGCCAACGAAAGCAGTTGCGTGGCGTTGAGGTCACTTTTCGACATACCTTTGCTCAGGTTGACGCCGAGCATTTGTATGTGGTCGACGCTATTGAAGTTGAACTTGCAGTTGGCGAAGTTGGCCATTTGAGCCACTTGGTTCAGCACTTCGCACGACGACAGTCCCAATGCAACAAAAAGAATAATAAGTGTTTTCTTGACTTTTGACATATTTGTAACTTTTTTATTATCAAATGATTAAATAACTCGTTCTGATTGCAGAATGACCTCGGCAATGGAGTATCCTACAAGTCTGCAATAATACGAAAAAAGTCGGACACTCAGCCCGACTTTCAGGAAAAAAATATTCGTATATTGTAAACATGAATTATCTTTGAATTGAATCACGAATTTTCATAAATCGAATTTTTGTCAATTCGTGTATCATTCGTGTTAATTCGTGTAAAACAATCTATTACTCTTCGCCACGGCGCGAAGCGCGTTTGCGTTCCAGCTCGTCGAGGATGATCTTGCGCAGACGCAAGCTCTTGGGCGTCACCTCAAGATACTCGTCATCGCGGATGTATTCCATGTATTCCTCCAACGAGAAACGCACGGGCGGGATGAGGCGGATGGCCTCGTCGGAGCCGGAGGCACGCACGTTGGTTAGGTGCTTGGTCTTGCAAACGTTGATGACGATGTCGTTCGAACGAGTGTTCTCGCCGATGACCTCGCCGGCATACACGTCTTCGTTCGGGTTGACGAAGAAGGTGCCACGGTCTTGCAGTTTCCAGATGGCGTAGGGGATGGCTTGGCCTGTCTCCATCGAAATCAGTGCACCGACGTTGCGCTGGGGCATTTCGCCCTTCCAAGGCTCGTAGTCCTTGAAGCGGTGCGACACGATGGCTTCACCTTCAGTAACGGTCAACAGTATGTTTCTCAGTCCGATAAGTCCGCGCGACGGGATGTCGAAGTCAAGGCACATGCGGTCGCCCTTGGGTTCCATCTGGGTCATTTCACCCTTGCGGGCGCTCACTTGTTCGATGACGCGGCCTGCAAAGTCCTCCGGCACAAGCACGGTAAGGCATTCGATAGGCTCGCACTTCACGTCGTCGATGTATTTGATGATCACTTTGGGCTGGCCGAGTTGCAGCTCATAGCCCTCGCGACGCATGGTCTCGATGAGGATGCTGAGGTGCAGGATGCCGCGTCCGTAAACCATCAGTGCGTCAGGAGATTCGGTGTCTTCCACTTTCAAGGCGAGGTTTTTCTCGGTCTCCTTGTAGAGGCGTTCGCGCAGGTGGCGCGATGTGACGTATTTGCCTTCCTTGCCGAAGAAGGGCGAGTTGTTGATGGTGAACAACATGCTCATCGTAGGCTCGTCCACATGGATGGGCGGCAGCGGCTCGGGGTTCTCGTAGTCGGCCACGGTGTCGCCAATCTCGAAGTCGTCGATGCCCATCAGTGCGATGATGTCGCCGGCCTCGACGGGCTTCTTGGTACGCTCTTTGCCCAAACCTTCAAAGGTGTAAAGCTCCTTGATGGTCGACTTGGTTACGGAGCCGTCGCGTTTCACGAGCGAGACGTTTTGTCCGGCTTGCAGGGTGCCGCGTTTCAGTCGGCCCACAGCGATACGACCCACGTAGGAACTGTAATCCAACGAGGTAATCAGCATCTGCGGTGTGCCTTCCTCGTATTTCGCGGGCGGGATGGTGTCGATGATGACGTCCAAAAGGTAGGAGACGTTGTCGGTGACGTTCTCCCAGTGGTCCGACATCCAGCCTTGCTTCGACGAGCCGTAGACCGTTGGGAAGTCCAGCTGGTCTTCGGTCGCGCCAAGGTTGAACATGAGGTCGAAGACGGCCTCTTGCACCTCGTCGGGACGGCAGTTGGGTTTGTCCACCTTGTTGATGACCACGATGGGCTTCAGACCTAATTCGATGGCCTTTTGCAGCACGAAACGGGTCTGCGGCATGGGGCCTTCAAAGGCATCGAC
>DGXB01000081.1 GCA_002396205.1 Bacteroidales bacterium UBA4243
GGACTACCAACGGAAGAAGACCACGCAGAAAGTCAACCTTTACGAGAAGGTGCAAATCCCTGGCTACATCGAAGCCATACGCAAGATCAAGCGATACATGGAAGACGCGGAGAACCTTGACAAGGCTTCGCAGAAAATCGTGAAAAACAAACACATACTTGAAGAAGAAGAGGAGGCTGCCCATGGTAACTGAAATGACGAAATATGATTTCATCCTGCTGAGTGGCGACGCCGACGCCTTCCTTGAGAAGCTGCAAACGGTGGGCGTGGTTGACATCACGCGCTCGCTGAAGCCTGTCGACGACAAGTCGGAGAAGCTCTCAGCCCGCGCCGAGATCTATCGCAAAGCCGCCGCCATGCTGAAGGACATCGAGAAGGCTGACGACCCAGGCCAGAAGCCCAACGATTTTGCTGCCGAGGTGCTCGAAACGGTGAAAGAGAAGGACGACTTGCTGGCACGATTGCCTCAACTTCACAAGGATGCCAACGAACTGTCTGTTTGGGGCCGTTTCGATGCGCAAAGCCTCGACCGCCTCAAGGAGAATGGTTTGAAACTGCATTTCTACAAGGCGAAAGCCATCGACCCCGCATGGAAAGAGCAATACGCGCTGAGCGAAATCGCCACAATGGACGGCTCGACTTATTTCGTGGTCGTCTCCGAAGGCGACGACTACGACTTCCCGCTGAAGGAGCTGCCGGCTCCCGAGCGCGACGCTGCCGCCGTCGAGAAGGAGATTGCCGAGGTGGAGGCCGAAATCGCGCAGAAAGACAAGCGCTTGGCCCAACTGAAATGGCACGAGCCTGTCATCAAGGCCGAGTTGGACAAGACCTTGTCGAAACTCGACCTGCATTTGGCACATGTGGCAGGCACAAAGACCGCTGAAGATTACATCACGGTCTTTGAAGGCTTTGCACCCGCCGAGACTGAACACGCCTTGCGCGACATGCTCGAAAAAGAGAACGTGCTTTACATCGAGGACAAGGCCAAGGTCGATGATAATCCGCCTATCAAACTGAAGAACAACAAGTTCGTTTCAATGTTCGAGCTGCTGACGGACATGTACGGTCGCCCGAAGTACAACGAGTTCGACCCGACGGTGTTCATTTCCATCTTCTTCATGCTTTTCTTTGCTTTCTGCATGGGCGACGCGGGCTATGGCCTCGTGCTCATCCTTGGAAGCCTTGGACTGAAGAAGGTTTTGGGCAAAATCGCGCCTTTGGGTGTCACCTTGGGCATTGCCACAACGGTGATAGGATTGCTGTTCCACACCTTCTTTAGCATGGATATGCTGCAATGGAGCTGGATTCCGGAAGGCGTGAAGAAGTGCATGTTGCCTTCGCAAATCGCGGGTTATGATGGCACGATGGTGCTGGCATTGCTTGTTGGTATCGTGCATATCTGCCTCGCCATGATAGTGAAGACCTACCAAAGCACGAAGGTGAAAGGCTTTGCCAACTCCTTGGGCACTTGGGGCTGGACATTGCTTATCGTCGGTGGCGTCATCGTGGGCGGTCTCGCCCTAATGGGTGTCATGGACAAAGCCGTGACCAAGTGGGTCATCATCATTTTGGGTGGTTTGTCCGCTTTGGGTATCTTCTTCCTCAACGACCTGCATCGCAATCCTTTGAAGAATTTCGGTTCGGGCTTGTGGGACACTTACAACACCGCTACGGGCTTGCTCGGCGACGTGTTGAGTTACTTGCGTCTGTATGCCTTGGGCTTGGCCGGTGCCAAACTTGGCGAGGCCTTCAATGCCATTGGCGTGCAGGCTTTGGGCGATGGTGGCGTGGGCTGGATTTGGTTCATCCTCATCGTCGTCATTGGCCACACGCTCAATGTGGCGATGTGCGTCCTGGGCGCTTTCGTTCACCCCTTGCGACTCAACTTCCTCGAATTCTTCAAGAACTCCGGCTACGAAGGCACAGGCCGCAGGTATAAACCACTTAGTGAAAACATCAACAATTAAACGAATAAACAATTAACAATTAAACACTTAATATCATGTTAGCAACAATTTTAGGTTATCTCGGCTTGGGCCTCGTGTTGGCTTTGGCCGGTATCGGAAGTTCAATCGGCACTTCGACAGCGGGCAACGCTGCCGAGGGCGGCCTCAAGAAACGTCCCGAGGCATCGGGCAATTTCATGGTGCTGTCGGCACTGCCGGCCACCCAGGGCATCTATGGCTTTGTGGCATTCTTCATGCTGCTGAGCAAGATGAAGGCTGACCCGACGCAAGGTCTCATCATCTTCGGTGTGGGTCTCTGCGTGGGCTTGGTTTGCATGATTTCCGCTATGCGTCAAGGTCAGGTCTGCGCCAACGGTATCGTGGGCATCAGCCAAGGCCATGACGTGTTCACCAACACCTTGATCTACGCCGCTCTGCCTGAGTTCTACGCGATCTTGGGCCTTGTGGGCGCATTGATGGTGTAATTCGAAAAAAAGACCGATTGCAAAAGCAAAGGCGACTCCAAACGGGGTCGCCTTTAGTGTTTCTTACATCTCGTCCTTCAGCCGTTCAATCATGCGGCGTTCCTTCTTCGTCGGTCGGCCTGCGCCACGGTCGCGCCATTCGGCCTTGTAGGCGTTCATGAACTCGATGCGCTCGTATTCCTCCTTGGGCGTGAGGTCGTTGTAGACCTCGGGCACCTGCTTGGGCGAGACGCGGTTTTTGATGACGGTCTTCACTTCCACCACCTTGTGCAACTGTTCGATCTGCACTTGGATGACGTCGCCCACCTTCACCTCACGCGAGGGCTTGATGGGGTTGCCGTCCATCTTCACCTTGCCGCCCTTGATGGCGTCCACGGCCAACGAGCGCGTCTTGAAGAGACGCGCCGCCCACAGCCATTTGTCGATCCGGACGATGTTTTCTTCTTCGGTCATGCTGCTTGTTTTTGTCGCTTTGCGTCATTGCGAGCGAAGCGAAGCAATCCAGATAACAAATCGGTTCCCCTGGATTGCTTCGTCGTTCCTCCTCGCAATGACGCGAAGCGTGTCAATGAATCACTTCTCCTTGAAAATCAGTTGAATCGGTACGCCATGGAAGTCCCAAGTCTCGCGGATCTTGTTCTCCAAGAAGCGTTTGTAGTTCTCCTTCACGTCCTTGGGCAGGTTGCAGAAGAAGATGAACTGCGGCGCGATGCTCTTCAGCTGCGTGATGTACTTGATCTTCAGGAAACGTCCGCGCGAAGCCGTAGGCAGCGGCACGGAGTTGATGATTTCCAGCATCTTGTCGTTCAGCTCGCGCACGGGAACGCGACGCTCGCGGTTTTCGTAAACCTTGTGCGCGGTTTCCAGCACCTTATATATACGTTGCTTGTTGATGGCCGAGGTGAAGATGATGGGGTAGTCGGTGAAGGGTGCCGTTCGGGAACGAATCAGCTCTTCGTAGGCCTTGTGTGTGTTGGAGTCCTTTTCGACCAAATCCCACTTGTTGACGACCATCACCAAGCCTTTCTTGTTTTTCTCGATGAGGCGCAGGATGTTCATGTCTTGCGCCTCGAAGCCTTGCGTGGCATCGAGCATAAGGATGGCCACGTCGCAGTCCTCGATGGCGCGGATGGAACGCAAAACGGAATAAAACTCGATGTCTTCCTCCACCTTGCTCTTCTTGCGCAGACCTGCGGTGTCGACGAGCATGAACTCCATGCCGAAGGCCTTGTATTTGGTGTAGTTGGCATCGCGAGTGGTGCCGGCGATGTCGGTCACGATGTGTCTGTCTGTGCCTAAAAATGCGTTAATCAAGGACGATTTGCCCACGTTGGGGCGTCCCACCACGGTGAACTTCGGCAGGTCGGTGTCGAAGTCGGTGGTGTTGGAGGGCAGCAGTTCGGCCACTTTGTCCAAAAGCTCGCCCGTGCCCGTGCCGGTCATGGCCGACATGGGGAAAGGCTCGCCCAAGCCCAAGGCGTAGAACTCGCCCGTCAGCACTTCCTTGCTGGGTTCGTCTATCTTGTTGACTGCCAAAAGGACAGGCTTCTTTTGTTGCCGCAGGATGGTGGCCACGTCTTCGTCGAGCACGTGAAGGCCTTCGCGACCGTCGACGATGAAAACGATGACGTCGGCCTCGTCGATGGCCAGGTCCACCTGCTTGCGGATTTCTTCTTCAAAGATGTCGTCCGACCCAACCACATAGCCGCCGGTGTCGATGACGGTGAATTCCTTTCCATTCCAGTCGCTTTTGCCGTAGTGCCTGTCGCGCGTCACGCCGCTCGTCTCTTCCACGATGGCCATGCGCTGCTTCAGCAGTCGGTTGAACAGCGTCGATTTTCCCACATTGGGTCTCCCCACAATTGCTACAATGTTTGACATTTCTTTGATGATTTAGTTTCTGACGGCAAAATTACGCATAATTCCCGAAAATCCTGCAAAAACCGCATCGCGGAAAACAGAATTTCCCTACTTTGCAACCTTAAAATAGCTGAGAATCTATGCGAAATCTTTTTAATACATTGATTTACAGAGTGTTATATATTAATTTAGGGAGGGGGTAAATCTCCGCTCCCTGATTTTGCATACCCTTAGTCCAAGACAGGTTGGAATGGCTTGCCTTGGATTTTTTTGTGCCTGTCATTGCGAGCGGAGTGGTGTGGAGTTTGGGGTCTTCAACCAACCCCGATAGGCCAATCCTGAAATCTGAAATCCTCAAATACTTAATTCTAAAATGTTTAACCCTTTAAATTCAAACAAAATGAAACAAACTAATCTGAAAACCTATGAATCTCCCAAGGCGGAGGTCATAGTCATCGAGAGCCAAGGCGTGCTTTGCGCCTCAGGCGGAACACCAACTCCAACCGACATTAGCTTCGGCATCACCAACAAATCATTTGGCAACTGATGGCAGCTTGTCAAGAACAAAGTAAAAACAACGACTGTACCGACGAGGCAGTTATGGTTGGCGGAATGTACACCGAGGCGATTGTCAACTTCGCCGAGCATCGCATTTCGCCAATGGCAACCACAGGCACCATCACCCTGCATCCAGATCCAGATGCACAAAATAATGCTGTGAAATGGGCTATCCTTCTCCCGCAGAATGCGGTTGAAGTAGCGTCCGTGACCATCGGAAACGACAACAACTTCACAGCTTACGTGCCTGCGGTCACAGTCGGCCAGTATTATGTTGGTAATGACAATAATGGCGTTATGATTGAAAGCGCAACTCCCGCCGACGAGCACGAATACGTCGACCTCGGCCTGCCGAGCGGCCTGCTGTGGGCCACCTGCAACGAGGGCGCCGACAGCCCTGAGGAATACGGCGGCTACTTCGCCTGGGCCGAGACCGAGACGAAGACTAACTACAGCTGGGACACCTACACATACTACGGAGAAAACAATACTACCAAGTACAACCGCGCCGACGGCTTGACCACCTTGGATTCGGGTGACGACGTTGCCACGGTCCTCTGGGGAGACGACTGGCGCATGCCTACCCAAGCGGAGTGGGAGGAGCTTTTAAATAACACGACCCACACAAAGACGACTCAGGACGGAGTGGATGGACTACTCTTTACTGCCAGAAACGGCAATAGTAGTCTCTTCCTGCCCGCCGCCGGCTACCGCTGGGGCTCTGGTGGCGACTACGATGAAGTTGGCAGACAGTGCCGCTACTGGACGAGTAGCTTGACCGACATGGAATACCCGCAGTACGTGAGCGGCTTCTTTTGTAAGAGACCCGAGGACTCCTATGTGAGCGACTTCGACCGCAACGTCGGCGAGCCTGTCCGCGCTGTTCGCGCGAACTAACCCAAGTTCCATTCATGCGAATAATCCAATCGCAAGGCGAGCGAAGGGGAATTTGCGGTTCGTAAGCGTCCCGCTTGCCATTCGCAATTCCCGCATGAGAATCGTAGAGACGTCACGGTGTGTGGCGTCTCTACGTGTTTTTTATGACCCGCTTTGCGCCGCGTCGCTTCGCGTCATTGCGAGCGAAGCGCGGCAATCCAGATATGGCATGGCCTATCGGGGTGCCACCGCAGGTCACGACCTACGGTTACGGGAGGTTGCGTCTTTCAGACGCGCGGGGGCGTCGCATCATTTATGGACATTCGTGGCTTATTCATGGACATTCGTGTTCTTCAACATGAATTATCATGTAATTGGTCATGAATTATTCAATAATTATTTATTCGTGGAAATTCGTGTTTGCAATACAAACAAACGGATTTTTTTTGGCAGGGGTTCCCGTCCTTGCGGACTTCACCTCTGCCTAATATCCGCCGTCACTCCGTGACTTTTGAGATAGGGACTATAGACCCGCTTCGCGCTTCCCCCTTTGCAAAGGGGGGCAGGGGGGATTCCGAAGACCCAAGTTCCGCGTCGCTTCGCGCCTCCCAAGATTGACTTCGTCGAATCTGCGATTTCTGCGTATTCTGCGTGAGAAAAAAGCGTCGCTTCGCGCTTCCCAAGATTCTGCGTATTCTGCGTGAGAAAAAAACACATTCAACGTGAGATTATTCCCCTTTCATCTCCCGCAACAATTCCAACGCCTGCGTCACCGTGCTGACCTCCTTCACCACCAACTGCAATTTGTCGTTCACCTCCTTCACCGCCGTCCGTTTCGGGTGGGTGATGATGTATTGCATCACGTTCTGGTAAACGCCCGTCTCGTAGTATTTCGAGGCTTGGTTGCTGACGAAATAAGCCGTCATGTTGTGGTGGCGCAGCACGATTTTCTCAAAGCCCAAGTCCTTGGCCACCCAACGGAGCCGCACGGTGTTCAACAGGTCGTTGACCTGCTTCGGAATCGGGCCGAAGCGGTCGATGAGGTGGTCGGTGAACTTCATCAGCGCCTCCTCGGTCTTGGTGTGGTCGAGTTCGCTGTAGAGGCTCACGCGCTCCTGTGTCGAGTTGATGTAGTCCGACGGGAAACGCACCTCCATGTCGGTCTCGATGGTGCAGTCAGCCACGTAGGTCTTGTCTTCCTCCTTGTCGAAAATGTCCTTAAACTCAGTCTCTTTCAGCTCAAGGATGGCCTCGTCGAGGATTTTGTGGTAGGTCTCAAAGCCAATGTCGTTGATGAAGCCGCTCTGTTCCGCGCCGAGCAGGTTGCCTGCGCCACGGATGTCGAGGTCGCGCATGGCGATGTTGATGCCTTCGCCGAGGTCGGAGAACTCCTCCAAGGCGCGGAGGCGCTTTTGGGCTTCCTGGGTCAAGGTGTTCAAAGGTGGTGTCAAGAGGTAGCAGAAGGCTTTCTTGTTGGAACGGCCCACGCGTCCGCGCAGCTGGTGCAAGTCGCTGAGGCCGTAGCGATGCGCGTCGTTGACGATGATGGTGTTGGCGTTGGGGATGTCGAGGCCGCTCTCCACGATGGTGGTGCAGAGCAGCACATCGTAGTCGCCGTTGATAAAGCCGAGCATGATTTTCTCCAGCTTTTCGCCTTCCATTTGGCCGTGGGCCACGGCGATGCGCACGCCTGGCACATATTTCAGGATGAAGTCGTGCACATCCATGATGTTTTGGATGCGGTTGTGGATGAAGAACACCTGACCGTTTCTCGCGATTTCAAACTGGATGGCGTCGCGGATGAGTTCGCCGTCGAAGCCGCGCAGTTCGGTCTGCACGGGATAGCGGTTGGGCGGCGGCGTGGTGATGACGCTGAGGTCGCGGGCGCCCATCATCGAGAATTGCAGCGTTCTGGGGATGGGCGTTGCGGTCAAGGTCAGCGTGTCGACGTTGGCCTTCATCGCTTTCAGCTTCTCTTTCACGGCCACGCCGAATTTCTGTTCCTCGTCGATGA
>DGXB01000034.1 GCA_002396205.1 Bacteroidales bacterium UBA4243
AAGCCATAGGCCAGCAGGATGGCGCAGGCAATGGTAACCACCGGAACTGCGGTAGAAATCATGCCCAGGCCCACACCGTTGATGATGACGGTGGCAGGACCGGTCTGCGAGCTCTCGGCCAGCTTCTGCGTGGGCTTGTAGGAATGCGAGGTATAGTACTCGGTTACCTTGCCAATGATGACGCCCGCCAGGAGGCCGCTCACCACGCTCAGGGACAGCATCCACCAGTTGGGGAATCCGAGGAGCCGGAAGATGCCGAAGGAGCACACCGCAATGAGGACGGCTGCGAGGTTGGTTCCGCGGCTCAGCGAGCCCAGAAGGTCCTGCAGGTTGGCTCCCTCCTTCGTGCGCACCACGAAGATGCCCAGGATGGAGAGCACCACGCCGATGGCGGCAATGGTCATGGGAGCCAGGATGGCCCGCATCTGCACCGCGGTACCATCGGCAAAGAAGGCCGATGCGCCCAGCGCCATGGTGGCGAGGATGGAGCCACAGTAACTCTCGTACAGGTCTGCGCCCATGCCGGCGACGTCGCCCACATTGTCGCCCACATTGTCGGCGATGGTGGCGGGGTTGCGCGGGTCGTCCTCAGGGATGTTGTACTCGGTCTTACCCACGAGGTCGGCACCGACGTCGGCAGCCTTGGTGTAAATACCGCCACCCACACGGGCGAACAGTGCCTGCGTGGAAGCACCCATACCGAAGGTCAGCATGGTGGTGGTGATGACGATGAGGTGGTCTTCAGCACCCACGAAATGGTCGAGCACGAGGAACCAAACGGACACGTCCAAAAGGGCAAGACCCACCACGACGAGACCCATGACGGCACCCGAGCGGAAAGCCACTTTCAGGCCGCTGTTCAACGACTTACGGGCGGCATTGGCGGTACGCGCCGAGGCGTAGGTGGCCGTCTTCATGCCGAAGAAGCCCGCCAAGCCCGAGAAGAAACCACCCGTCAGGAAGGCGAACCAAACCCAGCCGTTCTGCAAGTCGAACAGACTCATCACGAAGAAAAGGATGGCCAGGACCACAAACACGATGATCACCACCTTGTACTGCTGCTTCAAATAAGCCATGGCGCCCTTGCGGACGTGCGCAGCGATTTTCTTCATCAGGTCGGTGCCTTCGTCTTCTTTCATCATCTGCTTGTAGAAGATGAAAGCGAATGTCAGCGCCAGGATGGAGGCGCACAACACAATGTAAACAATACTGTTACTCATAGGGTTATAATTTAGTTAAACTTGAATAATAATTCGAAAACAGTACTTTTGACGGGACAAAAATAAGGACAAAATAAATTGCAAACCTAATTTTTTTCGCGGATTTTTTCGTTGGAGCAACTTTTTTTGGCTTTTTCCGAAAAAGTCCCTACTTTTGACGATTGAAGGAAGAAGGTTTTGCTCCGAATTAAACATTTCATAATCAGTTTTTTACACAAGCAACGCCTCTTATCCTTCCTAAACTGAACGACAATGAACAAGGTCAATTTGGAAATCATCGGCTTGACGTACAGCGAATCCTCGACGGGGGCATACGTCTTGGTATTGGGCGACAAGAACTCGCGTCGCCGTCTGCCTATCGTCATCGGAAATGCCGAAGCCGAGTCAATCGCCGTGGGCATCGAGAAACACAAGAACGGACGGCCCCACACCCACGACCTCTTCCTGAGGTTTGCCCATGAGTTTGGCGTGCAAATCATGGAGGTGGTCATCAACCGTTTCCGCGACGGCGTGTATTACTCCATGTTGGTGTGTAAGCAAGGCGACGACCTCACGATGGTCGACGCGCGTCCGTCCGACGCCATCGCCATCGCCGTGCGTGTGGGCTGCGAGATCTACGCCTACGAGAGCGTCATGGAAGAGGCTGGCATCATCATGGACGACATGGACGAGCCGACAAATGACGGGCCAGAAGACGACAATAATATTAATAAGGTGCAAAACGAGCCAGACCTTGAATTATTGACCCTCAACGAACTGGAAGACTTGCTTCAGATGGCCATCGACGACGAGGACTACCAAAAGGCGGCGCAAATCCGGGATGAAATTAAAAGTAGGAGTTTATAACTAAATCAACGAATATGAAAGCAATCAAATTCAGACTTATCGTGATGAACTTCCTCATCTTTGCGGTGTGGGGAGCTTATCTCTGTTCTTTGGGCATCTATCTCAGCAAGATCGGCATGGGTGCCAACATCGGGAAATTCTTCGCCATCCAAGGTGTCGTCTCCCTTTTCATGCCCGCATTGATGGGTATCGTGGCCGACCGCTGGATACCGGCACAAAAGCTCTTGGGCATCTGCCATTTCCTCGCCGCCGTCTTCATGGCCTTGGCGGGTTACATGGGAATGAAATACGGTAGCGCGGTCAGTTTCGGGCAGCTGTTCCCGTTCTATGCGCTCAGCGTGGCTTTCTTCATGCCCACCATCGCCTTGGGCAACTCTGTGTCGTACAACGCCTTGACAAAAGCAGGCTTGGACACAGTAAAGGCCTTCCCTCCTATCCGTGTGTTCGGCACCGTCGGTTTCATCCTTTCGATGTGGATTGTCAACTTCACAGGATTCAAAAACGGTTATGAGCAGCTGTTTGTGAGTGCCGTTTGGGGACTCATTCTCGCCGTCTATTCGTTCACCTTGCCCAACTGCCCTGTCAATAAGAATGTGGAGAGCAAGTCGTTCATCGATACCTTCGGGCTGCGTGCCTTCGCGCTGTTCAAGGACTCGCGCATGGCCGTGTTCTTCATCTTCTCGTTCCTCTTGGGCATGTGCCTGCAAGTGACCAACGGTTTCTGCACGCCTTTCTTGGATGCTTTCGGGCAGTCGCCGGAATACGCCAATGCCTTTGCGGTGAAGAACAACGTGTTCCTGTCGTCCATCTCGCAAGTGTCTGAAACGCTGTGCATCCTCTTGATTCCCTTCTTCTTGAAGAAGTTCGGCATCAAGAAGGTGATGCTCATCGCCTTCGGCGCATGGGCATTGCGTTTCTTCTTCCTCGGCGCAGGCGGCCCGACGGGCTTCGGCCTCGTGTTGTTCATCCTCTCGATGATTGTCTACGGCGTGGCCTTCGACTTCTTCAACATCAGCGGTTCGCTCTTCGTCGACCAAAACACCGACGAGAAGATTCGCAGCAGCGCCCAAGGCGTCTTCATGATGATGACCAACGGCCTCGGCGCCACCATCGGTTCATTCTGTGCCCAAGCTGTGGTGAACCATTTCACCCTCGGCAAGACCAACTTCGACGAGCTGATGGCTGGCTGGTCGTCGGCTTGGTATGTGTTTGCGGCTTTTGCATTGGTGGTGGGCGTTTTGTTCGCCATCTTGTTCAAGTACAAGCACGAGCCTGAATCAGGCAAATGACTTTTCAAAACCGGTAATTCACCATCACTTCAAAACTCCTGCCCGGCATGGCTCGCCAAATCACATTTTGGTAAGCCTTGTCGGTGAGGTTGTTGCAGCGTAGCTCAATACGAAACTTCTTGATTTGCTTGCCAATAGAGAGGTGATGCAGCACATACGAAGGTAGGTCGTAGGCGAAAAACTCCTGCTCGTTATAGGAAGTGCTACGTCGCCCTGTCATCTCGATGGTGTAGCCCATGTTCCAAGTTTTCCATTGCACGTTGAGGAAAAAGTTGGCATGATGGCGCGGAATGTAGATAAGCTGCTTTCCGTTTGTGCCTTGCTGGTGGGCTTTCTCGCTTTCGTCGGTGGTAACGGTGAATACGTAGTTGCCCGACAGCGTGACTTTCCAATTCTCCTTGACAAACGCCGCATCAATGTGGTTCTCGATGCCTCGCGCATAGACCTTCGAGACATTCTCAGGCACCCAGAAACGGTATGAGGTAGGCATCCATTGGATCCAATTCTTCACGTTCGAGAAATAGCCACCCGTCCGCAAATCAAGTTTGAAGGGGCCTTTTTGCAAACCATATTTCAATGCCAAATCGACGGTGCGACCGTTTTCAGGCAGCAAATCGGGATTGCCTCCTGGATACCAGTAAAGGTCGTTCAAGGAAGGGTTACGGTAGTTATGGCTGTAGCCGATGGTAAAGCTAACAGCCTTATAGAAAGGAAGTTGATAGGAGAATGTAGTTGTAGGGAACAGTCCCATAGGCTTGCCGTCGGTCCAATCGTAACGGGCTGTAAGCGTTAGGTCGGCGCAGTCGAAGGGCTTGCCGTTGAGGGCGGCGTAGGCCGAGACGACGTTACGGCGTTTCTCGCCTTCATAGTTGTTGCTCCTCACCTGCTCGTTGTCCCATTGCAGCTTGGCCTTCAAGGTCCACGACTTGTAGAGTTGCTGCTCCAAATTGGCGATTTGGTGCAAAATCAAGGCATGGTTCTCTGAGTTGATGAAAGTGACCGTGTCGTCGGTGACAGGATTGCGTGTCAACAAAAAATAGCGTTGGTTTTCCACGAAAGCCGCCGACTTCAGTTGAAGGCTACCCGTGGCCCAATACGTCTTGAACGAAACGAAGTTACGCGAGAAGTTATCCTTGGTCCATTCTTCCAAATTGATGTTGAGCACATTAGGCATAATTGGCGGCAAGTTACGCTTGTTCCATTGGTTCCAGGATGAGACAGAAACGACGTTGTTGCCTAACATCACACTCGCTTCGGGCATCACCCCATAGTCGACGAAATCGGCATTGCGTTGCTTCATCTTCTGGTGCGGTATGGTGGCTAAGTTCTCGTATTCGAAGTCGTTGTCCGACGAGTTGCGGTAGGCCTTCACGCGAAACGAGAATTTCTTGCCATAGTTGCCCACGGTGACGAAGCTACCCAGCGTGTTGAAACTGCCATAAGTCTGCTTCAGGTCGAGCAGGAAGCCATCGCCGAAATGGTGCGTGTTGTCGATGTTGACCGATCCTCCCAAGCCGCCACTGTTGGTGGAGGTGCCACTGCCCCAGTTGAGGCTCACATCGTCGGCCAAAAAAACGGGTATCGTGCTGAAGTCGACCTGACCGAGGCTTGGTGCATTGAGTTGGAAACCATTCCAGAGCACGAGGGTGTGGCTGGCCGTAGTGCCACGAAACGAAGCCGTCGACGTGCCACCCGGACCATAGGTCTTGATGAAAACGGGACTGTGCTGGATAAGCAGGTCGGCAAGGTTGGATGTACTCTTGGATTGCAAAACGAGGGTGTCGAGTTTCTTGGCAACCAGTGGTTTCAAGGCTTCGATGTCGCTCCGTTCGGCATTCACCTCAACGGAATGAAGCATAATAGTATCTTGGGCATGAAGCCGCAGCGACATGCCCAAGATCATTAAGAAAAAGAAAACGAGACGTTTCACTTCTTTTTGGAGCCGTTGTCTTTCTGGACGTTATTGGCTTGCGGCTTCTGCTCGTAGGTCTTCACCTTGCCTTGCAGCTTGCCATCCTTGTAGTTAGCCTCTTTCTTCAGCTGACCGTCTTCGTAATACGACTTCTGCTGACCGTTGAATTGGCCGTCCTTGTATTCGATGGTCATTTTCTTTGCGCCGTTCTCATAGAACCAAGTGGTCAAACCGTTGCGGTAGCCGTCCTTGTAGGCCGCCACTTCGAGGTTGCCGCCCTTCTCGTAGCACAAGATCTGCTCGCCGTCCATGACACCATTCTTATAGGTGTTCAACTTTGAAAGACGACCGCCGCGATACCACTCGCTGACTTGGCCTTCAAGCACATTATTCTTATACTCAGCCTTTTTCGTAATCGAACCTGTCTTGTCGATTTCCACATAAATGCCGTTCATCTTGCCATTCTCGTAGTTGACGATCTTCTTGGGCAAGTAAGAGTTGTTGAAATACTCCATCCAAGTGCCCACTTTCTGTCCGTTCACGACCTCACCTTCAATGGAGAAATCGTGCGCCTTGGCAGTGAACTTGCCGTTAGGGGCTTTCGAAACATCAACGCTTTCAATCGTTTGTGCAAACATGTTTTGGGCAAAAAACGCCATTACAATGATAATCAAAGTCTTACGCATAGTCTGATTCTTTTAATTGTTGGACAAAATTAGAAAATTCATTCCAAATGGCATCAATTTTCGTGCAAATTCTTCAAAATTCAGATTTTTTTCGCAATTTTGGCACAAATTTGGAACCAAGATGAAAAAGATAGAAGTCAAGAACTTTAAACTCTACACTACTGCTGTCATCACCATAGAGTGGAAAAACGAACTCCTCAATGTCGACCTCGACCTTGCCATGATGCTGAAAATGATGCGTTTGGAGGGCCTAACGGAAAACGACATCGACTATTACAGCCGTGCCGGACAACCCATCCCATTCAAGAAGGTGACGCTTTACCTCTTCCAGGACGACGACAAGCCCGGTCAATACTACACCGACGAATCGTTCGATGAAGACGACGACCCGACGGTGTTCTATGTTGAACTCAAGGAACAGTAACAGTCATTGCGAACGCAGTGAAGCAAATCAAAGATTCGACGAAGTCAATCCAGGCAAAAGTCATTCGATTTTATGCCTGGATTGCTTCGTCGTTCCTCCTCGCAATGACTTAAACGTCAATGCAATGATTTAATGTACTCGTCAATCGCCTTGGCGGCTTTCTTGCCGGCACCCATGGCGAGGATGACCGTGGCGGCACCGCTCACGGCATCGCCACCAGCGAAGATGCCCGCACGCGAAGTGTGACCCACCTCGTCGGCCATGATGCAGCCTTTCTTGTTACGCTCAAGATTGCGCGTCGTGCTGCCAATCAACGGGTTAGGCGAAGTGCCAAGTGCCATGATGATCATGTCGACATCGAGCACGAACTCCGAATCCGGAATCGGCACAGGGCTGCGGCGACCCGATGCGTCAGGCTCGCCCAATTCGCATTTCACGCACTTGAAGCCGTTCACCCAGCCGTTTTCGTCACCCAAAATCTCGACGGGAGCGGTCAGCAGGTCGAAGATGACGCCTTCTTCCTTGGCATGGTGCACCTCCTCTGCCCTCGCAGGCAGTTCGGCCTCGGAACGACGGTAGACGACATGCACCTCGGCGCCAAGACGCAAAGCGGTACGCGCAGCATCCATGGCCACATTGCCACCACCCACCACAGCGACCTTCTTGCCAACGTAGTTCGGGGTCTCGTAACCTTCCTTATAGGAGAACAGCAAGTTGTTGCGGGTCAGGAACTCGTTGGCCGAAACGACACCGCAATAGTTCTCACCCGGCACATTGAGCATCATCGGGAAACCGGCACCCGAGCCGATGAAGACGGCCTCGTAGCCCTCGCGGTGCATGAGCTCGTCGATGGTGATGGTACGTCCAACGACCACATCTTTCTCGAACTTGGCACCCAAGCGGGCAACGCTCTCCACCTCTTTCCTCACGACAGTGTCCTTTGGCAAACGGAACGACGGGATGCCATAGACCAACACGCCACCCATCTCATGCAAGGCCTCGAAGATGGTGACGTTATAGCCCATCGAGAGCAGGTCTTTGGCACAGGTCAGGCCCGAAGGACCGCTACCAATGATGGCCACCTTGTGACCGTTCGGGATGCCTTGGTTGTCGAAATGCAGGTCGTGCTCGATGGCATAGTCGCCGACGAAACGCTCCAACTTGCCGATGGCGATAGGCTCGAATTTCTTGCCCATCACGCAAGCGCCTTCGCATTGGGTTTCTTGCGGGCACACGCGGCCACACACGGCAGGCAGCGCCGAGTCGCAACTGATGACACCGGCAGCACCCTCAAAGTCGCCTTTGGCAACACGGGCGATGAAGTCAGGGATGTTGACATTGACGGGGCAATGCTCCACGCACTGTGGGTTCTTGCAATGCAGGCAACGTTGGGCTTCCATGATGGCCATGTCGGCGGAATAGCCCAAGCACACCTCGTCGAAGTTGTGGGCACGCACTTCAGGTTTCTGCTCTGGGCATGGGATGCGATGCTTCTTGTCGAAAGTCTCTTCCGAGATGCCGCCAATGTGGCACTCATGGCCTTCGGCCTTCTCTTCGGCTTCGAGTTGCTTGCGGGTGACCACATTGTTGTACATGCACTGGCGTTTCATGGCTTCGTCGAAATTGACGTCCTTGCCGAGGAACTCGGGGCCGTCGATACAAGTGAACTTGGTCTTGCCCGCAATGCTGACGCGGCAGGCGCCACACATGCCCGTGCCATCCACCATGATCGAGTTGAGCGACACCGTGCAGCGGATGCCCAACTCCTCGCAGGTCTTGGTGGCGAACTTCATCATGATCATCGGGCCAATGCAAACAGCCTCGTCATAGACCTTGCCGCTGGCCACGAGTTGGCGAAGCACGTCGGTGACCAAGCCCTTGCGGCCCGTCGAGCCGTCGTCGGAGGTGACATAAAGGTGACAATAGTCGGCCAGTTCTTTCTCGAAGATAAGGAGGTCTTTGGTACGTGCACCGATGATGCAGTCGGCCACAGCGCCATGTTCGTACAGCCATTTCACTTGGGGATAGATAGGCGCGATGCCCACGCCGCCGCCGATGAAGACGAACGAGCGTTTGCGCAGTTCTTCTGCCGTCATCATGGCAAACTCAGAGGGCTTGCCCAAGGGACCCACCACGTCGTGGAAATGGTCGCCCACATTGTATTGCGCCATCTTTCTTGTGGAATCGCCGATGGCCTTAAACACGATGGTCACCGTGCCACGCACGCGCTGGTAGTCGCTGATGGTCAGTGGAATACGTTCAGAGTTTTCCTCCATCTTGACAATAAGGAATTGTCCTGGCAGTGCCGTCACGGCGATACGCGGAGCGTAGACTTCCATGAGGTAAGTCTCAGCCGCGAATGTCTCTTTATGTAAGATTTCGAACATAATTTATGTAATAATGAGTTAGAATTTCAACAAAATCATTTTGCAAAGATAGTGATTTTATGAAACTACCAAATAAAACGCAAAAAAAACGACACAAAAAAGCCCCGAGTTTCCCCGAGGCTTGCATTATTAATAAGGTGTCAGTGATTTATTTTCCGTCCAATTCCTTCACTTCTTCCATCATGTTCAGTTTCACATAGATGGAGCGGAGCACGTTCTTCACGTCGTCGGAGGGTTGGGCGTCGTAGGCTTGCTTCAGGTAAGGCAGACCCGTGCGCAGCAGCTCGTTGCCTTGCTCGATCAGGCTGTTGTATTGTTCCTGTTCGGCCTTCGAGAAACCGGTGATTTCGTTGGCTTGCTCGATATACTTGTTGGCCATCGTGGTGTAGAGCACGCCGATGTTGTAGGTGGCGTCGTAGTAACCCGGGTTGATGGCGAGGGCTTGCTCGTAGTATTGGCGGGCCTTGTCGGTGTCGTACACGTCCTTGTTGTTCTCGTCGCCGTAGATGGTACCGAGCACGAAAAGCAGCTGGGCGTTTTCGGGGTCGAGTTCTTGTAACTTCACGAGGTCGGCAACGGCTTCGGCGCCACGGCCTTCCTTCAGGTAGGCATTCACCTTTTCAAGGATCAGGCCAGCGTCGCTGGGGTTCTTCTCCAAACCGGCATTGATCATGGCCATGGCTTGGTCGGCGTTGCCCAAACCGTTGTAGCAAGCGGCGAGGTGCTTGTAGATCTCAACGTTGTCGGCGCCGTTGTTCTTCACTTCGGTGAAATACTCAAGGGCAGTGTTGTAGTCCTCGGCTCTCAGGGCCGAAGTGGCGGCGAAGTTCAACATCTCGTTGGCATCGGGGCTACCCATGCTCTTGGCGATGTCGTAAGCCTTCTTGAACATGGGGGCAGCTTCGCCAAACTTACCCGTGTTGTAGTCGTCGGCACCCTTAGTATAATAGGTGTTCATGACGTTACCCACGCGCTGGTAGATTTCCTGCTTGTTGTCCTCAAGGAAGTCGTGGTTCTTCATGCAGTTCATCAACGATTCGTAAACGACTTCCAAAGCGTTGGGAGCCTTGGCCAATAAAGCCTCGTCGCCCGATTGGATGATGTTTTGGTAGATGGCGGCACGATAGAGCCAAGCCTGGGCCTGGTCGTTGGGCTTCATGCCAAGGAATTGCTCGTGGTTGATGCACTTCTCGATGGATGTCATTGCCTTCTCGTACTGTTGGTTCTTGTTGTACATGTAGGCATCGGTTCTGTCTTTCTTCTGGCCCATCATCACGTTGGCGGTGAGAACAACGGCCAGCAAAATCATTACTTTTTTCATTTCTTGAATTATTTAATGTTTGACAATTTCGTTTGTTCGTATGGTTTCCCTACAATTATTGTTCCAAATTTTCCGGGCCAGCAGTCGGCTCGACTGCCTCATTGGAAACACCATCCGTCGGCCCTTCGACAGGCTCAGGGACCTCAACGGCTTCGGTCTCTTCTTCGTCCTCATGTTCGGTCTTCGTGACGGCGGCAATCTCGTCGTTGCCGCGCAGGTCGATGAGCTTCACGCCTTGGGTGGCACGACCCATCACGCGCAACTTGCTGACTGCCATGCGGATGACAATGCCCGACTTGTTGATAATCATCAAGTCGTCGTCGTCGGTCACGGCCTTGATGGCGATAAGGTCGCCAGTCTTGTCGGTGATGTTCAAGGTCTTCACGCCCTTCGCGCCACGGTTGGTGATGCGGTAGTCGTCGATGTCCGAACGCTTGCCGAAGCCCTTCTCGGAAACGACCAAGACGGTTTGCTTCGGGTCGTTGATGCACACCATGCCGATAACCTCGTCTTCTGGCGAACCTAACGTAATGGCTTTCACTCCCGTAGCGGTGCGACCCATCGGGCGGACGGTCTGTTCGTTGAAGCGGACGGCCTTGCCCGAACGCACGGCCATCAGCACCTCGTCGTTGCCGCTGGTAAGGCAAGCCTCAAGCAGTTGGTCGTCCTCGCGGATGTTTATGGCGATGATGCCATTTTGTCTGACATTCTTGTAGGCCGCTAACGTGGTCTTCTTGATGATACCCTTCTTGGTGCAGAGGATGATAAAGTTGTTTTCGAGGTAGTCCTCGTCGGTCATGCTCTTCACGTTGAGGTACGCCATCACCTTGTTGTCCTTGTCAAGCGGCAACAGGTTCTGGATGGCGCGCCCCTTGCTGTTCTTGCCCTCTTCGGGAATCTCGAAGGCCCTGAGTTTGTAGCACTTGCCTTGTTCGGTGAAGAAGAGCAGGTGGTTGTGGTTGGTGGCCGTGAAGATGTGTTCAATGAAGTCGGTGTCGCGGGTGGCCGAGCCCTTCGAGCCTTTGCCGCCACGACTTTGCACACGGTATTCGCTCAGCGGTGTGCGCTTGATGTAACCGAGGTGCGAGATGGTGATGACCACGGCATCGTCGGCGATGATGTCTTCCATGCGGAACTCGCCGACGGCGGGCACAATCTTGGTGCGGCGGGCATCGCCATATTTTTCTTTGATGACCAGCAGTTCGTCCTTGATGATCTGGAACTGCAATTCCTCATTTTGTAGAATATCGTGGAAATGTTTGATGCGTTCGTGGATTTCGTCCAACTCATCCATGATCTTCTTAATTTCGAGGCCTGCCAACTGACCGAGGCGATAGGCCACGATGGCGCTGGCTTGCGGGTCGTCGAAGCCGAACTTGTCCATGATGGCTTGCTTGGCTTCAGGCGTGCCGCCCTTACAGGCGCGGATGGTGGCGATGATTTCGTCCACAATGTCGATGGCGCGAGCCAGACCTTCCAAGATATGGGCACGGTCTTCGGCTTTCTTCAGCTCGAAACGGGTGCGACGCAGGACGACCTCGTGGCGGTGTTCCACGAAGTGCTCAATCAACTGCTTGAGGTTCAATGTATAAGGACGACCGTTCACCAAAGCCACGTTGTTCACGTTGAACGAGCTTTGCAGCGGGGTCATCATGAAGAGTTTGTTCAAAACCACATCGGGGTTGGCGTCGCGCTTCAGTTCGTAGACCACGCGGATGCCTTTGCGGTCGCTCTCGTCACGGATGTCGGCCAAGCCTTCTAACTTTTTCTCGTTCACCAAATCAGCCGTTTTCTTGATCATTTCGGCCTTGTTGACCTGGTAAGGAATCGAGGTGGCGATGATGCGCTCGTGGCCGTTGTGTTCCTCGAAATGGGTCTCGCCGCGAAGGACGATGCGTCCCCTACCCGTCTCAAACGCCTCGCGCACACCTTCGTAGCCGTAGATGACGCCAGCGGTCGGGAAATCGGGAGCCTTGATGTATTGCATCAGCTCTTGTGTGGTGATTTCGCGGTTGTCGATATAGGCGATGATGCCGTCAACACATTCGCTGAGGTTGTGCGGGGCCATGTTGGTAGCCATACCCACGGCGATGCCGTTGGTGCCGTTCACCAGCAATGTGGGAATCTGCGTAGGCAGCACGGTAGGCTCTTGCAGCGAGTCGTCGAAGTTGTTCTGGAAGTCGACGGTGTCTTTGTCGAGGTCGTCGAGCATCTCTTCGGCGATCTTTTGCAGGCGTGCCTCGGTGTAACGCATGGCGGCGGGGCTGTCGCCGTCAACCGAGCCGAAGTTGCCTTGGCCGTCGACCAAAGGATAGCGAAGCGACCAGTTTTGGGCCATGCGCACCATGGCGTCGTAAACGGATGAGTCACCATGCGGGTGGTACTTACCGAGCACCTCACCGACGATACGGGCCGATTTCTTGTAGCCGCTGCGCGAGGTGACGCCCAATTCCTTCATGCCATACAAAACGCGACGATGCACGGGTTTGAGGCCGTCGCGCACGTCGGGCAAGGCGCGTGAAATGATGACGGACATCGAATAGTCGATGTAGGCCGACTTCATCTGGTTCTCAAGGTTGACCTTGATGATTTTTTCTCCCGTGTTCTCAGGGATATTTTCGCCTTGATTTTCAGGATTATTGATATTGTTTTCGTCCATTTTTGGATTTTATTATTCGCTATTTTAAATAAGGTTGCAAAGATAGGTTTTTTTTGGATAGGTTTGGCAATTATACGAAATTTGTTCAATCCCTTTTCGCCCTAATGACGAAAAACAACGCTCCAAAATATCAAAAGACTGGTTTTATTAGGTCACACAGATTTCACAGATGACACAGATGTTGCTCGCCGATGGCGAGCGCCTTTAGCTTTTACATCGGGCTTATTTCGACCAAAACTGCACCCATTTCTTCTCGCCCGTCTCCAATTTGGACATGTCGGCCTGATAGTCGGGATTGGGGATGTACCAGTCCGTCGACTCGAAGAAGCGTTGCAAGCCCTTGTCCTTGAACACATAGCCGCGATAGGCGAAGGGTACGTTCTTCACTATGCGCTTCTGTTCAGGAGTGAACTTAGAGATGTCGACAGGTTGCTCGTCATCTAACAATAAGTTATTGTAATACTTTGACTTGAAATCATTTACAAAGCCTTCGATTTCGTCTTTGTCGCCTTCCTGAAAGTCATACATGTAAAGGTAGAGCGCGTCGCTCATGATGTGCAATTCGCCTTCGGGATGGAAGTTCTTCTGTTTGAACACGAGGCTCCCCGTCTGGACATGGAACATTGGGCAATTCTCGCACATTCCAATCATTTCGCGCCGTTCCCCAATCTTGCCCTTGCCGCTGAAAGTCCACTCGTCGGGCGAAGCGAAGAAGGTGGGACGAACCGAGAACGACGTGTGGTCGCCCATGTTGAGGATGAGTGTGAAGTCATCGATGCCGTTGTTGGCCCAACGGTTGGCAGCGGTCAGGATGTAGTCGAACAGGTAGTCCGTCATCACCAAGTCGGACCCTTTCACGGTGTAGGTGTGCTGGATGGTGTTCAGCCCCTCGTTGAAGTGGGCGTTGAAATGATAGACATAATAAAAGAGGTAGCCGTAATAATCAAGTGCCGCTTCTTCCGCATCGGCTTCTTCAGGGAAATAACGTCTCAGATTTGCCTTGTATTGCTCTTTCGGCATGTCTTGAACCTGACCATTCTTGTAATAGTCCTCGGTTTTCCGCGTGTAGTCGAATTGGTAGTCGCCTTCGTATTTATATGGCACATGTGCTATCTGATGCGGCAGGTGTTTTCCGTTCATCACTACGTTGAAGCCGTACATATAGGGTTGCCCTTTGTAGGCTTCATCCAACGTGCCGCCATAGCCGTTGCCATCAGGCGTGGGCGACTCGAAGCCGACGATCACGTCCTTGGCCGGACCGGGGTTAAAGAATTCGTAATACACGTTCACCTTGAACATGTCGCCCCAACCCGTGATGGTGTCGGCCATGTGGGTGATGGTGAGGATTTCCTTCCTGACGCTGATGGTCGTCTCGGTGATGGGAATCAGATGGTTGCCTTGGGCATAGAAGGCACCGTCGTTGGCCTTGAGGCTTGCCGTGGCGAGCAGGGCAAGCAAGATTAAGAGTGCCTTTTTCATGGCAGTTTGTTGTTTGAGGTTTGTATTTGTTTCTTCATGAATGCTTCAGTGGCATAAAGCGGTATGTTACCTGCAAAATTACATTATTCTGAGGGAATACCAAGCAAAAACTTACACTTTTCTGAGGGAATGACAAAAAAGGCGGCCCCAGAAAGGCCTCTGAGGCCACCCGCAAAAAAACTGTCACAAATTAGTTTTTACTGCTTCGCGTTGTAGAGCATCTGCACTTCCTGCGCCGTCAAAGCGCGATTGTAGCTGCGGAAGTTGTCGAGCTTGCCGTTAAAGTTGCTGGCAGAGCCAAACATCCTAACATTGCTACCAATGTATGTTGCGTTGATAGCCTCCATCCATCCCAAATGAGTATTGGATTTGGTTTCCAGCAACACACCATCAATATAAATAATGCCTAAGTTCCCATCATAAGTAAACGTGAACATGTGCCATCTGTTATCAATGTAGGAATTGATAGAGTTAGTTGTCTCCCATTCGATCGGTTCCCATGCAGCACTAAACCTATGGAACGCCATTCTCACATGCGAATTGCCGTCAAAGCACAACGCGCATCTTTCGTCATAGTAGGAGTGGGATTTGGTGTTCGAGGCATCCGTGCCTAACAAATACTGATTTGTTCTACCCGTCTTAAACCAGAAATTGATTGTATAGGCACCACCTCCCGGAATGATGTTGTCTTGAACGAGAATATACGCGTTCTCACCGTCAAACTGCATCGATTTCCCAGCCCCACTTGGCGTATCAGTGGATGCCTCCGCCCCACTATTGATGCCTGTATAATTCCCATAATAGTCCGTGATTTCCTCGCCATCGAAGTTGAAGAAGCAGAACAAACCATCGGCCACGACCAAAGTGTTGTCTACATATTGGACGGAGACGTTGAGATTTGCACTGTTGTTGGTTCCGTTGACGGTAATGGTGGCCGAAACGGGGCCGCTGACTTGCGTGCGGTCGACGACGGCGGTGACCAAAGTGCCGCTGCCTGATGCCGTTGTGCCGCTCATCGGCGTGAGGGTCAACCAAGGAGCGTTGAAAGGCTCGATGTTCCAGCTGAGGGTGGTGCCGTCGCTGCCTACATTTTTCACTTGGAAGGTCTTGGTAGTGGCGGTCTCGCCAAAGTCAATCGAGCCTTCGCTGAGTTGCAGGATGGCGCTTCCCGAGCCGTTAGCCGAAGCCGAGAAGGTGATGGTCGACGTGCTGCCCGCGCCGCTCACCGTGACCGAAGTGGAAACGATGCCGGTGATTTGCGTGCGGTCGATGGTGGCCACCACTTGTGTGCTGGCGCCACCTGCCGTGTTGCCCGAAGTGGGATTGAGCGTCAGCCAACCCACGTTGATGTTCGAGCAAAACCATTGAAGCGTAGTATTGGCCGGACCCGTGTTCATCACATAGAATGTCAGGCTGTTGGCCGATGTGCCGAAGTCGATGGAGTTTTCGCTCAGTTGCAGTTGCGGCCCGTTGTTGCCCGAAACGCTGACATTCACGGGCAGCACGATGCTTTGGTCGGCACTGCGCACGGTGAGGTTGGCCGTGGTGCTTTGCGTGATGAGCGAGCGGTCGATGTTCACCGTGATGGTGGCTTCCTGGCCGCCTTGCAGGTCGCCAGTGGAAGGCGTGACGGTCATCCAGTTCATGCTTTCCATGATTTCCCAACTCAGCGGCAAAGTCGCGCTGGCGTTGATGATCTTGAATTGCAGCTGCGAGAAGTTGGTGCTGAAGTCGAGGTATTCCACGTTGAGGCGGAAGCCGCTGACGGTGGGACGCAGTTGCATGTCGCCCGACGACACGTTGCCCGCCGTGATGCTGATGTTCTTGGTGTTGCTCTCGAAGCCGGCTTTCACGCCTTGCACGGTGTAGTTGCCCACTTCGAGGTTGTTGAACTCATAGCGTCCGTCGCTGCCCGTGACGGCAGAGGCACCTGTCGGGCTGAGCGAGATGTTAACGCCCTGGATGGGTTCGGTGGTGTTCATGTTGGTCACGATGCCTTGGATGCGGCCCGTGGCTTTCTCTTTTTGGCACGAGGTCATCGTGCACAGCGCGAATGCCTCCATTGCGACAGCGATTAACAGAGGTGATTTCTTCATTTTTGTAATTTTTAAGTGAATAATTGGTTAACAGTAAATTTTTCACCGCAAAACTACAGTGTACCATACAGGCAATATCTTGACAAATCTTGATTATTTTCAAATCAAGATAATTATTTTATCATTGAAAAACAGTAAGTTACAATTTTATATCCATTTTCAGAACGGAAGCGAGGCGTTTTTGTCGAATTTCCGTCTGACGCGGTGGCGCACGGAATAGACGCTGTCGATGGAAATGCCGAACAGCTCGGCGATGTGCTCGGTGTCCATGCCTGCCATGAAGCAAAGGATGTATTTCGTGTCGAGCGAGGTGAGCTTGCCCGTGGCCGAGGCGAACAAGCGGTCCATTTGCTCGGCTTCAAGCCCGTTGAGCCTGACGAGGTAGCCTTCCTTGTCCTTCTCCATGAGCAGCTTTGAGTTGCGGACGGTCTCGGCCATGTGGCCGATGAGGGCTTTCGTGGGCGAAGCGTTGAGGCGGCGTTGCAGGTCGTCGAGGTCGGCCTTGTATCTTTCAGCATACTCCTCGTTCTTGGAGGCTAACGTTTTCAGCTTTTCGTATTCCTCGGTGAGGAGGGCTTTCTCTTGGGCTTGGTGCGCCATTTCCTGCTGCATATTCTCGTTTTCCAACTCCTTTTCGTACAGTTGTTGCGTCATATTGGCCTTGCGTTGCCGGAAGATCAACAGTGTCAAGACGATGAGTGCGACGCTGAAGGCCAACAAACCCATGAGCAGCCACGACGTTTTCCGGGTTGCGCGGTTCTGGATCTGCAAGTGTTTGATTTCGCTTTCCTGCTTCTCCACCTCGTATTGCACCTTGAGTTCCTTCATGGCAGCCTGCTTCTCGATGTCGTAGCGCCGGTCGTGTGTCTCGTTCTTGAGTTTCTCGTATTGCAGGGCCTTGGCCAAGTCGCCGGTTTCCTCATACAAGTTCGACAAGAACTGGCAGGCCTGCTCGCGCTCGATGAGAACGGAGTTGGGCGAATACTGTTCTACAGTGTCGATGAGCCGGATCACATCAAGCATGGTGGCATCGGCCTTGGCGTAGTCACCTTTATAATAATGTAGCCATGCCCTTTCGTCGCCGATGCTGATGTAGCATTCGTCGCGTTCCCAGTCTTGGTAGCGATAGTCGAAGCGCGACACCGTTTCTTCGGCCAAGTCCAGGTATTTCATGATGCTGTCGGGACAAGGCTCGCCTTCTTCAGGGTCGTAGAGGATCGCGTGGTTGTAGTAGTTCCACACGGGCTTGATTTGTGCGTCCAATATTTCCTCATCGCTCATTTTCTCGATGATACCGATGGACTTGAGGCTGAAGTAAGCGATGGAGTCGCGGTAATCAGTGCGTTCTGGGTGGGCTTGCGACAGCATCACATAATAAACCATCCCGACGGAATAGTAGTCGTAAGCGGTGTTGACATCTCCCGACAGGTCGTTCAACTGTTTCAGTCTTCGCGTCGCGTCGGCAACGCCTTCGAGGTCGCCCGTCTGGTAGTATCCCGTGGCCAACTGGTAATGGCAATAGGCTTGCTCGTCGATGTGGCCGCCCACGTTCTCAAGCGTCCGGAGGGCTTTCCAGTAGTAGTCGTGTCCGTTTTCGAGGCTTCCTTTGCGTATTTAGAGGTCGGCATACTGGCGGAAGGCACGGGCTTTCTCGTAGCAGTCGGTTTTCATCCTTTCAGCAATCATCCTGGCGGAGTCGGAATGGGCAGCTTCATTGTCGCTGTCATGAAGATGAATGAAATGGTCGGCAAGGGCAATGTGGTTCATGATACTTTGCCGGTCTTGTGCTTCCGTTTGCGAAAAGGCAATGTTGGCCAAAAGAAAGCAAATGCTAATGCAGATGAGGATTTTGAGCTTGTTTTCATGCAATGTTTTGTTTTATTAATAATGCTGCAAAAATAGGGGTTTTTACATGAAACACAAGGGATTATCCTAAAAATCCAAAAATAATATGAACAAAGGAAAATTTGCTTACTAATTTCATGGCAATTCATGTCTTACAAAAAAAACATCTTTATCATTATCAAAGCAACCGATTTTTTTCCTATCTTGCGCCCAAATTGAAAAACAACGACTATGACTATCGAAGAATTGAAATCCCTTTTCTATCAACGCTTTGGAAACGAAGGCGTTGTCTACACATCACCCGGACGCATCAACTTGATTGGCGAACACACCGACTACAACGGCGGCTTCGTCTTCCCTGGCGCCATCGACGCGAGCATGTATGCCTGCATTCGCCTCAACGGTACCGACAAGGTGCGCGCCTACTCCATCGACAAAGAAGACTATCAGGAGTTTGGCCTCAATGAGGAGGACCTTCCCAAACAGCATTGGGCCAAGTACCTCTTTGGAGTGTGCCGCGAAATCATCAAGCGGGGCTACCAGCTGCAAGGCTTCGACACCGTGTTTTTCGGCAACGTGCCCATCGGCGCGGGAATGTCGTCGTCGGCAGCTTTGGAAAGCACCTACGCCTTCGCGCTCAACGACATGCTCAGCCTCGGCATTGACAAGTTTGAGTTGGCTCGCATCGGTCAGGCCACGGAACACAACTACGTCGGCGTGAAATGCGGCATCATGGACCAGTTTGCCTCACTCTTTGGCAAGAAAGGCCACCTGATGCGCCTCAACTGCGCCACGATGGAGTTTGAGTACTATCCTTTCAACCCCTTGGGCTACAAGGTGGTGCTGCTCGACACTTTGGTAAAACACGAACTGGCTTCGTCGGCCTACAACCGTCGTCGTGAGTCGTGCGAAAACGCCTGCGCCCATATCGCTGCCAAGCATCCCGAAGTGAAATACTTGAGTGACGCGACGATGGAAATGCTCAATGCGGTGAAGGACGAAATCTCAGCCGAAGATTACATGCGTGCTGAATACGTCATCGGCGAAAAGCAGCGCGTCCTCGATGTGTGCGATGCCTTGGAAAAAGGTGATTATGAAACCGTTGGCGACCGCATGTACGGCACACACCACGGCATGAGCAAGCTTTACGAAGTGAGCTGTGAGGAACTGGATTTCCTCAACGACATCGCCAAGCAATGCGGCGTGACAGGCTCCCGCGTGATGGGCGGCGGCTTCGGCGGCTGCACCATTAATCTGGTGAAAGAAGAGCTATATGATACCTTCATCGCCACGGCGAAGGAGAAATTCGCCGCCAAATTCGGGCACGAACCGAAAGTGTATGACGTGGTGATTTCTGACGGAGCCCGAAAACTATTTTAAAACAAAACATGCAAAACCCTCAAAACAATGTTTGACCTCAAAGAAAACCATGTGGCGACACCCAACCGGGTTGCCGCCGGAAAGCTGGCCAGTTGGCCACTTTCCAATAAAAATGAAAAGGTTTTGTTAGTTTTGTCGGTTTTGTGGCCAAACAACAGTTAAACAATAAACAATTAAACATAATGAAACCAACCTTATTAGTATTAGCCGCTGGAATGGGTTCCAGATACGGCGCTTTGAAACAAATGGACGGCGTCGGGCCGAACAACGAGGCCATCCTTGATTATTCCATCTACGACGCCAAACGCGCCGGCTTCGGCAAGGTGGTCTTCGTCATCCGCGAGGACTTCGCCGAGGCATTCAAGAAAGTCAACAACGCGGAGAAATTCGGCATCCCCGTTGAGTATGTGTATCAGTCACTTGACAAATTGCCGGAAGGCTTCAGCGTTCCCGATGGGCGCGTGAAGCCTTGGGGCACCTGCCACGCCGTTCTGATGGCCAAAGATGTTATCAATGAGCCATTTGCCGCCATCAATGCCGACGACTTTTATGGCAAGGAAGCCTACGAGGTCTTGGCCAAGTATCTAATGGAATGTGAAGGCAAGACTGGTGCATACAGCATGGTGGCCTATAAGCTGCGCAACACGATGTCGGACTTCGGCACGGTGAGCCGTGGCATCTGCACCGCCGATGCGGAAGGCCATCTGCAGACCATCGTCGAGCGCACGGCCATCGGCCACACCGAGGACGGCGGCGCAGCCTACACCGACGAGACAGGAAGCCATCCTTTGGACATGGACTCGCTCGTCTCAATGAATTTCTTTGGCTTCACACCCGACTTCTTCGCCTATTCCGAAAAGGGCTTTGTCGAGTTCCTGAAAGGCCCTGCCCAGACCAACATCAAGGCCGAGTTCTTCATCCCGCTGATGGTGAACCAGGCCATCCACGACGGCACGGCCAAGCTGAAAGTGTTGTCGAGCAACGCCTCGTGGTTTGGCGTGACCTACAAGGAAGACAAGCCCGACGTGATGCGCAAGATCCGCGAATTGATCGAGAAGGGTGTTTATCCTAACAACTTATGGCAATGAACATCGAAGTGAAAATCTGGGGCAAGACCCCCGACAATAAAGACATCAAGATCTACACGCTAACCAACGCCAACGGCGTGAAGGTGCAGCTGAGCGACATCGGTGCGGGCATCGTGAGCATCGTCACGCCCGACCGTAACGGCCATTTTGACGACATCGCCTTGGGCTATCCCAACGCCACGGATTATTATGGCGACGGCCCCTGCGCAGGCAAGATTCCCGGACGTTTCGCCAACCGCATTGCCAATGGCCGCTTCACGCTCGACGACAAGGAATACCAGCTGGAGCTGAACACCAGCGACGGCAAGCACCACCTCCACGGCGGCAGCATCGGCTTCGCCAACCAGAAGTGGGCCAGCCGCCTTGTGGGCGAGAGCGTGGTGTTCACCTACCTGAGTGCCGACGGCGAGGCGGGCTATCCTGCCGAACTCGTGGCCAAGGTGCGCTACACCCTCAACGACGAGAACGAGCTGAACATCCACCTCAGCGCCTATTCGTCGGATGCCACCATCGTCAACCTGACCAACCACACCTATTTTAATTTAAAGGGCGAAGGCAATGGCGACATCCTCGACCACAATTTAAGGCTCAACTCATCGCGTTTCCTGCCTGCCACCGAGGAATTGATTACCACGGGCGAGATGCGACAAGTGGCCGACACGCCGATGGACTTCACCCAAGGCAAGTTGATTGGGCGCGACATCAAGGAAGCGTACCCCGACTTGATTAACGGAAAAGGCTATGACAGCTGCTGGGTCATCGACGGCGTGGCCAAGGACAAAATCAACCTTGCCGCCGAGCTTTCGCACGAAGGCACAGGACGCATGGTGAGAATATACACCACGCAGCCGGGTATTCAGGTCTATACTGGCAACTGGCTTTCAGGCTGTCCGAAGGGCAAGAATGGCCACGTCTACGAGGACTATTCCGGCGTCGCCTTGGAGTGCCAAGCCCTCCCCGACTCGCCCAACAAGCCCAACTTCCCCAGCACCATCCTCCGTTCTGGCGAAGAGTACATGGAAACCATCATCTTCAAGTTCTCGACAATATGACACGAGACCGCGTGACTACGAGACTGCGAGACAGATAAAGTCCCGAAGTCTCGCGTCCCGAAGTCTCGAAGTCAAATAATAAATCTTTGAATTTTAAATCTTTAAATCTCAAATATCTATGGAAACAACCGTAAAGAAACAGAACTACACCATCCCAATCATCGTGATGATTTTGTTGTTCGGCATGATTTCGTTCGTCACCAATTTGGCTTCGCCGATGGGTGACATCCTCAAAAACCAGTTCAACATCCCCAACTGGCAAGGCACCTTGGGCGTGTTCGCCAACTTCATCGCCTACGCTGTGATGGGCATTCCCGCTGGTAACCTGCTGCAAAAACGCGGTTACAAAAAGACCGCTTTGATTGCTGTCATCGTGGGCTTCGTCGGCGTGGGCATCCAAACGCTTTCGGGCGTGTTTGGCAGCTTCGCCGTCTACCTGCTTGGCGCTTTCGTGGCGGGCTTCAGCATGTGCCTGCTCAACACGGTCGTCAACCCGATGCTGAACAAGCTCGGCGGTGGCGGCAACAAGGGCAACCAGCTTATCCAGATTGGCGGCACGTTCAATTCGCTGTGCGGCACGGCCGTCATCATCATCACGGGCTTGCTGATTCCCAGCATCATGGATGCCAAGATCAGCGATGTGTTCCCGCTGATGTACACGGCTTTGGCTATCTTCGCCTTCGCCTTCATCGTGATTTTGCTGACCAAGATTCCTGAAAACGAGCAAAAACAAGAAGCCAACAAAGCCGTTGAGACTGGTAAAGGCCCGATGGCGTTCCGTCACTTCGTTTTGGGTGCCATCGCCATCTTCATTTATGTCGGTGTCGAAGTCGGCATCCCGAATGTGCTGAACAAGTGGTTGCAAAACCCCGAACTCAACGTATTGGGAGCCGACGTGAAGGCTGAGGCCATTGCCGGTTCGGTGGCCGCCACCTATTGGTTCCTGATGCTCGTAGGTCGTCTGATTGGCGGCATCATCGGCAACAAGGTTTCGGCCAAGTCGATGCTTTCTGTTGCCTCGTGCGTCGGCATCATTCTCACCCTTCTGGCCATGTTCGGTCCTTCCACGATGGTGAGCTTCCCCGCTTTCAATGGCGCACAAGGCTTCGGCATGGTGAGCATCCCGCTCAATGCGGCCTTCTTGGTTTGCATCGGTCTCTGCACCTCCGTGATGTGGGGCGGCATCTTCAACCTTGCTGTTGAGGGCTTGGGCAAATACACCGAGAAAGCCTCCGGCATCTTCATGGCTTTGGTTTGCGGCGGCGGCATCCTGCCCTTGCTCCAAAATGCCATCGTCGACGGCTTGGGTGGCACAGGCTACCTCCAGAGCTACTGGGTCATCGTCGTCGGATTAGCCTTCCTGCTCTTCTACGCCCTCTGGGGTTCGAAGAACGTCAACAAGGACATCCCTGTCGATTAATTTTCTACTTTCATCATAACGAAACCAGCCCGTTGGATTTCCTGCGGGCTGGTTGTTTTTTCAATAAGGTCATTTCCAAAAAACACATAAAAGAAAACTCCTACGGAGTATAACCCATTGGTTCATTGTGTCTTCGTTATTAAAAGGAAGCTCCTACGGAGCATTTTTAGAAACGCCCTTAAGTAATCACCTAATTCTGAGCCTTCTCCCGATTTGGAGTTTGTCCGTCTTCTTCATGTTGTTCAGTTTGCACAGAATGGAAACCGTAGTGTTGTGCTCCACGGCTATCTTGCTCAACGTGTCACCCTTTTTGACGACATAGTACTGTTTCGGCTGTCCCATGGGTTTGCCATCAACGACCTTGATATTGGCATTCCTTTCGAGGTCGGCGTATGCCTCCTTCATCTGCGCTTCCGAAATGGTAAACTCCCTGTTGACGGGGCGCAACGAGTCGTTCAAGGAATGCGAGAACAGCCAGTCATACGTCTGCTTGAGATAGAAAATTCGAGCCAAGCGCGTATGGTTTGCACCTTTCAACTTGGTGAAAATCAATCTAGTGGTATCGCCACATTGCGCCATCTCGTCGACGACCTTCTGCGAACAGCTGACGGGTACCGCATTGTCGGCAGTGCCGTGGATGATCCAAAGTGGCATCTTGTTCAGGCCACAGAACGAAGTCACAGTGGCGCCGCCGCACATCGCCATGGCCGCCGCCACTTGGTCGGGATAGGTGGCCGCGAAATCCAATGTGCCATAGCCTCCCATACTCATTCCAATGACATAAAAACGATCCACGTCGACAGGATAACGCCTTTTAACCCAGCCATATACGTCCATCACCTTTTGTGGTTCCCACCCATTGTTGGTTTGCGGCGCAACCACAATGGCATCAATCTGCCGACCTCGCGTCAAGGCATCGATGCAGCCATAGTCGCGGACTTTCGAAAGGTCTTTCCCGCTGAGACTTTTGCCATGCAGGAACATGATGATAGGCTTGCGCTCCGCTTTGAAGTCGTCGGGCAGGTAAAGCCAAAAATCGTAGCCGTCCTTGATGGAGTCGCGGCAGGCAATCAACTGCGCTTTCAAGATCAAAGGCCAAAGGCAAACCAATAACACTATGAATTTCCTCATAATAGTTCGTAACTCTTTCAGCCGCTTTTTATTGCATCGAGTGTGCAAAGAAAGCGATAGTTTTGTAATTTTGCAAGCCAAAACGAATGTGCGATGTTCAAGAAAATACTCGGAACGGGTGCGGCAAGGGCGGTCAATGTGCTGACGCAGTTGGCCACCCTCATCATGGGCACCAAGTTCCTCGGCGCCGCCGAATGGGGCAAAGCCTTCATCGCGCAGACCGACATCACCTTTTTATTAATAGGAGTCGAAATCGTCGCAGGCAGCGGCTTGGTCTATTTCACGCCACGAAAGAAATTAGGCACTTTGATGAAGCTTTCCTACGGATGGATAGCCTTTTCGACGATTGTTTACATATTGTTATTCAGCGCATTAAACCTTTTTCCGAACTTCTATCACGCCATTGTCCCAGAAGGATATGCCAAGCTCGTGCTGCTGATGACATTCGTATACAGCTTGCACGGGTTCAACCTCAACCATTTCCTTGGCAAAGAGAAAGTGGCAACCTACAACTGGCTGTTTATCATACAGATACTGACGCAGGTGATGATGATGGCCGTGTTGATTTTCGTTCTCGACATAAGGACGGGTAAGGCCCTACTCTATTCCCAACTTTGTGGCTACACCTTGGCGACACTCGTAGGCTGGATTCTGCTGATTCCCAACCTGAAACACGAAGGCCGCGAACCGCTGAAAGACAGTTTCGGGGAATTGTTCCGTTACGGCGCTTTCATTCAGCTCTCTACATTGGTCAGCACGCTCAACAAACGACTGAGTCTCTATCTTTTACGGACAAATTGCAGCGAGCGGCAGATTGGCGTTTATGCCTCGGGAACGCAAGTCACTGAAGGGGTCAACATCGTTGGACAAAGCATCGGTTTGGTGGAGTTTTCGGCACTGAGCAACACCGACAGCAAGGAACGCTCTTCCCTGCTCACGCTGCGTTTCATGAAACTTTCCATCTTACTGACATTTACCGCTTTAGTAGTGATATGTTTGCTTCCCACTTCATTTTTCGAATGGATTTTTTCAGGCGAGTTTGGCGACATCAGGAGTATCATCCTGCTGATGGCTCCTGGCATCCTATTCTTCTCGGCACACACCATCTTGGCCAACTATTTCTCGGGCACTGGGCAACCGAAGTATAATCTATATGCATCACTTATCGGACTCTGTGTCACGTTGATAGCGGCATTTATCTTAATCCCTGCTTTAGGTATCAGAGGCGCTGCCATCACCACCTCGCTAACCTACATTTCATTGTTTGTTTACCAATGGATCGTGTTCCGTAAACAGACAGGATGTAGAATGAAACAACTCATTCCAAATCGGCAAGATTGGGAATGGGTAAAGGATGAAATCCGTACAATATTAAAGAAAAGCTAAGGCATAATAGAATCCAAATCGGATTGATGCACATGCAATTGTTCCCATTCTGAATGGTATCTCCATCCTCCAATGCTCAAACAATAACAATAATCCAGTTCCAAACCTGAATAAGGACAAATCACATAGACAAAGCTTCCATCTTGTTCTCGCATAAGACAATAATCATCCCATGAGCCTTGGCCGGGATTAAGAGGCCCCTCGCTTACGACAAACCATACAGTATCAACGGGCAGCTCACTATCCACAGAGCATACAACTCTACCTTTCACTTCCTGATCATAGTAGTATTCAATTGTATCATGGACCTTGAACTCTATTTCCGGTGCTTTAGGTGTAGGTTCTGGTGTTTTATTGCAAGCCAACAAAATACCTGATAAGGCTAAAAAGCTTATGACAGAGATTTTTTTCATTGCAGTTACATTTGATTCGTCGGTGCAAAAATACATACTTTGAAAGCATTTGTCAAGAAATTCATGAATTTTTCGTAACTTTGCGCCAAAATAGCCTTGTATGGACAACGAAATCATCGAAGACGACATCTTCAATCAAAGCGAAGAACCCACTCCTACCACCGAAAACTATAACGACGACAGCATCGTCCACCTTGAGGATATGGAGCACATCCGTCGCCGCCCGGGTATGTACATCGGCAAACTCGGCGACGGCGCTTCCCAGGATGACGGCATCTATGTGCTTATCAAAGAGGTGATTGACAACTCCATCGACGAGTTCACTTCGGGATTTGGCAAGAAAATCGAAGTGACGGTGAACAAGGCAGAAAAGAAGGTCAGCATCCGCGACTATGGACGCGGCATCCCGCTCGGGAAGCTGAAAGAAGCTGTCTCGCAACTGAATACGGGCGCGAAATACGACAGCAAGGTGTTCCAGAAATCCGTCGGCTTGAACGGCGTGGGNNCTGAACAAGGTGGTGGACGCCACCTCGAAGCTCAACACCGGCGGCAAGTTCGACGACACCAATTTCAAGAAGAGCGTCGGTATGAACGGCGTGGGCACCAAAGCCGTCAACGCGCTTTCGTCATATTTCAGAGTGCAGTCGATTCGTGAGGGCAAGACGAGAATTGTGGAGTTTGCGCAAGGCAAGTTGGTGAACGATTCGGGGATTATTGAGGTCGGCCCTTCGACAAGTTCAGGGGCCTTGGACACGGGCACTTTAACCGAGTTCATCCCCGACACCGCTTTGTTCGGTAATTTCCACTATGTGGATGAATACATCGAGAAACGCATCTGGAACTATGCCTATCTCAACCGTGGCTTGAGCCTGATTTACAACGATAAACGCTATTATTCCAAGAACGGCCTCCTCGACCTTTTGCAGAACAACATGGAAGGCGAAGGCCTCTACCCCATCATCCACATCAAGGACGGCGACTTTGAGGCCGCTTTCACGCACGTCAACGGGCAGTCGAGCGACTATTTCTATTCGTTTGTCAACGGCCAGCACACCACCGAAGGCGGCACACACCAGTCGGCTTTCCGCGAAGGCTACGCCCGCGTGGTGCGCGAGTTCTACCAAAAGGAATACGAGCCTGCCGACATCCGTCAAGGCCTGATATGCGCCTTGTGCGTGAGGATACAAGAGCCTGTTTTTGAGGCACAAACGAAGACCAAACTCGGCTCCACCCACCTCGCACCCAACAACCCCGACGGCACCAACGACAGTCCCTTCCTCAAGACCTACGTCTTCGACATCCTGAAGCGCCACCTCGACAACTACCTGCACAAGAACCCCGAAACGGTGAGCGCGTTGCAGGCCAAGATACAGGCCAACGAGAAGGAACGCAAGGAGATTGCCGGCATCAAGAAGGCCGCACGCGAGAGCGCCAAGAAGGTCAGCCTCAACAACCGTAAGCTCCGCGACTGCCGCATCCACCTCAACACCAACCACGAGAAGCGCTTGGAAAGCACCATCTTCATCACCGAGGGCGACTCCGCATCGGGAAGCATCACCAAGAGCCGCGACGTGCAGACCCAGGCCGTGTTCAGCCTGCGCGGTAAGCCGCTCAACTGCTTGGGAATGACCAAGAAAGTGTGTTATGAGAACGAGGAGTTCAACCTGCTGCAAGCCGCCTTGAACATCGACGAGGACATTGAGAACCTGCGCTACAACAACATCGTCATCGCCACCGATGCCGATG
>DGXB01000027.1:0-26279 GCA_002396205.1 Bacteroidales bacterium UBA4243
CTTACCTTCACCAGTGGCCATCTCAGCGATCTTGCCTTGATGCAATACGATACCGCCGATGATTTGGCAGTCGTAGTGCACCATGTCCCAAGTCACCATGTTGCCGCCCGCCATCCAGCTGTTCTTGAAGTAGGCCTTGTCGCCTTCGATGGTGACGTGGTCGTATTTTGCGGCTAATTCGCGGTCGAGGTCGGTGGCGGTCACTTCCACCACTTCGTGCTCGCAGAAGTATTTGGCAGCGGCCTTCACCACGGAGAATGCTTCGGGGAGGATCTCGTTCAACGCCTCCTCGATGTGGTCGAGTTCTTGTTTCTCGAGCTTGTCGATTTGGTTGTAGAGCTTTTCCTTTTCGTCGGGGTCCATGTCGGGGTTGGCTTCGGCCTTGGCTTTCAGCTCGGCGATTTCGGCCACCTCGGCAGCGGTCTTGTTCTTGATGTATTCCTTGAATTCCACGGTCTTATGACGAAGGCTGTCGATGTCGAGTTTGACGATTTCGTCGTAAGCCTTGAGGGTCTTTTGGAGTATGGGCTGCAGGGCCTTGTTGTCGCGTGAGGCCTTGTCGCCGAAGAGTTTCTTGAGGAATCCCATTTATTCAGTTATTTAAGATTCAATATTTAAGATTTAAAATTCAACGAATTGCACGATGCGCAAAATTCGTGCAAAGGTAGTGTTTTTCCGTGAATTGTGGAAAATATGTGCCAAAAAGTCAGAAAAACAGGTGGCTTAGCGGATTTCCTCGAAAAGGTCGTCCATGGTGAGTTGCGCAATGATGTGTTCTGAATAGGCGTTTCGTTGCATACCGCTTGCTGTAATGAAAGTGGGGATGATGCCTCCCGAAAAAGAAGTTTGTTGCTTAAAAAGCGCCATGCGGTCGGTGTATTTCTTGTATTCGTCTTTGTCCAAAACGTATGGCTTTTCGCTGTATTTGGCTTCGCAAAGGTTGACCATCCTGTCGGCCCGGTCGATGATGAGGTCAATTTGAGCTTGTTTTTTTGTTTCGGGGTCGATGCCTCGCCATGAATAATACTCGGTTTTTATTCCACCAATACGCAGAGCCTGTTTGATTTGTGGAATGTGCGTTAGGCAAATTCGCTCAAAAGAAAGCCCCATCCAGTTGCTGATTGTGGGTGTGTTGAGGCTTTGCGACCAGAAAAGCTCGTTGGTAGTGCGGTTTTTCATGAACTGGAGGTAAAACAATGAATAAAAATCGAGCAATTGATAAAGCCCGTTGCGTGAGGCAATGCTTTTGTTTTTCACGCGGTAGAAGCGGATGATGTCGCAATCGACAAGGTTTTGCAGCATTTGGGTTAGGTTACCATTGGCATAAACACCCACAGCTTGGGCAATCTCTTCGCGTGTCAGGCCTTTTTTTTTCTCGAACAAGGCTTCAACGATGGCAATGTAAGGTTCGGGGCTGGAAAACAGCGTTTTATAGAGCCTGTGGAACTCGCGTTGCATCTCGCCGCTGTGTTGGAAATAGAGGTGGTCGATGTTTTGCGCGAGACTTTCGGTGGGGTTGAGCAGGCTTAAATAATAAGGTATGCCGCCCATGACCATATAGGTCTGCAACACCGTTGTCCGGTCCCAAGGGAAGCCAAACTCTTGAAGATATTCCTCTGTTTCGTGCAGGTTGAATTCCTTGAGGTGCATTTCGTGTGTGATGCGGTCGTGCAGTCCGCCGTGGTTGTCAATGACATTTTTCATCATCCACGATGTGGCCGAGCCGCATACGATGAGTAGCAGGTTGTCTTGCAGAGAAGCCCAACTGTTCCAAAAATAGCCCAAAGCATTGACGAAGTTCGACTTTCGGGTCTCGAAGCATGGTAATTCATCGATAAAAACGATGCATTCCTTTCCGTCTTGCATTTTTTCTATCAAAAAATGGCGGAGTGTCTGAAAAGCCTCGTACCAGTTTTTGGGAAGTTTTGTCATAGGGTGCCCGAACAAATCCAAAGCATCGCAAAAGGCATGAAGTTGGGCGTTCTTGTCGCCGTCCATGATGCCCGTCATGGCGAATGTGAGCCGTCCCTTGAACACTTGATTGACGAGGAAGGTCTTCCCAACGCGGCGGCGACCGTAGAGTGCCACAAATTCCGCTCTATTTGAAGCTGCATATTGGTTCAACAGCTTGATTTCTTCTTTTCTTCCGATGATTCGTTTTTGCATGAACTATCCAAATTGATTTCGTGGCAAAAATACAAAATAATCCGTATTCATTAGCTAAAACTCCGATTTTTTCATAGATTTAGCCAACGAATCGCGATTTTGTGGCTAAAACTATGGGTTTTTACGAGTTTTAGCCAAATAATAATGGATATGGATTTGGTTTGTCTGGGTCTCATATCTTGGCTAAAGCGTCAGTTTTTTCATCAATTTAGCCGAATAATCGAAAAAAAAAGGCCTGAAGATTTTGCGATTCTTGCAGTTTTAGGCGAAAAACATTTTGCGATAATGTAAAAAGTTGTATTTTTGTAACCTTTAAATCAATGCAATCATGCAAGACGATACAAGACAAGGTTATGTGTATATCTTGACAAATCCAAGCTTCAAGGAAGATTGGGTTAAGATTGGAAAGAGTTCGCGTCCAGTCGATGTGCGGTCAAAGGAATTGGACAACACGGCTGTTCCATTGCCGTTTGAGATTTTTGCGACCATGAAAACCTGCAAGTATAATGAGGTGGAGAAATTGGTCCATAAAACCATCGATCGTCTTACGGATTTGCGCATTCGCCAAAACCGCGAGTTCTTTAATGTTGCTCCTCAAATAGCTCTTGATATCTTTAATGATATTGCTTCAACAATCGATGATGCGGAAGTTGTTCTCTATAAGGACAATCAACCTGTTCAAAAGTGTGAAGAGACAAAGGAGGGAGAACCTCACAAGAAAACAAGGCCTCGTTTTAAGTTCAGTATGGTAAACATTCCGATTGGGGCGATTTTGACTTTTATTCCTACGGGCATTAAAGTGAAAGTCGCTGGAGATGACCAGATTGAATACGAAGGAAGAATCTATAAACTATCGCCATTCGTGGGGACATTTATGCCCGCTGAAAAACGTAACACATCAGGAGCGTATCAAGGCCCAAAGTTTTTCAGTTATAACGGTAAGGTTTTGGATGATTTGCGGACAGAGTTGGAAAATCAGGAGTCTTGAGAACTAAAGTTTTATCTCAGGAAGAAATAGGGACTTTTTCCGTTATTTTAACCCTAAAAATGGGACTTTTTCCGTGATTTTTGTGCGAAAAAAGGGATTTTTTCCGTTTCTTACTTTCCGTAAAGCCGTCGCACTCGTTCATCCAAATACCGCTCTGGGCTCGGTGCGGGAGCTTCGCCAATCTTGGTGCCGCGTGTAATGAGGATGTACTCGGGGAAGGTGCGCACATTGTAGGCTTCGAGCAGCAGGATGTTGTCGCCAAGGTCGAGAAGGGGCCAGTCTTGCCGCTTTTCCTCAAAATATTGCTTGAAGAAAGCCATCTTGTCATGCGTGGCAATGGTGAGGATTTGCACCGAGTCTTGCCATTGGTGGTGCAAGCTGCGCAACTCCGAGAACTGGTGGTCGGCGACAGGCGACATGCCGTCCACAAACTGTAAAAGTACCAATTTGTCCTTATAGTCAGTGAGTTGAATGTCTTTTTCGTTTTGGTCTTTCAAAGAAAAGACTGTGGCAGTAGCTCCGGCAGCCAATCGGTTGAACTTTTCGAAGAAGTTGCTGATGATGGCCTTGTGTTCGGCATATTTGGTCTGCGCTTTTATATAATTAAGGTGGTCTTTGGCCAAACGGCTGGTACGTCGGTCGCCGTAGCATAGTTTTTGCACGTTAAAGATGGTGATGAGCTCGGCCAAGCGTGGGTTTTTAGCCATTAGCGGGTCGGTGTCGAGGTATTTCTTGAAGGCGGTGGGCCCTTCGGCGAAGGCTTCGTTCAGGAGATGGCTGTCGTAGGTAGTGCTGTTGAAATAACCGTCGAAGAGTTCCTTGAAGAGGTCGATGTAGGCGCTTTGGGTGTAAAGAACGGGTTGCCCGTTGTAGTAGTCGTTAATGGTCTTCTTGCCGCCATCGGTGCTGATAGCCAGACGAATGGAAGCGGTCTTATAGCGGATGTGATTCTTCACATAATCCGACTTGAGGTCGGGCATTTCGTGGTCGATGGTGTTTTGGATGGAGTCAAGGTAGCGCAACTGACGGCCTCGGTAGATTTGGTTGAAGTGTTCGATGAGGTACGTGTTGAAAATTTCCTCGGCGAGCACCAGTTGGCGATATACGCCCTTGTCAGTGGCGCGTTTCACGCGGATGGTGGGCAGCTCCTTCTCGAAATAGGAGACGTTTTCCTTTTGCTCGGGCACGATGATTTCGATGTCGTAGGTGGCGTTGGGGGAGAGGATGAGGTCGACATAGTCCAGGCCGATATAGATGCGGGCGGGAAGAATCTCGTCCACCTTGCCTTCGAGGATAAAGTTGCCTTGTGGGTCGGTCTTGCCTTGGCCGAGCAATGTGCCATGGTCATTGATGAGATCTTCGTAGACGAAAAGCCGCGTCAGTGTATTCGTTTTGTTGCTCCGTCCGGTGATGGTCACGTTTTGTGCTGTCGCTCCCAATGTGAGCAACAACACGGCAAAAATCATTATTCTTTGTTTCATGTTTTTGAAACGAAGAATCAAGGAAAATATTGTCAAAAAACGACTATAACAATGCCCTGACAGACTCGGCGACCGAAGGAACCGTTTTTTAGTCCGTCAGTTCCTTCAAGCCTTGGTAGACAAAGATCCTGTTCGTCCCCTTTGGCACGCGCTTGATGTAGAAACGCTCGTCCTCCTGCACAAACTTGAAGTGCAGCAAATCGCCTTTCGGGAAGCAATCGATTGAGCTGATTCTCATTATATTGTGCGTTTGGTACGAAAAATCGTGCGTCTTGACGAAAGTGACTCTTTTCCCGCTCTTGATAATGCTGGTGTTGAAACCATCGAAATAGTTACGGTTGGCCCATTTACCGGCAAACTGCTTGGGGTCTTTTAAGTCGTGGATATACACACGATACAATTTCTCATTCTTCGGTTTCATTTCGAGGATCTTCTGGAGTATGACCTTATCATTCATGGAAACCTCCAGATAAAGCCATTGGAACGGGTCGCCCATGCTCTCCCAAATGGGTGTGAAGTGCGCTTGCGCTGTCGTCGAATCGTTCACGATAACGGTGTAGTCGCCCTGCATGGTGCGATAAAACTGTTTGGCATCCTCAACGGTAAACTTGGGCTGCTTTTGCGCAAAACCGTTGAAAGCCAAAAATATAGCGGCTATAATCAATGCAAATCTTTTCATTTTTTCCTGGTTTTATTATCCTTTTAAGCCTGCAAAAATAAGGAATCTATTTTTCTTTCGCCAAAATTCGTGCATAAATATCTTTGACAACGTCATTTGGCACATTGACAACCCGTATTTATATTTCGCTTGGAATGTATTGTCAAACAATCATTGACGATATTCACCGCAATTTCGGCATTGAATTGCAACAACCTCTTATTAATTCTGAAACACCGCTGTAACATCCTTCTCGGAATTTTGCATCGTCAACGCAGACCATAACCATCCCCTTCGTTGACCTACCGAAATGGATAAGGAAAAAGCAGAGAAAATCATCAAGATCTACAACTGGGCATGCGGTATCATCCTCATTGCCCTTTTCGTCATAATAGGCATCAGCTTGACGCACGTATAATGCTCAGGCATTGCAGTTCCTCAGTCCAAACAGATGAAACAAAACAAATATAGAAATCACATGGATTCAAAATCACCAAAAGAACAGATTATCGAAAGCAAGATAACAAGCTTTATTGACGATATGGTCAGCCGCTTCACCGATGGCGACGACCTCCCAAAAAGACTTGCAAAAATCTTGCTTGAGAATGATGAAATAAAAGCCATACAGGACTACGCCAACACAGTATCCATCAATCGCTTGGGACTGAACGACCACGGCCCCGTCCACATGAAGATCGTGTGTCGCAATGCATTGAAAATCCTCTGCCTCCTTCATGAAGCGGGCATCGAGACCAGCCTTGAAAAAGAAAATGTCGGGACCTTTGCCGACAGCGTCTCTGCAGTGATGCTGGCCTCCCTCCTTCACGACAGTGGCATGACCATAGGAAGGAAAAACCACGAACTGTATTCTGGAATCATTGCCTATTCCTTGATTAACGAGATACTAAAACAGGTCCTACCCGACGAAAAAGACGTTGTGCGCCGCACCGTTATCCGTTCGGTCGCCTTTGAAGGCATCATCGGACACATGGGCACGCACCCCATCCATTCCATCGAGGCAGGCATCATCCTCATCGCTGATGGCTGCGACATGACCAAGGGTCGCTCACGAATTCCATTGGAGATACCCAGCAAACCAGCCGAAGGAGACATCCACAAATACTCGGCCCATTCTATCGAAAAAGTCAGGATAGGGAAAGGACAAGATTGTCCGGTGATGATTGAAATACAAATGAAATCGGAGGTGGGACTCTTCCAAGTGGAAGAAGTCTTGATCCCCAAGTTGAAAGCGAGTCCCGCCAAGCATCTCATCGAGCTCTATGCTTGTGTTGAAGGGGAAGAAGTGAAAAGATATATGTGATAAAGACGCGGGACCGCGAGACACAGGACGCGGGACTTACTCCAATGTCAAAAATTGAACAGTTACAAAGAAATATAGAAGAAAATGATGAACGTTTTGTTTTTAGGAATCGTATTGTTCCTCATCGTCCTTGCGATGTTCGACCTGGTGGTTGGAGTCAGCAACGACGCGGTGAATTTCTTGAACTCCGCCATCGGTGCCAAGGTGGCGGAATTCAAAACCATCGTCTTGATAGCCGCCATTGGGGTCTTCGCCGGTGCGGCCGTCAGCAATGGCATGATGGATGTGGCTCGCCATGGCATCATGACACCCTCCTATTTCTCATTCTACGACGTGATGTGTGTCTTCCTTGCCGTAATGGTGGCCGACGTCATCCTGCTCGACATCTTCAACACCTTGGGCATGCCCACGTCCACTACCGTCAGTATGGTGTTCGAGCTTCTTGGTGGCACTTTTGCCATTGCAATAGTCAAGATTGCCAATGGAGCGACCGATGCTTCCGGCTTGCCGCTGTCGTTGGGCGACCTGCTCAACACGGAGAAGGCGCTCAGCGTCATCCTCGGCATCTTCCTCAGCGTGCCCATCGCCTTCGTTTTTGGTGCCCTGGTGCAATGGATTTCCCGTATGGTGTTCACCTTCACCTATCGCGTGAATGGCAAGACCACCGACGTAAAAGGCAATATGGGCAACCTGCTCATATCGTCGCTTAAAATTGGCATTTTCGGCGGCATTGCCGTGACGAGCATCGCCTGGTTCCTTCTCATCAACGGATTGAAAAACTCCACCATCATGACACCCGAACTGAAAACATTCATCGATGCAAACTCATGGTGGATCTTGGGCGGCGGCGTTATGGTGTTCTCGGTCATCATGACCGCACTCAGCGCACTCAAAGTGCCCGTGCTGAAATGTGTGGTCCTGTTAGGCACCTTCGCCTTGGCCATGGCCTTTTCGGGCAACGACCTTGTCAACTTTGTGGGCGTGCCGCTCACCGGCCTTGATGCCTACAACGACTACATGGCCAACGGCACGGGCAATCCCAACACCTTCATGATGAACTCGCTGATGGATTCGGCCCACACGCCGACCATCTACCTGGCGATTGCCGGTGTGGTGATGGTGTTGGCCCTGATATTCTCCAAGAAAGCGCAGAATGTGGTGAAGACCTCCGTCGACTTGTCGCGACAAGACGAAGGCGATGAGATGTTCGGCTCGAGCAAGACAGCCCGCATCTTGGTTCGCACCACGCAAAAGATGGCCACCGCCATCGCACATATCATTCCAAAGCGCGTTGGCCGTTGGATTGACGCACGTTTCAATGCCGACTCATCCGTCTTGCCCGAGGGTGCCGCCTTCGACCTCATCCGCGCTGCCGTCAACTTGGTGACGGCCGGCCTGCTCGTTGCCTTCGGCACCAGCATGAAGCTACCCCTCTCCACCACCTACGTTACCTTCATGGTTGCCATGGGCACAAGCCTCGCCGACCGTGCCTGGAGTCGTGAGAGCGCCGTGTTCCGCATCACAGGCGTATTGAACGTCATTGGCGGATGGTTCATCACTGCCGGTGCAGCCTTCATCTTGTGCTTCCTCCTCACCAATGCCTTGTACTTCGGCTCCTTCGTGGCCATGGTCTTCGCCGTGGCCATCGCCATAACACTGCTCATACGCAGCAATAGGAAAAGCAAAGACAATAACGCCATCGACGAAGACAGCACACTCCTTAAGCAATTAAACCGCACCGACAATATGGACGAGCGTTGGGAGCTACTGAAGATGCTCGTGCAGCACAGCATTGCCAAACAGCTGCAGTTTACGAGCAGCTGTTATCAAAAAGTCACCAATGCTTTTCTTCAGGAAGATTATAGTCCCTTGCGGCAAGCCGTCCACGAGATTGAGACTGCCCGCAAGCAACTGAAACGGACACGCAAGCAACATATCCTACTGCTTCGCAAGATAGACCCCGTCGTTGCGCTCGAGAAAAACACTTGGTTCTTCCTTGCCAACAACTCCGTTGAGCAAATGCTCTTCTGCCTGAAGCGCATCAACGACCCTTGCTGCGAACATGTGGGCAACAATTTCAGACCCGTATCGCGCGAGTTTGCCACCAACTTCATAAGTTTCCAAAAACAACTTATAGGGCTGTTCCAACAAACCGACGAACTCTTCCAAAGCATAGGTTTCAAGGAAAGCAACACCAAGAACATTCGCGAAAACGCAGAACAACTGCAACACGAGTTGTCGGAATACCGCAAACAAGTCATTGATGCCATGCAGAAGAAATCCGTCAACATCGAGTCGACCATCGTTTATCTCAACCTCATCCAGGAATCAGAGCAGATCATCAGCGGCCTGCGCCACATTTTGAGGGGCATAACAAAATTTTGCGCCTTCAGGCAAGCCAATAAAACCGATGCCAAATTGTTACAATTCGATTAAAACCGCCCACTGACGTTTCCATCTTGATGGAATCTATGTAACTTTGCACCCGAAAACATTTATCATGGACCCTAAAAGAATACTTGTTGTCGACGATGAAGAGACGCTCTGTGAGGTGCTGAAGATTAACTTGCAGAACGAAGGCTATAAAGTGGACGTGGCCACCAGTGCCGAACAAGCCCTGACCTACGACATCAAACAATATGCCCTCATCCTGCTCGACATCATGATGAGCGAAATCAGCGGCATACAGATGGCCAAGATACTGAAGGCAGAGCCTGCCACCGCATCCATCCCCATCATCTTCTGCACCGCTCGCGACACGGAAGACGACATGATTCGCGGCCTCGAATTGGGTGCCGACGACTACATCATGAAGCCCTACACCGTGCGCAATGTGATTGCGCGGGTCAAGAGCGTGTTGCGCCGCACGACCCGACAACAAGACGATACAGACAAGGAAACCAGGAGCCTTCTGCAAATCGGAGGATTGCGACTCGACATGAACCTCAAGCTGTGCTTCGTGGATGGCCAATTGGTTAACCTGACCAAAACCGAATTTGAGCTTTTGGCTTTCCTGATGACCAATCCAGGAAAAATCTATTCGCGCGACGAAATCATCCATCGCGTTTGGGACAACGTCATCGTGCTCGATCGCACCATAGACGTGAACATCACACGGCTGCGTTCGAAGATAGGCCAATATGGCAAATTCATCATCACTCGTTTAGGCTTTGGTTATGGCTTCCAGAATTAAACTCTCCTACCACAACCGGCTTTTCTTGTTGTTGCTGGCCTTCTCCTGGACCATGATCGCCTGTTTCGTCGTGTTCCAATACTATCGCGAGAAGCAATGCAAATCGGAGGTACTCAATGCTGAGCTGCAAATCTACAACCAACACTTGCTGAAGGTCGTCGACGAAGGGACCGACTTTGTACACTATATCGAGACCCATGAGCAACCTTGGGAAGATCTGCGCATCACGCTCATCGATTTCAGCGGAAAGGTGATTTACGACAACACCCTGTCGCCCGACTCACTCGACAACCACCTCGGGCGTCCCGAAATTGCTCATGCCATCAAGCATGGCTCCGGGCAAAACATCAGCCGGCACTCTGCCAGCAACGGGTGTCTCTACTTCTATTCCGCCACCAAAGGCGAGCGTTGCATCGTGCGTTCAGCTATCCCCTATTCCACTACGCTACACGTACTGCTTGAAGCCGACTGGGCTTTCCTGTGGGCCATCTTCCTCCTCAGCCTGCTGATGAGCGTCCTCGCCTACTTTGCGACACGGCGCATCGGAAAGACGATTGAGCGGTTGAACCAATTTGCGGCCAAGGCCGAACGGGGCGAAGCGTTCGACGAGACGGAGTCGTTCCCCCACGACGAGCTTGGGGCTATTTCCGACCACATCGTCAAACTTTATGCACATAAACGTCAGCTAACCAACAACATCAATCACGAGCTAAAGACCCCTGTTGCCTCCATCCAGGCATGTCTTGAGACCTTACTATCGGGCATCGAATTGAGCGAAGAGAAACGCCAGGAACTGCTTGGGCACTGCTATGCCAACACCGAACGTTTGCGCCGACTGCTGTCGGACGTGTCACTCATCACCCGCATGGAAGACGGCAGCCAACTCATCGACTGCGAGGAGGTAGCCGTCGACGAGATGTTGAACATGATCGCCGAGGAACTTGAGGCATTGCCCGACGACCAGCGCATGAAGCTACATCTCGACATCAAAGAGCCTATCGTGGTTTATGGAAACCCTTCATTGCTCAACTCTATATTCAGCAACCTGACCGAGAACGCCCTCACCCATTCAGGTGGGCAGAACATCTACATCTCGCTGCTGTCGCACGAGCGCGGATTCTACCGCATCAGTTTTGAGGACGACGGCTGCGGCGTAGATGAAGAAAAACTCCCACGCCTATTCGAGCGTTTCTATCGCGTCGACAAGGGACGTTCACGCCAGCGGGGCGGCACGGGCTTGGGGCTTTCCATCGTCAAACACGCCGTGCTATTCCATAACGGCGCCATCAGCGTAAGCAATCGTTCCACCGGAGGGCTAAAGTTTGAATTCACCTTGCCCGATGTTTCGGCTCGAAAAGAATGAAGAAACGTCTCTGGAAGTCTCAAAAAGCAAGCTCCCCGACTTGGCCATCATACTGGTCATCATTCCTTAATGTCGGGATTCCAGCACATCCAACATAAAAGCATACTCCAATGCGACTTCCTTGTAGCCTTCGAAACGTCCCGAAGCGCCGCCGTGCCCATAGTCCATTTCGGTTTTCAGGTACAATGGATTGTGGTCGGTCTTCAAGGCACGCAACTTGGCAGCCCACTTGGCTGGCTCCCAATACTGCACCTGGCTGTCGTGCAAGCCCGTGGTAATCAGCATGGCAGGATAATCTTTGGCTTCCACATTGTCGTAGGGCGAATAGGAAAGGATGTAATCATAGTATTCTTTCTCATTGGGATTGCCCCACTCGTCATACTCACCCGTCGTGAGCGGGATGCTTTCGTCGAGCATCGTCGTGACGACATCGACAAACGGCACTTGCGCTATGACGCCTTTCCACAAGTCGGGGCGCATGTTGACCACCGCTCCAACAAGCAATCCACCTGCACTGCCGCCCATGGCAACCATCTTTTGCGGCGAGCTATAGCCCATATTAATAAGGTGTTCCGCACAAGCAATGAAGTCGAGGAAAGTATTCTTCTTGTGGAGCATCTTGCCATCCTCATACCATTGTCGTCCCATCTCTTCACCGCCGCGAATGTGGGCGATGGCCCAAACGAAGCCTCGATCGAGCAGGCTCAGCCGCGCCAACGAGAAATACGCATCCATGCTGGAGCCGTAAGAGCCATAACCGTAAAGCACAAGCGGATTCCGCCCGTTTTTGTCCAACCCTTTCTTATACACAATCGAAATCGGCACCAAAACACCGTCGTGCGAAGGTGCCAGCAGCCGCTCTGTAACGTAATCGTTTGGGTTATAGCCACCTACAATTTCCTGTTGCTTGAGCAAGGTCTTTGTGCATCGTTCCATGTCCCATTCAAAGACCGATGATGGCGTGGTCATCGAGGTGTAGGCATAACGCACCGTGACGACATCGAAATCGGGATGGGCACCCACACTGGCGGTGTAGGCTGGTTCTCCAAAGTCGATGTAATAGTCGGTCTGGCCGTCCCACGACTTGACGCGAATCTTCACCAAGCCGCCCTCACGCTCCTCGATGACGAAAAACTTGTTGAAAATGGTGAAACCTTCAATCATCACCTGCTCACGCGGGGCTATAACTTCTTCCCAATTCGGCTTTTCGGTCTGCCCGATGGGAGTCCGCATGATTTTGTAGTTCTTCGCGCCGTCGGCATTAGTCTGGATGTAGAAATGCTCGCCGTAGTGGTCGATGCCGTAAAGCATATCGGGCTGGCGTTCCTGAAAAACGCGGAAACCGTTTTCCGGCCTGTCGCTTTCCAAGATGCGACATTCCGAAGAAAGCGTTGATTCCGAATTGATTATCAGATATTTCCTTGATTTCGTCTTGCTGATGTAGGTCACAAAGGTCTCGTCGGTTTCCTCAAAAACCATCACATCGTCTTTTGGGTTCGTTCCAAGAGGATGGCGCATAATCTTGCACGGTCTCAAGGTCTCGTCCTTCACGCCATAGAACAGCGTTTGGTTGTCAGAGGCCCAAACCACGTTGCCCGAAGTGCCCATGATAGGCTCGCCCACCAATTCTCCCGTCGTCAAGTCCTTGACATACACGGTGTAAATCCTGCGGCTTACGGTGTCGACCGAATAGGCCAACAACCTATCGTCCTCGCTCAGGCTGACCTCGCCGATGTCGAAAAAGGCATGGCCTTCAGCCAAGGCATTTCCGTCGAGGATGATTTCCTCATCGGCTTCCAAGCTATGTTTCTTGCGGCAATAGATGGGATACTCCTTCCCTTCCTCGAAGCGCGTGTAGTGGTAATAGTCACGAATCTTGATGGGTACGGAGTTGTCGTCTTGCTTGATGCGTCCCGTGATTTCCTTAAACAGCTGTTCCTGAAGCGGTTCTGTATGTTTCAGGCAGGCATCGGCGTATTGGTTTTCGGCTTCAAGATAGGCGATTACCTCTGGATTTTCGCGCTCGTCGAGCCAATAATAGTTGTCGATTCGGGTATGGCCGTGCATCGTCATCGCGTGGGGACGGATGGCGGCCTTAGGTGGGTTCGGTAAAGCATTCATGGGTTCGTAAGGGTTCAGAACGAGAAAGTCAGGCCCAAAGTGGGCAGGATGGGCAGCTGACGGGCCACTTCGCTGGTCACCAAGTTGACATAGAACACGTTGTTGCGGTTATACACGTTGGTCACGCCGAGGTTGGCCTCAAGCATCACGTTTTCTGAGAAGTAGAACTTACGCTTCACGTCGATGTCGAAGCGGTGATACGTGGGCAGGCGGCCTCCGTTGAGTTCGCCATAAAGCACGCCCAGCTCGCCATTGGTGGTGGTGTAGTCGAAGTTGATGCCGTTTTGGAAGGAATAATACTCATAGAAGCCCTGGACTTGGGTAAAGGGGAATCCCGTGCCGAAGTTCCAACGTCCGCTAAACTCCCACTGGCGCTTGGATCCCGCAGTATAGGTCAGGATCACGTTGATATTGTGGCGACGGTCGAAATGGGGCGCATATTCAACGAGTTCAACGCCATCTTCCACGGCTTTCTCGTACTCGCGAGTCACGAAGCCCAAGGCATAGACGGCCCAAAGATACCAATGCTGGTCCTCATATTTGACCGAGACATCGAAACCGTAGGCATCGCCCGTTTCCTTGGTGAAGTCCTTTTTCAGCAAGTCGGGGATGTCGGAAACGCCGTCGGGATAAATCTTGTTGCGGTTGATATTGGTCAGCTGCACAAAGTCTTTCCAATAGCCTTCGATGTTCAACGTGGCCTTTTGCGACAGGTCGAACTCGCCACCCAACACAAAGTGGTTGGCCTTTTGAAGGTAGCTGGTGATTTCTTTCCCGTCATAGGTCTTCGGAAGGTTGTCGATACCCGAAAGGAAACCATAGAACAGGTTCACCACGTCGCGATCGCTGGTGGCAGCCACAAAGTTCTGCGAATACATGCCAGCGGCTGCCTTCAGGCGGAAACGGTCGGTAGCGTTGTATTTGGCTGCAATGCGAGGCTCGGGTGATAAACCGCCTTTCGTCACAGAAGGATAATACTGCAAGCGGAAACTCGGTTCGAGCAAAAGATTGCCCAACACGGCCTTGAATTTGGCATAGGCTCCTATTTCGGTAGAGTTCACCTTTGACCCGATCTTATTGTGGCCATACACACTATATGTAAGATAGTCAGTGGTATAGCCAAGCATTTCAATACCATATTTCAGCGTGTGTTTGCCCATGAACTGGCTGAAATCGAAGCCCATGTTGAAGCCGTTGATGGTGCTATAACGGTCGGGGCTGTCAACCTCCTTCATCCGTGAAGTATAGCTTGAATAGGCAATGTTACCCTCAATCATCACAGGCGATTTGCCAGGAATGACGAGGAAATTGGCACCTGCGCCGAATGAATTCCATCCGAAGTCGGACAGCGACATGTAGTTGTTCACTTGGTCGTTGAACGAGAAGCCGAACAGGTTGAACTTGCTGCCGTTGGGCGCGTTGAGCGAGACCTTACCGTAGATGTCCTGGAAATTGAACGGCAGCCCGTCCTTGGACGCATACGGATATATGATCTTGCTGGTCTGCTCAAGATAGGAGTTCTTGGCCGAGAGGATGAACGAGATGGAGGTCTCGTCCGGTGTCTTGGCTTTCTTCAGGGGGCCTTCGAGCATCACCCGAGCGCCAAACGTGTTGCCACCAATCTTGCCCGAGATGCGTTTCTTGTTGCCGTCGCGGGTCGAGATGTCCATGATGGAAGAGATACGTCCACTGTATTCGGCTCCGAAGCCGCCTGTGTATACGTCGGCGTTGCGGATGATGTCGGTGTCGAACACAGAGAACAGGCCGATGGAATGGAAGGGGTTATAGACCACCATGCCGTCCAAAAGCACCTTGTTCTGTATGGGCGAACCGCCACGGATATAGAGCTGGCCGCCTTGGTCGCCGGTGAAAATGACACCTGGCACCACTTGCAAATATTGCGCAAAGTCGGCCTGACCACCCACGCTCGGGATCTTGGTGATGGTCTTGGGTGTCACGGTGATGACCGACGTCTTGGTCTCGGTACGGGCCTCAATCTTGTCGGCAGTGATGGTCACCGATTCGAGCTTGTGGCTGGTCTCTTTCAAATAGTATTTCCGATTGACGGTCTCGTTTTTCGACAGGTTGAACACTTCCGAAATGGTGTCGTAACCCACGCTCGTAATCAACAAGGTATAGCGGCCGTCGGGGATGCGGTTGATGTTGAAAAAACCGTTCTCGTTGGTTGTGCTTCCATAGGTGGTGCCCTTCAAGTATACGTTGGTGAACATCATAGGCTCGCCCGTCGACTCCTCGTAGACAAAACCCTTGATGCTGTTGTCCTGCGCGAAAACAGCGGTTGAAGTAAGGAAAAAGAGTGTGATTGCGATTGACAATCTGGCAATTAGTCGTTTATTCATCGTTGAAAATCTGGTTATTCGTTGATACCTTGTCTAAAGAGTTGCAAAGTAAATAAATTATCGCGAATAATCGGACAAAAATCTTCAAATTTGATACAAAATCACACTCACTGCCAACGCGGCCACAACCAACACTGTCTTCAGCCAATCTTTGACGGGAAGCATTACGATGCCGATGATGACCAGCAACATGGGCCATAGCTTCCATGCCATTCGCCAGCTGAAATCAATGACACCCAACGTGGCCAACAGGGCCACCACCCCAATGGCGATGAAAAGAACGCCCATGAACCAATTCCTGCTTTTCATGACTTTTGCGATTTTGAGGGGAACAACAAAAGGATGCCAATGATGATCAGTGCGATGGGCCAAATTGTCTGCCAATTGAATTCGGGGACGAAGCGGTGCAGCAATCCTATCGCGCCCACACCGATGAGAATCAGGCCGGCCACAAGGCTGCCCTTGCTGCCAGGGTTGGATGGGTTGGTTTCGGTAAGGTCGGCAACATTTTGCCCGTCATTTTCAATCTGGACGCGGCTCGCGGCTGGCATCACGGCCCAAAGGACGAGATAGACCCAAAAGCCCGCGCTCGCAAAGAGGAACAAAAGTGCGAAAAGCACCCTCACCAACGATACGTCGAGGCCAAAATAGCTGGCTAATCCTGCACACACGCCTCCAATCACCTTGTGTTGCGTGTCTCTTTCAAGTTTCTTGTTGTTTTCCATGGTCTTTGTGTGTTATTAAGGTTAACGTCCACTCCTATACAAAAATAATGCCGCACCTTTTGAGTGCGGCATTATTGTCAGTTTTTCAGAGACAATCACTTCTTCACAATGAACTTTTCGGTCTTCACGGCCTGTCCGTTGACGAAGAGGTTGCAGAAATAAATGCCTTCCGCAAGGTCGGCAACCGAAATCGCCATGTGGTTTTGCATGGTGTTCACCTGCTGGCCCATCACTTTCTGGCCCATCAAGTTGTAGACCTCAACCGAAGCGTTGGCTCCGGCAGCGATGCTGTAGTCGAAGTTGACCGTCGACGTGGCAGGGTTCGGGTAGGCGTTGCCAAAGCTGTAGGCAACCTGCTCGTCGATGCCCTCGGCATTGTAGGCAAACCAAATCTGGACGCAAACCTTGTCATCCTCCTGGCCAAAGGGGTAGGCGTAATACTTCACGACGGAGGTGCCGACGATGAAGTTGTTCGGGTCGCCCGACATTTCGGGGTCGATCTGATGATGGAACGAGAGGTCGTGCTCACCGCTCAATGCGCCGGCATTCAGGGTCACAGGCCTCGGGCTGATGAACACTTCGGGAGTGTAGCAGCTGCCCCAGCAGAAATAGTTGGCCGTGCCTTCAACGATGTCGACTTCCTCCTTTTGGACCATCACTTCGATGGCTTCGCCGGTGAGGTTACGGAGCTGCATGTCTTGTTGCAGCTCGCCCCATTCGAGGATGTTGGTGCAAATGATCCTCTCTCCGTTGGCGAGCGCTTGGCCATTGAGTTCGAATTGCAGCGATTGCGCTGAAACCCAGCCCATCATGGCCGTAAAAACCAAAGTAAAAATAGATTTTTTCATCATAGAAACTGTTTTAAATGATACATATTCGATTTTCAACTTGCAAAATTGCGAAACTTTTCCCAATCCCGCAACAAAAATATTGCCATTTTTTGAAAAATGCCTACTTTTGTCCTTGAAAACACTATTGATTCGTTGCCGCCATGAAAGTTTTTCGCCGATTTGGGCTTGTCGTGTCGATGTTTTTGGGGCTGAATGTCAGCGCACAAAGCCATCGAGTGATGTTGGTCGAAAGCTTCACCAACGCGGGTTGTATGCCGTGCGCCCAGCAAAATCCGGCTTTTGACTCCCTTATTGAAACCAACATCGACCGTTTGGCGGTCATCAAATACCACACCCGTTGGCCTTTGGCGACCGACCCCATGTATCTGTCCAATGCAGCCGACATTGATGCCAGAACGGAATTCTACAATGTTGCCACCGTGCCCACCGCCATCCTCGACGGAAACCGCTTTTTTTCAGCCCCTTCGGGAATCAATCAAAACATTATCAACCAATTGCTGAACATTCCTCCACACTTTGAAATACAAATCGAATCCGGAGTCCATCCGGTCGACAATAAGATTACTGTTCGTGTCGAAGGCAAAGCTCTGTCATCGCTCGGTGGCGATTTACGATTGTTTGTCGCTCTTGTGGAAAGAGAGACCCGTTTCGATGCGCCTCCTGGCACGAATGGCGAGACCCATTTTCATCATGTACTGAAGGAGTTCCTTACCGATGCCACGGGCCTCAACCTCGGCGATGTAGGGATCGACAGCTATTTCAACTACACTTTCGATTCGCAATCGACTGACAATCAAGGTATCGAGAACCTATCAGCCATAGCATGGATTCAGAACTACAACACGCATGAAGTCTATCAAGCGTGCAAACACAACCTTGTATCGGCCTCCGTCAATGAATCCATGAAAAACGGCATTCAAGTGTATCCCAACCCTACCGATGGCATTGTCAACATCATGACGGGCGGACGCAAGGTTACCTTATATAATATGTTGGGGCAATGCGTTTTTGAAAGCAAAGGTGAAGACTTCGTCAGCCTTGACTTAAAACCCTTTGGTTCTGGTATTTACGCCATAAAAACACAAGGGCAAACTCATAGAATTGTCGTAAAATAAGCATTATGTCGCTCGTTTTTTCTCATCTGCAAACCATCGACTCAACCAACGCCTATCTGCAACGAATGCAGCCGGAAGCCGACATCCGCAACCTTGTGGTCAGCACCGACGAACAAACCGCTGGCAAAGGCATGGGGAGCAACGGCTGGGAAAGTGAGGCTCGCAAGAACCTCACTTTCTCATTGGCTTTGGACATGAGTTTTATGCCTGCCGAACGGCAGTTCCTTCTGTCGGAGGCGGTGCCATTGGGCATCGTCAAGGTATTGGATAGTTTTTTGTCCGTTGAAAAGCTCTTCATCAAGTGGCCTAACGACATCTATTACGATGGCCACAAACTTGCCGGCATCCTTATCAACAGCACAATAAAGGCGAACATGATGAACACTTCCATCATTGGCATCGGTCTGAATGTCAACCAATTGAATTTCCATGATTGGCCTACGCATCCCATTTCGCTGAAGCAGATTACGGGAAAGGATTACGAATTGCAGCCGCTGTTGGAACAAATCGCGGAAAGCATCGTAGCCGAAGTGGAAAGGCTCAAAAAAAACAGTCCCGCCATCGAGCAGGACTATTTGTCGAGATTGTTCCGTTACCGCACTTGGGCTGATTACTGGGTTGGCGAAAAGACCTTGCGGCTGTTGATGACTGGCATCGACCCGTTTGGACGATTACTGCTTGTCGACGAAACAAACAAACCGTATTGCTTTGACATCAAGGAAATTAAGTTCGTTTTGTAAGAAACAAATCTTAGCAAATCGAAAACAAATTCTTTTGTCAGAATTGTTTCAGATTTGTTTCCTATAACTCAACTCCACTTATCGCTCCAGGCCTGTTGGTCCTTGCGCCATTCCTTCAACGATTCCACGTCTTCCTCAGTGACATATTTTTCCTCTACCGCCTTGTAAATCAGCGTTTCGTAGTTCGACAAGGTGTAGAGGCAGCAGTTCTTATCCTCGAAGTTACGCTTGGCGAGTTCCATCTGGTAGGTGAAGATGGCCACCATGCCCTTGACGATGGCACCGGCTTCGCGCAAGGCATCCACTGCCATCAGGCTCGACTTGCCCGTGGAGACCAAATCCTCAATGACCACCACCGATTGCCCCGCATTGATGACGCCTTCAATCTGGTTTTGCATCCCATGCGACTTCTTCTCGGAGCGCACATACACGAAAGGTAGTCCCAGTTCCTGGGCCACCAACGCGCCTTGGGCGATGCCACCCGTGGCCACGCCCGCAATCACGTCGGGCTTGCCGAAGTTTTGCATGATGGTCTCCACAAACTGCTGGCGGATATAGGTGCGCACGGCAGGATAGGAAAGCGTCACGCGGTTGTCGCAATAAATGGGGCTTTTCAGTCCCGACGCCCAAGTGAACGGGGCTTTCGGACTGAGTTTCACGGCCTTGATTTGCAACAGGTGCTGGGCCAATGTCAATGCTGAATCGTCGTATTTCATAAAAGTTGTATATTTGTCGCCTAAATTGAAATTCAAAATCGGCTACAAATGTACAAGATTTTTCATGAAAAAAAGGCATTGATTTTCCCAAAAATTGACGGCAACACCTTAAACCTCGACGCAATCGCCCAAGAATCTGACAGATACGACGCTGAACTTTTGTGCGATTTTTTGCCCGAATGGCTCAATGAACGCGATGCGGGCGACACATTCATCCACGAAGTGAGCCAAAATGCCGTGGCGTTGGCCCTCAAAGAGACCTTCAAGATGGCTCCAGCGGCAGGTGGCATCGTCGGAAAAGACGGCAAATTTGTCGGCATCATGCGCAAAGGCATCCCCGACCTGCCCAAGGGACATATAGAAAAAGGCGAGACACCCGAGCAAGCCGCCCTGCGCGAGGTAGAGGAAGAAACGGGAATCGGCAAATTGAAGATTGTCAAGGAATTGCCTTCCACTTGGCACTGTTATTTCGAAAATGACGAATGGAAACTGAAACGCACCTATTGGTATCTGATGCATACCGACGAAGCCATCCAGCCCAAGCCACAAACCGAAGAAGGCATCACGGAAATAAAACTCATTGGAAACGAAGAACTTGAAACTTTTTTGAGAGAAACTTTCCGTTCCATCAGCGAAATTTTGGGAGGAGAATTACGCCAAATCATAACAAAGTAATACTTTTGCAGGCTGAATTGGACAATCCTCTGACGCGCCTCGCGTCACTGCGAGGTACGAAGCAGTCCAGCAAACGTATGGATTAACTCCGTTGAATCTTCGATTTGCTTCGTCGTTCCTCCTCGCAATGACGCATAGCGACGACAAGGCACTCCACAAAGAAAAAGCATACCTAATGAAAAAAATAGCCGTATTCCCCGGTTCCTTCGACCCCATCACCTTGGGGCACCGCAGCATCGTTTTGAGGGCACTGCCCATCTTCGACGAGATCTATGTCGCCGTCGGCATCAACATGGAAAAGCGTTCCACTTTCGACCTTCAAGACCGCATCAAGTGGTGCGAGGCCGTCTTCAAAGACTACCCACAAGTGAAAGTGGAAAGCTACGAAGGCCTCACCGCTGACTTCTGCAAGAAAGTGGGCGCCCGCACCATCATCCGTGGCCTGCGTTGCGGCAGCGACTTCGAGTACGAAAACATGATTGGCCATGCCAACAAGCGCCTCCATCCCGAGTTGGAGACCATTTTCCTCCTTACTGAGAGCGAGCTGGTGGGCGTGTCGTCGAGTGTCGTCCGCGACATTTACAAGAACGGCGGCGACACTTCCAAGTTTTTACCTTTGGAAGTGAAACTCGGGACGAACGTAAAGTAGTAATAAATTCATCTGGTAGGCCCAGTTGCGGGCGGCTTTGAGTCGTTTGTTGACGAGGCTGGTCTCGGATTTGTCCTTTGTGAGGATGTTCACTGTGAACTTCCTTATGAGGAAGAGGTCATCTTGAACACCCAAGCCGCAGTGCTGTGCAAGTCGCTGTATTTTAGTCCGCTGGTGTCGATGAAGAGCTGGCCGTCCTTGTGTTTCCATGGCAAATCCTTCACTGTGCCCAACAATCTCACTTTCATATTCGGAGCGGGTTCGTCAATGTTTAGAACGAGTTGGTCTTCAGGATAATCCAACGCGATGGCATAAAGGGCGTTTTTGCCTTGCGTGTAGCAAACCGTAGGTTGTTCGGAGGTGTAGGTGGCCTTCAGGCCCATGGCAGGCAGCATCGCACCTTGCTGGAAGTTGGTCATCACCTGTTTTTCCATCGTTTTCGACGACCACAACAGGTGGATGGTGGCTTCGAGGTCGTCTTCCTCGTAGAAAACCTCGATTCTATGTTGGCCTTGGGCGAGTTTCATTTTCCCGGTTTTGCCCTTTTGCGTGTCGATGACTTCTTTGTCGTCGATGACGAGTCGGGCTTGGTCATCGGTTTGGATTTCAAAAGTATAGGTGTCGGCTGGGCAGTGGAACACACCTTGCCAATGCGCTTGGAAGTGGTCGCAGCTGATGGCGGGATCGGGCGCGTTGCGCTTCCAGTCGAAGTCGATTTGTTGGTCGCTACGCGCCACTTTGACGGGCTTCATTTCGTAGAATTTCTTGTAAGGCCGTGTGCCGTAAATGGCCTCGCCGTTGATGTCGAGCCAACGACCGAGGTCGAGCAGGCGTTCTTGTTGCAGAAGCGGGATTTTACCGTCGGCGGCGGGGCCCACGTTGAGCGTCATGCCGCCGCCAGCTGCCACGAGGACGCAGAAATGGCGGATGAGTTCGTCGGAAGTCATATAATTCTCCAAAGGCTCGTTGCGGTTGAGGCCAAACGAGCGCCCCAAGCCGCGACATTCGGCCCACGGGCGGTCGGTGAGGGTGATGCCTGCACTGTATTCAGGTGTGCGGAAGCCGTGTTGTTGTCCTTCGCCCCAGCGGTCGTTGACGATGGCGTCTTTGCCCACCGTGTTATAGTACCACGAAATCAACTCCGTGGCGTGCCATTGCTCGGCCGTGTTGCGCCATTCGCCATCGGTGAAGAGGATGGTCGGTTTGTATTTGGTTATCAACTCCTTGAATTGCGGAATCATGTGCGTGTCGACGTAGGTGCCGATGTTCTCGTCGGGGTCGACATACCAGCGGTGGATGTCGCTTTTCCATTCGGGCAGCGAGTAATAGAAGCCCATTTTGAGGCCTTTTTTGCGCACGGCTTCGGTCAGTTCGCCGCAAATGTCGCGCTTCGGTCCAAGCTCGACGGAGTTCCAGCCTGGCGCATATTGGCTCGGCCAGAGGCAGAAGCCGTCGTGGTGCTTCGAGACCAAAAGCACATATTTCGCCCCCGATTTCTTGAAGAGTTCTGCCCACTCGTCGGGGTTCCAAAGCTCGGCTTTCCACATCGGCGCAAAGTCCTCATACTGAAAGTCTTTGCCGTAGATGCGCTCTTGGAAGGCGCGGCGGTCGTCGTTGGTCATCAGGCCGCGATAGTACCACTCGGCATAGCCTTCGAGACTGGCGTAGGCGGGCACGGAATACACGCCCCAATGGATGAAAATGCCCAGTTTGGCGTCGGCGAACCATTGCGGATAGCCGCGCTCGTTAATGGATTCCCAAGTGGGCTGGACTTGGGCGGAGAGGGTTTTGCAGAGTAAAACCAAAATCGTGATAATTAGTGTGTTATATTTCATATTGGTAGTTTGTAAAATGCAATTCTGCTTCTTCAGACGAAATAGTTCTACCTTCTTCAATGTCTTTCAAAGAAAGTCTAATTTGCTCTTTCAATTCTTCAACTGTCCAACAGCAAGGAGGTTGTATTTCGTTTTTCTTTGCTTTCATAATTGGGCAAAAGTAGTACATTTTTCAATTTATGATGAATTTGTGTGGAATTTTTCTAATTTTGCGGTATGAATATCTACCAACTATTCCCTCGACTTTTCGGAAACAAGCAAACCGCGTTCCGAATGAACGGCAGCAAGATTGAAAACGGCTGCGGCACTTTTAACGACATCGATGAAACCGCCCTCAACGCGATTAAGGATTTGGGGTTCACCCACATTTGGCTGACTGGCATTCTGGAACACGCTTCCGAATCGACGGGCACGCATCCCGACATTACCAAGGGCCGCGCCGGCTCGCCATACGCCGTCACTAATTATCATTCCGTTGATCCCGATTTGGGCACGATGGCGGACTTTGAGCAATTGGTCAAGCGTATTCATCAGCATGGAATGAAAGTAATTATCGACTTCATTCCCAATCACTTGGCGCGACAAAACAAAGGTTTCGACCCGTGTAATTTCTATTATTGCGAGGGACAGGGTTTTGTTTCGCCAAGACGCATCAGCGAACAGCCTTACGAAGAGTATCCCGCCAAGGCCACGGGCAACAATGTGTTTTCGCCTTGCCCGAGCCTCAACGACTGGTACGACACGGTGAAATTGAACTATGACGAGCACGACACTTGGGAGAAAATGCTTGACATTTTGCGTTTTTGGTGCGCCAAGCAGGTGGACGGTTTTCGTGTGGATATGGCCGAGATGGTGCCCGTGGCGTTTTGGCAGTGGGCGATTGCCGAATTACGCAAGGATTACCAACCACTGATGATTGCAGAAATCTACCAACCAGCGCTTTACGATTCATTCTTGGAAGCTGGATTTGATTATTTGTATGACAAGGTGGGACTGTACAATACTTTGGAAAACATTTTGTGCCATGGTCACGAGGCGAAGGAAATCACCCAAGTCTGGAAAGATTTGCACGACTTGGACCCGCACATGCTGCGTTTCATGGAGAACCACGACGAGAAGCGTTTGGCTTCGCCACATTTCGTGGGCGATGCCTTTGCGGCCTTGCCCGCCGTGGCGCTTTCCGCCTTGATGAACACGGGGGCGTTTATGGTTTACAATGGCCAAGAGAGTGGCGAGAACGCCATTGGCGAAATGGGCTACAGCGGCGATGATGGCCGCACTTCCATCTTCGACTACTGCCACATGCCGCAGCACCAAAAATGGATGAACGGTGGCCAATTCGATGGTGGAGGTTTCGATGAGGCGCAAAAGAAATTGTTTGGATACTATCGCAATCTGTTGCATTTCAGAATGGAACATTCTGCCATCGGCGAAGGCAAGTTCTATGACTTGATGTGGTGCAACCCGTGGTACTCCAATTTCGACCCGCAGTTTGTGTATGCCTTTTTGCGTTACACCGAAACGGAGCGTCTGCTCGTCGTCGTTAACTTCAACCGCGGCGAAGCCCGCGACGTGGAGGTGAAAATCCCGCACGATGCCTTGGCCTTGATGGGCAAACGAAAGGCCAACGAGTTCGATATGAACGACTTCGCCAACGAGGTGCATCCAATGCATTTGGGGCCTTCTGAAACCAAGGTCGTGGATTTGGATTCGGGCGAGGTTGTTTTCCAAAACGCATGGAATTGAGTAGAATTTGGTAATTTTGCAAAAAATAACAAACCATGCTTCCTCTCGTAAATAACGACCCCTGGCTCACCCCCGTCGCGCAAGCGGTGGACGACCGCCACAACCGCTACGAATGGCGGCTTCACGATATTGTCAATCGTTACGGTAGCCTCAAGGCTTTCGCCACGGCGCATCAGTTCTTGGGCTTCAACTACGACAAGCGTCGCCACGGCTGGTGGTACCGCGAATGGGCGCCTGCCGCGCATTACCTCTCGCTGATGGGCGAGTTCAACGGCTGGAACCGCTACGAATACCCTTTGGAGAACGTCGGCAAAGGCATCTGGGAAATCTTCTTGCCCGACAGCGAGTTTGCCCATCGCCTCACGCACGGCAGCAAGCTGAAGGTCGTGGTGCAGTCGCAAATCGGGGAGCATGAGCGCATTCCGGTGTATATCAAGCGCGTGATTCAGGACGAGGGCACCAAGGACTACGACGGCCAGTTCTGGAATCCGCCCACACCTTATATATATAAGCACACCGTGCCGCAACTGAACGGCGAGCCGCTGCTGATTTACGAGGCGCACGTAGGCATGGCGCAAGAGGCCGAAAGGGTAGGGACCTATAAGGAATTCACCCAAAACATCCTGCCGTGCATCAAGGCGGACGGCTACAACGCCATCCAGCTCATGGCCATCGCCGAGCATCCTTATTACGGTTCGTTTGGCTACCATGTCTCCAATTTCTTCGCGCCGAGTTCGCGGTTTGGTACGCCCGAGGATTTGATGGAACTGATCGACACAGCGCACGGCATGGGCCTGTTGGTCATCATGGACCTCGTCCATTCCCACACGGTGAAAAACATCCGCGAGGGCATCAACCTCTTCGACGGCACTGATTTCCAATACCTTCATGCAGGCGAGCGCGGCAACCACAACCTTTGGGACTCCAAACTCTTCGACTACGGCAAGGAGGAGTCGCTGCAATTCCTGCTCTCGAATGTGCGTTATTGGATGGAAGATTTCCACTTCGACGGCTTCCGCTTCGATGGCGTGACTTCGATGCTCTACCTCAACCATGGCATCGGGATGACTTTCGATGCGCCTGAGCAATACTTCGGCGACAATGTGGACAACGATGCAGTCACCTATCTGCAATTGGCCAATACGCTGTGCCACCAACTCAATCCCAATACCGTCACCATTGCCGAGGACGTGAGCGGAATGCCCGGCCTTTGCAACCCGATTGCCGACGGTGGCATGGGCTTCGACTACCGCCTGGGCATGGGCGAACCCGACTTCTGGATCAAGGTGCTGAAAGACCAGCCCGAGGAACAGTGGAACATGAACGAGTTTTTCTTCACCATGACTAACCACCTGCCGCAGACCAAGACGGTGGCCTACGCCGAGAGTCACGACCAGGCGCTTGTGGGCGACCAAACCATCGCTTTCCGGCTGATGGGCAGCGAGATGTACAGCGCGATGAGCATCGACACGCCTTCGATGGCCGTCGACCGTGGCATCGCCTTGCACAAGATGATCCGCCTCTTCACGCTCACCTTGGGCGGCGAGGCGTGGCTCAACTTCATGGGCAACGAGTT
>DGXB01000027.1:26347-32500 GCA_002396205.1 Bacteroidales bacterium UBA4243
AACGAGTTCGGCCATCCCGAATGGATCGACTTTCCACGTGCAGGCAATGGCTGGAGCTACCAATTCGCCCGCCGCCAGTGGTCGCTCGTCGACAACGAGCACCTGAAATACCGCTTCATGGGTGCTTTCGACCGCGCCATGCTCGACTTGGTGAAAAGCCATGTCGTGATGCAGGCTTTGCCCGCTTGGCTTTTGTTGGCCGACGAGGCGAACAAGACCATCGTCTACGAGCGTGGCAACCTGATTTTCGTCTTCAACTGGGGGCCACATTCCATTCCCGACTACGAGCTTCCCGTAAGGCAAACGGGCGACTACCGCATCCTTCTCACCACCGACGACGCGGCCTTTGGCGGCTTCGGCAACATCGATGTGTCCACCAGATTCCCTTCCGAGCAGAAAGGCGACCGCATCACGATGAAGGTCTACAACGTGAGCCGCGTGGCGACGGTGTATGAGCGGGTTTAGCCTCTGGTCATATCCAAAATACCTCGTTGAAGCTATGGCTCGTCCAAAAAAGATGCGTATCTTTGCCCTGTCATAAAACGAAACGCCATGAAAGAAGAAGACTCTTTGGTACCTTACACGATGGAAGAAGTCGAAGTTATGCTTGACGAAACGGAAATCAATTCCTATGACGACATGGATAAGGAGTTTTACACTCCCGAAGAGGTCTATGAGTTGATTATGCGCGACATCAGGGTGATGGCGATGATAAAGGCAAGGCCGACTGGGGCTACAACGCAATAAGCAACGGCGGCAACAGGGAGAATTGCGGCTGGCGCACACTGACGCAAAGCGAGTGGGACTACTTGATAAATAACCGCACGAATAGTTACACAAAGGACACGACGGTTGCTGGCAAGATTGGCATGATTATCTATCCTGACGATTATAGTGGTTCAGCCGTTTCTAGCCCTTCGGAAGAGGATTGGGCTGCCTGCGAGGCAGCGGGCTGCGTCTTCCTTCCCAAAGCTGGCTACCGCAGTGGGACTTCTGTCAAAAGCCTCAACAGCATAGGTTTCTATTGGTCGGCTACGAAACAAGATGATAGAAGCGCATATTACTTCTACCTCAACGCTACCCCCACTCCTCATTGCTATAATAGGAACCGTTACGAGGGTCATGCTGTGCGCTTGGTGCAGGATGTGCAGTAATTCCCGTTCCTTGAGGATAATCCAATCGCGAGGATAGGGAGGCGGAATTTGCAATTCCGCAAATAAAAATCGTAGAGACGTCGCGGTGTGTGGCGTCTCTACGTGTTTTTTATGCCTGTCGGGGTGTTGTCGTAGGTCACGTTTTTTTCGGGGAATGAATTGCTCCGTTGAACTATGGTCGTCCTTTCAGGACTTGGAGGCGGGGCGGGGGCGCGGCGGAACCCCGTAGGGGTGACGAGATGCCGTCGGGCGATTTCAATCCCCGCTGATGAATGGTCAAAACCTCACCTGCTCCTTAAACCAAGCCTTGTCCTCGTCCTTCAGCCCCATGCCTTCCAATGAGCCGTCAAGGTCGTTGAAGTATTGGCGGAACTGCTCGACACTCACTTTCAGCGTGTTGGGGAAATAGGTCACTTGTTGGCCGATGCTGCCAAACAAGCCCAAGGCGTCGTTCAGCTCGATGTTCGACTTGTGGTTCTTGATTTCGGCGACGGCCTTTGCAGCGCGATGGTAGTTGCCGATGATGCCATCGGTGAGGTTGAGGGTGCCGGTTTGCGGATATTCCACACGGATGTTGGCCTGCTCTTCCCAGTAGCCTTCGGGCAGCGGCACCACGAGGGTGAAGCTCTCGCCGTCGTAGCTCCAATCGGTTTCCTTGCCGTTGAGGAAGACGCGCTGGGGCACGTCGGAGGCCACGAATTTCAAGGTGACGTTGCGCGAGGCCATTATGAACTTGCCTTCGGCGGGGTAGAGGTTGGCGAAGTAGACGTTGCCTTGCCGCGTGGCGCGGAAACGCACGCGCATGTTGTTCGCGTCGTAGTCCTTGTCGTCGCCGTCGTCGTAGTACATCGTGAAGTCGCCGTCGGCACCCGGGTAAATCATCAGGTCGAAGTGCGTCCATTCGATGCCGTCCACATGCTGGCGGTAGTCGCTGTATTGCGGGATGATGGAGCCGGCTTTCACATACAGCGGGTATTCGTCAATCATGAAGTGGCGCTTGACGACTTGCCCGCCCTTTAGCATCGTTCCCGTGCTCACTTCGTACCATGTGCCTTGGGGCAGCCACACCTCGATTTCGGAGAAGTTGCCTTCCATCGGCGTGGTGATGGGCGCGACCAACATGTTGTCGCCGAACATGTATTCGTTGCGGAAGCTGTAGGCTTCGGGGCTTTCCGGCCAGTCGTAGTAGAGCGGACGGCAGAGCGAGAGGCCTTCGTCGTGTGCCTTGCGGGCCATGGTGTAGATGTAAGGGATCATCTGTCGGCGCTGGTGGATGGTGTTGCGGATGATTTCGGTGTAGGCGTCGGGGAAGGCCCAAGGCTCTTTCTTGATCGAAGCGTCTTTGGTGGAGTGGCTGCGAAGGATGGGACTCAGGGCGCCGAATTGCATCCAGCGGGCGTAGAGTTCGGGCGTGAGCGTGCCGCCCCAATGTCCACCGATGTCGTGACTCCAAAAGCCGTAAAGCACGTTGCTGGCCGTCGAGTTGAAATAAGGCTGGAAGTTGAGCGACTTCCAAGAGATGACAGCATCGCCCGAAAAGCCGATTTGGTAGCGGTGGTTGCCCAATCCGCCCCAACGGTGGTAGAGCATCGGGCGCGTGGAGCGGGTGCGCTCGAAGTTGGAGAAAAAGCAGTAGTTGATCCACCAGGTGTTGCTCAGGTTGGTGAGGCGTTTGTCGTTGGGCCACTGCTGCCAGTCGAGCCACCAGAAGTCGATGCCGTTGCGTTCCATGGGCTTCAAGACCACGTCGCACATGCCCGACATGAAGCTTTTGTTGGAGCTTTCCCACGGGATGGCGGGCCTGCCAGTCGTGTCGAGATGCATGTAGGCGGCTAATTCGTCATAGCGTTCCTCGTAAGGCTCCATGCCGCCTGCGGGGTGCAGGTTGAGCGTGGTGCGAATGCCGCGACGGTCCATGTCGGCGAGGAGGCGCTTGTAGTCGGGGAAGAGTTTCTTGTTCCACGTCCAGCCGGTCCAGTTGCCTTTGCCTGGCTCGGTGTAGTGCCAGTCCATGTCGATGACGAGCACGTCGAGGGGAATGTCGTATTGGTCGAACTTGTGCACCAAGTCGCGGAGTTCCTTGTCGCTATACGACCAGTAGCGCGACCACCAGTAGCCGAAGGCGTAGCGTGGTGGCAGCGGCACCTTTCCGGCAAACACGGTGAAGTCTTTCAAGGCCTGCTTGTAGTTGTGGCCGTAGCCCATGAAGTACCAGTCTTGATGGTCGAGGCTCTCGCGTTCCTTCACCCAAGGCCAGTCGCTGTTGTCGAAGAGGAAGCTCTGCGAATCGTCGATGAGCGTCCAGCCATCGGTGGCCAAGAGGCCGTCCTCGATGGGCATGGCCTTGTGGTCTTTGCCGACCGAGGTCTCGCCGTCGAAGCTGTCCAAGGTGCGGTAGGTGCCTTTCAGGTTGTGTTCTTGCACCATGCCGGGTTTCCAAACGAAGCTTGGAGCGATGCCTTTCAACGAACTGATGCTCAGGTTGTCGGCACTGAAGGCGCCGCTGTCTTTCTTGTATTGCAATTTCAGTTTGGCAGTCGTGATTTCGATGGTCTTGCCGTCTTTGACCACATAATCCACTTCGGGATAGTCGCGGACGACGGCCACCTGCGAGGCTTCGTCGACGAAATGTCCGTCGGGGGCGTATTCCATTCGGATGGTGCCGTCGGTGATGACGGTGAAACGCACGGTGGCGTCTTGGTAGGCGATGTTTTTGCTCTGCGCCTTGAGGCCGATGGTCAAAAGGACAAGCGTGGCGAGGGTGAGAAGTTTTTTCATGTGCAATGAGTTTTTAATGATTGACGCAGCAAAAATAGGGAAAATCCGAAACAAAAAAAAGGCCGCCCCGAAGAGCAGCCTATTTTGTAGAGACGCAAAACCTTGCGTCTCGAAAGGATTTCGATTTTAGAAGTTGTAGTACAGGCCAAACGTAGGGGCGGCAGCGGCAAAGCCAAAGGTGAAGCCTTTGTCGCCATAGATGCTGGCGCCACCATTCAGAAGTTCAAATCCTTCCAAATTGTTGTAGCCAATGAAGCCCCAACGGAAAGCGGCAGTCCAGTGCTTGGTGGGCATCCAGGCGATACCGGGTTGCAAACCCACTCTGAAGCCTTCGCAATCTCTGAGACCGAAGTCGCCAGTCAAATCCAAGAAAAGACCGAACTTCTCGATGTTGCAGACGCTGTAGCGCAGATAGGGCGAAAGGGTGATGTAGTGAGCCGTTAAATCGGCTCCGGTAAGTTTCTCTTGCAAAAAGCCGTAATGGGCACCAACGGCGATGGTCAGCGGGGCACCCTTGAAACTGTAGCCGATTTCTGGGGCAATCTCAAATCTGTTCATTTCTTTGTTGAAAGCTCCATTGGTGGAACCACCAATCCAAAGTTGAGCGTTTGCGCTAAAGATGCCAACGAAGGCAAGAGCTAAGGTCAAAAATAATTTCTTCATTTTTTTGATGATTTTAAATTAAACATTTAGTGAATTGAATTCTGAATTTTAATGAACCGGCAGGGGATAATCAATTTCCGTGCCAGAAATCCGGAGGGTTTCTGTAGAGACACCATAATATGACATCTCTACATTTATTCCAATCATAACGGTTTTATTTTTCAATGAACGCGATGGTATCACCTTTGCTGACACGTTTGCCTTGGTCTGCCGTGGCCTCCACGATCTTGCCTGGCCAGAGCGCATAGACAGGCTCCAAGCCGAGATTGGTTTGGATAGCGCAGAGCAGGTCACCTTCTTTATATACGGTGCCGGGGGCGGGCGCAATCGACTTGTCGTCGAAGTCCACTTCCCACATCACCACGCCGCTCGCGGGAGCGATGACAGGCTCGGCGTTGGGGTGACGCAAGGCACGCAGGTCCGGAATCTTGGTCTCGCCGCCTGCCTTCTCGAACTTGGCCTTCATCTTGGCCTCGAGTTCTTGGTTGAAGCGGCGCTTGGCCTCGCCCGACTTGTACTCACGGTACTGCTTCTCGTGCATGGCGAACTCGAAAAGTTCCTCGTCGTCCTGGCCACGGTCCCAGCCTTCCTTCTTCATCATCTCGATGAAGTGGGGCAGCTCGTTCGGATAGTTGTCCTGCGGGTTGCCGGTGAAGAACTCGCGCTTTTGTTCCTTGGCCAAAGCGATAATGGCGGGGTCTAACTTGCCCGGCAGTTGGCCCGACTTGCCCAGGATCATGCCCCACATGGCGTCGTCGAGGTCGCTGAAGTCGGGCTTGCCCATGCTGCGTCCAATGAGGTTCTTCAGGGCGATGTTCTTGGTGTATTGGCTGAAAGGCGTCACCAAAGGCGGGTTGCCGACCATGGGCCAGATGCGTTGCACTTCGTCGAAGAGTTCGACGAGCAGCTCGTCTTCGCTGAGTTCGGCCTTGCCTTGAGCCTTGTAGTTCATGTTGATGAGCGCGTGGGCGCCTTTGAGGTCGGCCATGAGCGAGCCCATCATGCCACCGGGAAGGCCGCTCCCCAGCATCAATGAGTTGATATAGCGGTTGCGCGGATCAATCCAGTAGCCGAGGAAGTCGTCGATGAACGATTGCGTCATGCTGCGGGCGGCCATGTAGGCCTTCATGTCGATGTCCTTGACGAGGAATCCGGCATCCTTCAGCATGGCTTGCACGCTGATGACGTCGGGGTGGACGGTGCCCCACGACAGCGGCTCCATGGCCACGTCGACGTAGTCGCAGCCGGCCTTGCACACCTCAAGCACCGAGGCCATCGAGAGGCCCGGCGTGGTGTGGCCGTGGTATTGCACCTTGATTTCGGGGTGTTGTTTCTTGATATGCTCTACGATGCGGCCCAAGCTGACGGGGCGACCCACACCAGCCATGTCCTTCAGGGCGATTTCCTTGGCGCCGGCTTCGATGAGTTGGTCGGCAATCTTCATGTAATACTCGGCGGTGTGCACCTGCGAGTGGGTGATGCTCATGGCAGCTTGCGAGATCATGCCAGCCTCATTGGCCCATTTGATGGACGGGATGATGTTGCGCACGTCGTTCAG
>DGXB01000027.1:32560-57449 GCA_002396205.1 Bacteroidales bacterium UBA4243
TCGTTCAGTCCGCAGAAGATACGGGTGATGTCGACGCCTTGGGCTTTCTTCACCTTATACATAAGTTGGCGCACGTCGGCGGGCACGGGGTTCATCCTCAATGCGTTGAGGGCGCGGTCGAGCATGTGGCACTCGATGCCGCCCTTGTGCAATGCCGCAGTGAAGGCGCGCACCGAAGGGTTCGGGTTCTCGCCATAAAGCAGGTTGACCTGCTCGGCGGCACCACCGTTGGTCTCCACGCGGTCGAAGCAGCCCATGTCGATAATCAAGGGGGCGATTTGCTCCAATTGGTCCTTGCGTGGCACATATTTGCCTGACGACTGCCACATGTCGCGGTAAACTAAGCTGAATTTTACTTCTTTCTTGCTCATATCTTGTGTTTTTTATACCTTATTTATTTGGGGCTGCAAAGGTACGAATTTATTGGCAATTGGACTAAAAAACGATTTCAATATTTCCCGTCAGTGCTTTTTCTCAAATTTTTGTTCTTCAGCCTTTTATTTATCGTTTTTTTTGTAATTTTGCACCCCAAATCGAAAACCAAGATTTGAATTGTAAGATATTGATAATCAGTTAAAATAATGAGTTTAAACATTTCAAAATTGAGAAACATCGGTATCGCAGCGCATATCGATGCAGGAAAGACTACGGTTTCGGAACGCATCCTGTTCTTCACGGGCGTCAACCGTAAGGTGGGTGAAACGCATGATGGACAAGCCACCATGGACTTTATGAAACAAGAGCAGGAGCGCGGCATCACCATCGCTTCGGCAGCCATCACCGCGCACTGGAACGGCTATCAAATCAACTTGATCGACACTCCCGGCCACGTCGACTTCACCGTCGAGGTGGAACGCTCGCTGCGTGTCATCGACGGCATGGTGGCGGTGTTTTGCGCCGTGGGTGGCGTGGAGCCGCAGTCGGAGACGGTGTGGAACCAGGCCGACAAATACCGCGTGCCACGCATCGCCTTTGTCAACAAGATGGACCGCACGGGTGCCGACTTCCAAGAGGTCGTCAACCAGATGCATAAGTATTTGGGTGCCAATGCAGTGCCGCTGCATCTGCCCATCGGTGTGGAGAACACCTTCGAAGGCATGGTCGACTTGGTGCAGATGAACTCTGTCCGCTTCGTCGAGAAGGAACGCATCGTGGGGCCCATCCCGGAAAACATGATGGAGCAGGCCAAGGAAGCCCGCCGCAACCTCATCGAGAAAGTGGCCGACCTCGACGACGAAATCGCCGAGCTGTACCTCGAAGACAAGGAAATCCCGACCGAAAAGCTGATGGCCGCCATCCGTACGGCTACCATCAAACTGATGATGGTGCCGGTGCTCTGTGGTGCCGCCTATAAGAACAAAGGTATACAGCTCCTTTTGGATGCCATCGTCGACTACCTGCCTTCGCCGAAGGACTTGGGTGCCGTCATCGCACACGACCCCGCCAACGAGGAGAAGACCTATCAGCGCAACCCCTCTGAGAATGAGCCTTTTTCGGCTCTGGCCTTCAAACTCATCAACGACCCGTATGTGGGCCAGCAGACCTTCATCCGCATCTTCAGCGGCAAGCTGACCAACGGCATGAGCGTCTACAACACCAACAAACTGAAGAGTGAGCGTGTGGGCCGTATCTTCCGCATCAAGGCGAAGGAACGCGAGGAAATCAACGAGGCCAGCGCGGGCGAAATCGTGGCTCTCGTGGGCATGAAATACACCAAGACGGGCGACACGCTTTGCGACGAAGATCAGCCTATCTTGCTGGAATCCATCAATATACCGCCTGCGGTTATCGAGATGAAGGTGAACCTCGACGACAAGAAGAACCGCAACAAACTCGGTGAGGCTCTGGCCAAGCTCTGCAACGAAGATCCGTCGTTCCGCGCCCATTTCGACGAGGAGACGGAGGAGACCATCATCGCGGGCATGGGCGAGCTGCATCTGGAAATCATCGTCGACCGCCTGAAGGAAGAGTTCAAGGTGCCGGTGACGGTGGGTGCGCCTTCGGTGTCGTTCCGCGAGACCATCACCGCGCCGTTCGAGTGCAACTACAAATACGCCAAGCAGACCGGCGGCAAGGGCCAATTCGCCCACACCGTCATCCGTTTCGAGCCGAATCCTGGCAACGGCTTCGAGTTCGTCGACATCACCAAGGGCGGTGTCATCCCGAAGGAATACATCCCCTCGGTGCAGAAAGGTCTGGCCGCGGCCATGAACAAAGGCCCATTCGCGGGCTATCCCGTGGTGGACGTGAAGTGCGTCCTCGTCGACGGCAGCTCTCACCCCGTCGACTCCAGCGACATGGCCTTCCAGCTCTGCGCCCAGATGTGCTTCAAGCAGGCCTTCATGAAAGCCAGCCCTGTGCTGCTTGAGCCTGTGATGAAGGTGGAAATCAACACGCCCGATGACTACATCGGCAACGTGACCGGCGACCTCAACAAGCGTCGTGGCCGCATCGAGGCCATGCGTCGTTTCCGCAAGGGATCGCAAAAGCTCGATGCTTTCGTCCCGTTGATGGAGATGTTCGGCTATGCCACCGCCTTGCGCAACCTCACCTCCGGCCGCGCCAACTACTCGATGGAATTCCACCAGTACATGCCGACCCCGAAGGACCGTCAGGAAGAGATTGTGAAGGAACGCAATCAGAAGGAATAAGCAGCTGTCGCTTTGCGTCACTGCGAGGAACGAAGCAGTCCAGAGGCTTTTTCTGGGCTGCTTCGTTGTTTTTGTACCTAATGACGCAAAACATGCCGAATGGTTATTGATTTCACATTTTGTGTTACACATTTTGTGTAATTTCGTTGTTTTTGGGGGCGGTTTTTTCGAAAAACGCCCATTTTTCATAGGGACAAAATTTTGTCCATGCAAAAATTATATCATTGATTTCCAATGAAATAAATTTGGACAACCGAAAAACACATGGACAAAATCAGAAGGCTCTCCAAAAACCTCTTGACAAGCGTTTTTTCTGTATATTTTTGCATCGACGGACATGCTTGGCGTCACTGCGAGGAACGAAGCAGTCTAGACATGAAGCTTACCGCTCTGGATTGCTTCGTCGTTCCTCCTCGCAAATCGAAGATTCGACGGAGTCAATGACGCGAAGCGGCAGAGAAGTTTAAAGTCAAAAATTAAACGCCTATGAAAGCAAAAACAACAAACCTAATCCTCTTCACCCTCGCCCTCGGCGTGGCCCTCGCAGCGTGCGACTCGCCCGCCAAGCGGCAGCAGCAGGCGCGCACCTTGTATAAAGAAGGTGTCGAACTGCGCGAGCAACGCCTCTCGGAGGAGGCCGCCGAGCACTTCCTGCAAGCCTTACAGCTGATGCAAGGCTGCCAACCGACCACCGAGAACCTTCAACTCGAAGGCGACCTCAAGGACAACCTCGGTGCGATGTACAACAAACACGGCCTCTTCGACGATGCCCTCACGATGCACCGCGAAGCCATCGCCGCCTTCAAGCAGGTGGGCGACACCGTCGGCCTGATGACCGCCTACCGCAACAGCGGCCGCGTGGCGAAAATGCTCGAACAGTTTGCCCAAGCCAAGCAGTTCTACGACACGGCCTTGAGCATCGCCACCCTTAGGAACGACGAGGCCATGATCAACGACCTCAACCTCGAAATGGGCCGCGACTACTACCTGCCCATCGGCAACTATCCCAAGGCCATCGACTGCGTAACCCGTGCCATGCAAGGCGGACTGGAAGGCAACGACCTCGACATCGCCAATATGACGCTCGGTGTGCTCTATTACTACACCGATGATTACGCCACGGCGAAGACCCACCTCGAAGCCGCCCTCCGCAGCGAGAGGGCAGGGCTGAAGCAGTCGGTTTACCAGACGCTCTATGCCATCGCCTACAACGAGGGCAACCTCGCGCAGGCCATGAAATACCAAGACCTGTTCACCGAGTGCATGATGCAGGCCGACAAGGAACACGCCTCCGACAACCTGCAACGCCTCAAGGCCGAATACGAACTGAAGGCCCAAAAGAGCGAGATGGAGAGCCAGCTTCGCAACCGCAGTCTGAAGCTGTGGCTCATCATCGCCGCAACGGTGATTGCGCTGTTGGTCATCGTGCTGATTGTGAGGAAGAAGGTGAGCGACCATAAGTTGGCCGTGGAGCAGTTCCGCAGCCAGGTGGAGCGCGACCAAAACCGCATCCACGAGTTGGTGAGCGATATGGAAAACCTCATCCGCACCAACGACGACCTGCGGCGTGACCGTCAGACGCTTTCGCAAAAAGACCTGCTGATGACGAGCAAGATCATGGGGCGCAACAAGGTCTACGCTACGGCGCAGGGCCTCGGCGAGCAGGTGACCGCCGACACGATGAACTTCGCTCTCAGTGACGACGACTGGGCCGACTTCATCAGCCTCACCGACTTGGTGTACGACGGCTTCTCGCAGCGCCTCTTGGAACTCTATCCCAAACTCGGCAAGTGGGACGTGCGCATCTGCTGCCTCTCCAAGAACGGATTCTCTAACCAGGTGATTTCCATCCTCTTGGACACCCAGACTGAGTCGTACTACCGCCGCAAGACCCGCATCAAGCAAATGAAGATGAACCTTGCAGAAGACACACGGACTTTTGAGGAAATTGTGAATGCGGTTTAATCACAAAACAAATAATATCTTATGAGAAACTACAGATTACACAGATTTGACAGATATACGACGAGAAATTTGCAGGACGCAAGCGTCCAATTATTACAGATTTCCGCCTATGACAGTCTATCCGTATCAATCGGGAGCCTGCGACCCATAAATTCTACGGGAAGAAATCGGTACAATCTGTAAAATCTGTAGTTAAATAAAGTCGAAATCAAATAATTAACAATTAAATAATTAGACCTATGAAAAAGTTAGTATCAGTCATCATCCTTTGCCTGGCTTGCCTTGGCGGCCTTGAGGCACAGAATTATTGGAAACCTTTTGGAATGCAAGGCATTTTTCTGGGCGTCAGCCCCGACGGAAGCATCTATTCTTATTATGGTGGTTCCGGCAATGGTCCTTGTTTTACCCGCTCGCAGGACGAAGGCGAAACCTGGCAAGTAGTGTTAGGTTACGAAACGGGCTTCAATTGCAACTTCAATTCGAAGTGCTTTAGCATTAGCCCGGAAGGTAGAATCTTCCTTTTCGAAGGCTATCCCTATAGGGCTTTCTATTCCGACGACAACGGCGACACATGGCAACTGACCTCTGGGGCCGCACCGTTGGTTGCAGGTGATGAGGCTCAACAGATATGCGCTGTAAATAATGAAACGCTGGTGGGCGTGACGAGCAATTATGTCTTTTGGACCACTGATGGTGGTGCCTCTTGGGACACGATCCGACCTGCTTTTGTCGAGGATGACAAATACATCGGAGACCTTTTGGCCAACGGCAATGGCGATGTGTATTTTTGCCTTAACCACGATAGCGGCGGCGATAGCGGTCAAAACATCGGAGTCTATCATGCCACCCTTTCCGATATGGATAATTGGGAACTTGTTGCCTTTGAGGGTGTTTCCATCAACGATATGGAATTCGACCCCGAGGGCAATGTGGTTTGCAATGCTTTGGTTAGCGATAATTTCGACGGCTTCGAGCATGTGCCAGGTTTCTACGCCTTTGGATCCTATAATACCTTCGGCATTGCCGACAACGGCATCGTGTACAAAAGCATCGAGACCGAGAACAACACCGCGGTGCTGGCCTACTCGATGGACCATGGCGAGACCTTTACCGAAATTGGCGAAGAACTTGAACTGTACCCTCCCGTTCCGGGTAGTTCGGATGGTTTCCTTTGCAAAGGATATGACAACCATCTGTATTTTGAAGGCCGTGGTTCGTATTGGAAGAGTATTTTCTCGGCAAACATTATCCCTAATAAATTTGCTCCTCAAGGCGCGGAGTGGTATTTCAATGTCAGTACCTTCATGGGCAGCCCAATTTCCTATTATCACATGGAAGTGCTGGGCGACACCATCATCCAAGGGCACACTTGTAGTGTCATTACACGGCAATATCTTGGCGGTAATGGACAAGAGCAATATGTCTATGAAGACAATCGCAAGGTGTATTGGTACAACCAGACCTTAGGTAGGTTTACGACGCTTTACGACTTCGATGCCGAGGTGGGAGAATCGTGGACTTGCGAAATTGATTCCTGCGCATACGAAGTCACGGTGACGGAACTCACTTATTATGAAGATTCAGGCCATAACCATCAGTTCAGGGCTCAACGGGTATCCTACGATGGAGAATTGGGCTATTATGGGGGTGGCACCATCATCGATGGTATCGGCGAAATCAGCGGTTTGTTCCCTTATCCATACGCTTGCGTGGGCGATATTTATGATGGCCAATATCCGGATTGGTTACGCTGCTATCTTGTTGACGGCGAGATGGTGTTGCACCTTGGTGCATACGATTGTGATGAACAAGGCTATTGCTGGGACGGCACTGTGGCTGAATCCTACGGAGGTGGCGACGGTACCGAAGAGAACCCATATCAGATTTATACTTCAAATCAGTTGGCTTTACTCGCCCAGCAAACCAACAATGGCACAGGTGGCGATGCCTATTACAAGATTATGGAGAATATCAATCTGGCCAATTGTGATGGCGGTATTCAGCAATGGATTTCCATAGGGACACCCGAGCATCCTTTCACGGGACATTTCGATGGCTGGGGTGATACCAAAACCATTTTGAATATGCACCAAACCATCACTGACGGCGATGCACAGCCTGTGGGTGGTCTCTTCGGCTGCACCAACGGTGCCGAAATCAACAATGTCCATTTAGCGCAGTGTTATGTCAGCGGAAATGGAAAATATGTGGGCACCCTTGTGGGTTATGCTGGCTTGACCAACATTTCTAATTGCAGTATTTATGACGGACGCGCCTCAACTGACAAACAATATGGTATTGCGGGTGGTTTGGTAGGCTTGGCGGGCTACACTTACGGAGAACAGGGAGCGAGCGATCAGACATACTCCATCACGGCGTGTCAAGTGCAAGAGGCTGTGAAGGTGGAAGCCCATATTGCTGGTGGCGTTGTGGGCCAGATTAACGATTTGCGTGCGAAAGCACAATATGTGATGGATGGTTGCGTGATGAGTGGCTTGGCCGATAGTTTTTGTGTTCATGGAGGTTCTTCAACTGGTGGTATAGTTGGGATAATGTGGTGGGCGACGATATTGCGCTGCACTAACAATCAAAAAGTTGTTGGAGGTCTTTCACCTGGTGGTGGAGGTGTCGGCGGTATTGTAGGAATGGTTGGCTATGGCAGTGTTGAGGAATGTATCAACAATGAAACAGGACAGATTAGTAGTGTCGAAGGCTTTAAAGGTGTTCATGTTGGTGGAATTATCGGTATTATTCATAGTAGCGTCGAGAGTAGGGCAAGTGATATAAGAGGTTGTCAGAACTTTGCCGATTTGTCTGGCACTGGTTGTTGTGGCGGCATTGTTGGTGGTTATCATTTGAATCATTCAGGTACGCCTTCTTTTGTACAACAATGTAATAATTATTCAAGGGTGACATGTCATCGTCCTGCAAACGCTATTGGCGTTGAAAGTGTTGGCGGCATTGTTGGCCATGTTGGGCAGGGCTTTGGAAATCTTTGTATCGTTGAATGTAGCAATTTCGGTGATATGGTGATGGAGAGTGAGGAGCAAGGAGATGCTGGCGGCATTTTAGGTTCAAGAGAAGCGGGCAATATATACATTGTGAATGTGTTCAACAGAGGATCAGTGAGTGCTCCCAAATATGCAGGCGGCATTATTGGCGGTGCTGAGAATATAGGTAACTGCATCATCCAGAATGTGTATAATGCAGGCGAGGTGATTACCAGAGAAGAAATCAAAGGAGCCATCGCTTATAATCAGCAAGAAACAGACCATTTCAGCGATTGCTATTGGTTGGGCCATCTTGAAAACCATGGCGGCGTAAGCCAAGGTGAACCGTTGCAACATTCCTGTGCTTTTTGGCCTACCACTTATTTTGGTGAATGGAGTCTCGACAGCCTGCAATTCGGACACGATTTGGTAGAGGCTTTGAATACAGGCGCTGAAGCCTTGGTGGAGCAATATCCTACGGTACTTGCCATGGTTCACCGTTGGGAATATGACATTGACAATACCAACGACGGCTTCCCCGTCTTTACCGGAGTTGAAGTTGGTTATCCCTTTGGTGAAACGGAATGGTACTACGAAATCGAGAACGAGAACGGCAGCATCACTTATCAGCATCTGGAATATGCCGCCGACACGACCGTCAGCGGCAAGGAAGTAGTCATCATTATTCGCACAAATACCTTATATGACAAGGACGCGCGCGTTGATGTGACACGCGAATACCTCTATGAGGAAAACGGCGTGGTGTATTGGTGGAACGAGGGTTTGGAGGAGTTCACACCGCTTTACGATTTCGGAGCCGAGGAAGGCGACGAATGGGAAATAAAGGTGGGGATGGAAAGCATTCTTATGCATGTGGATACTGTTGAGTATCAAGAATATGAAGGGAGTCTGTATAAAATGCTGATTGTGAGCGATGACCAAGATCTCTTCAGCGGTACCATCGTGTGTGGCATTGGCCACCTGACCAGTTTCTTCCCCGAAAAACTGATGACACGCGGCAAAGACTACCGTGTGGGAGGCATGCGCTGCTTCTGGCGCAACGGCGAATTGTTCTTCAAATATGGAGAAAGGGATTGCGACGAGGTGTATCAGGAAATCCATAACGGCATCGAGGAAGACGGCCCTTCGACGGGCTCAGGGACCTTCACCGTTTATCCTAATCCGACCAACGGCGTCCTCTTTGTAGAGACGGTGTGCACACCGTCTCTACCAGCAGCAATCTACCGCATCACCAACCTGATGGGCCAAACCCTAATGACCGGCCAAATCACCTCCGAAACCGAACAAATCAACGTGTCCGGCCTGCCCGATGGGATGTATTTCATCACCGTGGGCGACACGACGCGGAAATTTGTGGTGCGATAATCGTGGTCCTGTAGGGCTGTCGTATTACGGCAGCCGCGCATGGTAAACCCAAGGCGGCTGCCACGGTGTGACAGCCCTACAGACCGAAACGGAAAAACAGATTGATAAACAATTAAAAATCAGATAAAATGAAGAAGACATTATTTGCGAGCCTCTTTCTGCTTATGATAGCCCTCGACGGTGTGGCTCAGCAATGGGAAATTGACATTTTGGACAAGTCGAACCAAAGTCCTTATACCATCATCGACGCTGGTACGATGGATGCCAATGGCAATGCCGTGCTGATTGGTCGACAAGGCCGTTACAGGGATTCGAAGACCTTGTTAATCAAAGTGTTTCCTGATGGAAGCCACGCAGAACGCATTTGCGATGAACTCCCCAACACCTTGAAAATGTGCGATGTGGTGCAATTGGAAAACGGCAACTTTTTCACCGTTGGGACCCAATGGCAGGACACACTCAACCCGCTTTCGCTTGGCGGGCAGCGGCTTTGGGCCATCGTCTTCGATCCTTACCTCGCGGTTGTTGAAGCCAAGCCTTACGTTCAGGACACGGTGAGCTATTACATCGAGCCCAACCTGTTCCTCGACGACGATGGCACGGTGGTGGCTTGCGGGGCGTTTCGCACACGGCGCTCCACGGGCAATTCGTGGCGGCAATACCCTTATCTATACCGGTTCAATTCCAATGCCGATACTTTGGCTTGCCGTTATGTGATGCCGGGCGAAACTGATTTCACCCATCCTGAGTTTCCTCTACATTCGTTCTATTGCAACAGGATTATGAAGCAGCCTACGGGCAATGGTTACGCTTTCCTTTGCGATGGACCGTTTGGCGGCTTGGGGATGGCTTGTTATGATGCTGGTTTCCAGTACCAAAACTCGTTTCGGTTTATGCTGCAAATGCCGCAATGCCCCGAAGTGTTTGCCCTCGGCGACGAAGGCTATGCCGATTGGCTGACCGACAACCAACTGCTGTTTTTCGGGACACGCAGCAGCAACAGCGCGATCAACTCATTCCATCTCTGTCTTGCCCATCTCGAAACCAACGGCACCGTAAGTCGCTATGAAGAAGGCTTTTGCCATCAGACCGTGCCTTATCGCGACGAGATTACCTCGAAGGGCAAGAGTATGGCCGTCGTCAACGACTCCACCATTTTTGGCTCCTTTACGACGGAGACGTATCCATCTGGCGAATTACAATTGTCGGCGGGCATTTGCCTTTTCGACAGGAATTTGGAGGTTTTGGGCGACATCGAATTTGACGCACCGGAATACCAGAATTTCTATTCCCGATTTGTTTTGCCCGTCGGTGATGATGGCTGTTTGTTAGTTTTGTCGGGAGGCAGTGCGATGGGTTTATGGTATAACGAATGCAAAGGCAAGATAATCAAGTTGTTGCGCGAAGATTTTAATCCCATTCCTACCGAGGTCAACGAGATGCTTGTGGACGAGACGCAATTTACCTTCCATCCCAACCCGACCAACGGCGTCCTCTTTGTAGAGACGCGCCATGGCACGTCTCTACCGACCCAGACCTATCGCATCACCAACCTGATGGGCCAAACCCTAATGACGGGCCAAATCACCTCCGAAACCGAACAAATCAACGTGTCCGGCCTGCCCGATGGGATGTATTTCATCACCGTAGGCGGCACGACGCGGAAATTTGTGGTGCGTTAATCGCGGTCCTGTAGGGCTGTCACACCGTGGCAGCCGCCTGTGCAGCCATGACAACTGACGGCTGCCGTGGTACGACAGCCCTACAGACCGAAACGAAATAACAAATTGATAAACAATAAAAAATCAGATAAAATGAAGAAATTGAATTTGTTATGGGCTGTCTTGCTGCTGCTTACGGCTTGCGGCAAGGATCCGTTGCCCACCGATGTCGTCGCAACCCATTCGCGCGACAACGATGGAAGCACTTATATCCAAGTGGCCTACGGCGACGGCACCGAGCAGTATTTCAAGGTGCTTTCCGAAAACACCGCTGAGGTGGTAGGCGTCACGGAATACTTCGGCGGCATTGAGCCTCCCATCGACTTTGGCGGCACGGAAGTGGTCATCCCTTCCGAAATCTCCCACGACGGACAAACCTATACCATTGTGGGCATCGGTAGCTATGCGTTCTATGACCGTCAAGAGTTGCGCTCGGTGGAGATTCCCGGCACCGTGCAATATGTGGGTGCTCGCGCTTTCGACTTCTGCCTCAAACTCAAGACCATCAAACTGCCTGACGGCGTGAACCGAATCGGTAAAATGGCTTTTAGGAGTTGCGTTGAACTGACCTCCGTGGAATTAGGCTCAGGACTTACGGGCCTCTACTACGATGCTTTCGATGATTGTCGAGGACTTGCCACATTGGTTTGCCATGCGCCAACCCCTTCGGAAATCCTCGTTGATGTGCCAAATCCAAGTTTTTTATGGAATTGTCCCATCAACGAAATCAAGGTCCCTGCCGAGAGCGTGGAGGCTTACAAAATAGGCTACCTTTGGAACGAATTATCGGATAGGATTGTGGCTTTGTAACCAATTGATTGTCAACTCAAAATTTAAATGTTATGAAAACTATTGCAAAATCAGTGTTCTTGCTCTTGGTCGTGGTTTCTTTCGCGTCCTGCAAGAAAGACCCGCTTTACCTGTTTGACCCCGCACAGAATGAGATGGTCTTTGGCACCTACAAACAAGAGATGAATGTGGCTTACGCTGAATACGAAGACTATTTCAACATTAGTGCAGAATCCAAAGGTGGATTTATCACCCCGACATTTATCTTCCGTTTTCGGAATGTTCCTTACGAAGTGGTGGGCCAAACCATCCGTTTGGACGAAATGTCGGATTATACCTTGTCGTTTGAGCTTTTGGGCGAGGTGTCGTGGTTCACTTCCCCGGAGAAGGTCTGTGGCAAGATTTGGAATTGGGATGATCAGCTTGAACAAAACGTGGCTACCGACTATCCCGACAAATCGCCGTTCAGCAGCGGCTGGATGAAATTTGAGGAGGACGAAACGGGTCTCACCTTCACTCTTCACGGCGTGATGAGAAACGGCTACACCCTACGGACGAAGCTGTTTTTCCCTGCTGAAGAGAAATAATCGACGGATTGGTTTCCAAAAAACGCCCGAGAAGCGATTCTTGGGCGTTTTTTATGTTACGGGCGTCAAATTCAAGAAAAATGTCTATTTTTGCATTTCTAAAGCAAGTGTTCTCAATTCGCGAACAGAGAACGATTAACTATAAATAATTGATATATAATATGATGTTGCCACAAGATATTGTAGTTTTACTAAAAAAAATGACCACTCAAGGGAGGACGATGTCCTGTCGTGGATTAGCAGATTCATTGGGCATGAGTGCGTCAAATGTGAGCAAGAGTTTGGAGCGGTGTAAGAAAGCACAGTTGATAGACCGCCACAAAAAAAAGGTGAATGTCTTGGCTTTGCAGGAGTTTTTGATTCATGGCATAGCTTATGTGTTTCCTGTTGAGGCGGGGCGTGTCGGTCGTGGAGTGCCGACCTATGTGAGTGCTGCTCCCATCAGTGAAGAAATCAGTAATGGCACGGAGAGTTATGTGTGGCATTATGTAAGAGGAACTGGCCGTGGCCAACATATTGAGCCGCTTTATCCCTCTGTGCCAGAAGCTGCTATGCGTGATGAGGAATTGTATCAACTGCTGGTGATTGTAGACACTTTGCGCATAGGACGTGCGCGGGAAAAGGAAATTGCCATCAAAGAATTAAGAATAAGGTTAGACCGTTATGCCGAAGACCAATAATGAACGCTTGCAAGCGATTGCAGAGGCGATGCAAGACCTGAACGAAAGACTCGTGTATGTCGGCGGAGCGATGGCTGGGTCGTATGCCACGGATCCGATTGCCATCGAACCTCGGACGACTATTGATGTGGATTGCGTCGTTAATTCAACGTCATATCGTGAACACGCTGCATTTGAGGATTTGCTTCGTGAAAAGCATTTTCAGAATGACCAAACACCTAACGCCCCTCTGTGTCGTTGGGTTTTCAATGGCGAAATCGTGGATGTGATGTCAATGGAAGAGAATGTCTTGTCGTTTGGTAATCGATGGTATAAGCCTGGTTTTAGCAATCGGGAACCTTATGTTTTGCCAACAGGGAAGACTATTTATAGGCTTTCGCCAACGTATTACATTGCAACAAAGATAGATGCCCTCCTTTCAAGAGGCGGCAGCGACTGGCGCGGGGCTAAAGACTTTGAGGATTTGGTGTATGTCCTTAATTACTGTGCGGATTTCTTTGATAGATTCAAGGCGGAAGACAAGCAAGTCCAATCTTTTGTTTCTGAGCAGATTGCTAAGATGTTAAAAAGGCCGAATATCGCCGAGGAGTTGGAATGTGCCATCTCATCCGATGAGGTTGAACGCACGGATATGGTATTGGAGATGATGAAGTGCATTGCTGAATACAAACCGCTAACACTGCGAATACAATATGTCAGTGACTTGCATCTTGAGTTCCCGCAGAATAGAAAATGGCTTGAAGAACATCCTTTGGATGTGACGGGAGATATTCTGCTCGTTGCGGGCGACTCCGCCTATCTCGACCAGCCGGGTTCTGGCCAAAATTCTTATTCTCAATATGACTTTTGGGATTGGGCTTCAAGCCATTACAAACAAGTGATTGTGTGTTTCGGGAATCACGATTTCTATGGCTATTATGACCTCGCCACCGTGCCCGATGGCTATTGCAAACAAATTCGCCATAATGTTCATGCCTATTACAATAGCGTGGTCCATTTGGACGATACGGATGTTGTTGTTTCAACGCTTTGGTCGCACATAGAGCCTTATGACGCTTATTTGACCGAACATAGGGTGAGCGATTTTTATCGAATAATGTATAATGGTCATCGTCTTAGTGCCGATACCTTTAACCAAGAACATAAGCGTTGTTTCCGATTTGTAAAACAAGCAGTTGAAGAAAGCAGTGCAAGAACTAAAATCGTTCTGACACATCATGTGCCAACTCAACTCTGTACGGCTGAAGAGTTTCGTGACAGCAATATCAACGGCGCTTTTACGGTGGAATTGGGTGATTATATTGCCGATTCAGACATTGATTATTGGATTTATGGTCACTCGCATCGGAATATCGACGCTCAAATTGGTAAAACCAAAATCACATCCAACCAATTGGGTTACATCTCACATGGTGAGTATTTGACCAATGGGTTTGACGCGAAGAAAATGATAGAGGTTTGAACTTGTCTAAGTGATTCCATAACATATAAAAAGGGCTATAGTGAACCATGTAATCCTACAGAAACGTGCCAAATCTATCAAATTTTTGAAGATTTGGCAGGTTTACGTCGGTTTTTCCAAAAACAAAGGCTGCCGCAATCCCGCGACAGCCTTAATGCTTTTTGTTTGTAAAGACGTTGCGCACAACGTCTCTACAGGTTGGGTTACTTAAACGCGTTCTCGCTCAATCCCTTGCCACTCAGGGCCAAATCCTTCATGTAGCCAGGAACGTCCTTGCCGAGGTACTTGTCCACATACAGCTTGGCCAAGTACTGGCCGAGCATGAAGCCGTGGCCGCGCAAGCCGGTGAGGATACCGACCTCCGGGTCGACGATGTAACGCGGCTCGGTGTAACGACCTGCCCAGCAAGCCAAGAAGCTCACCTCGCCCAAGTTGGGGATCCACTCGGCGAAGACCTCGGAGACAATCTCCAAGAACTCCTTGCTGTTGTACTTGATGTTCTGCCGTGCCTCGTAAGCGTCGGTGTCGGGACTGGCGCAGCCGATGATCTGTCCGGTGTGCGCCCATTGTTGTCCGTAGACGGCGCTGAAGCCCTTGTAGTGACGGCGGTCGATGATCATGTCGAGCGGGCCGCCGTTGGGTCCCATCATGGGCAGACGGCGCGTGATGAAGGCCTGGTGCTTCACGGGATAGAGACCCGTATCCAAACCTAACATGTCGTTGAACTTCTCGGCACCCCAACCCATCGCGTTGACGAAGTGGTCGCAGGTGTACTCGATGAACTCGCCCTCGTGGGTGCGCACCAAAGCGATGTAGTGTCCATTGGCTTTCTGCACATGGAGCAGCTCGCAGTCCTCGAAGTAGCGACCGCCTTGCTGCACACCGATCCAGCGGATGTAGTCGATGACGCGGCCAGGCGTGGCTTGCCAGCAGTCGCGGGTGATGAGGGCGTGGCTGTAGGTGTCCTTGCTGTCGTCCCACAGCGGCGAAATCTCTTTCTTGAAGTCCTTGCGCTCAATCATGTAGGCATCGCTCCATGCGCGTGAGGCATCGAGCGAGTTGTAGGTGGCTTCATCGTGTACCAAGTTGACGTAATGCGTCAGGTGGTAGTTGATGTTGTGCTCCTTCTGCATGTTCTTGAAAATCTCGTGGTTGTGCACGGCGATGTCGGCGATGTCGGGGTTGGAGAAGGCCGGACGACCGCCACCGATGCAACGCCACGAAGCGCCACGGCTGTAGTTGATCATGACGGGTTTCTTGCCAGCTTCCGAGAAGTAACGGAACAAGGCACTGCCTGCGATGCCGCCGCCCGCGATGAGCACTTCGATTTGCTCTTTCTTCACGCCGTTCATTTCGGGGAAGATGAAGGTCTCTTTGGTGTGCGGGTTGTAGAGGTCGGCGAGGCTGACTTGGTTCGACAGCGGGGCACGTGGCGTGGCGTCGCCTACCAGCTCGATGCCGTAGGAACGTAAGATTTGACGGGCGCGAGGGATGCAACGCTTGCCACGGCACGGACCCATGCCCATGCGGGTGATGTGCTTCAGCTCGTCCACCGAGATGGTCTTACGGTTGCCGATGACGCGCAGGATGCGGTCCAATTTGATGTCTTCGCAGTGGCAGACGTAGGTCTCGCTCTCGCCTTCGGCCAGTTTCTTCTGGGAAATGGGCGTGGTGAGTTCCTTGTTGGCATTGTAGCGGTCTTTCAGGATGAAGCCTCTCACGTCGGTCAGCTCGAACACGCGGCTTGCCTCGCCCGACGGACGCGACGAGCGGGCTTTCACGCGAGCCACATTGGTCTTGTTCGACTTCTTGAGGATCTTCTCGATGACGCCTTCGCCAATCTTTTGGCCGTCGTTGTCGACGAGATAGACCTCTGCGCCTTCCTGTGCTTCATATTCGATGGGCAGGAAGCAAAGCGATTTCTGCACATCGTAGCCGAAGATGGCCAAGCCCGGGCAGCTCGACACGCACAGCATACAGCCGATGCACTTGTTGTAGTCGATGGTGGGCGTACTTCTGGTGGAGGGCTTGCTGATGGCACCTTGCGGGCAGCTGAACGAGCAGGGGTTGCAGGCGAAGCCGTAGAGGCAGTCGGCCTGCACGAAAGCCTTCTGCATCATGCGTTCAGGCGTGGGCAGGTTGGGTTTTTCGAGGAGACGCACAGGATGCTGCTGCGAGTCGATATATTGACGTGAAATCTCAAGATAATCGTCGTAGTTGAAGCGCACGCCGATGGCTTGGGCCACTTCGTAAGCCACTTGCTTGCCGCGCAGCACGGCGCTGGTGCCTTCGCCGATGCGGATGGCATCGCCAGCGCCGTAGGTGTTGAGGCCGAACACCTCGCGACCTTTCACCAACAGTTGGTTGTCGGGAATCAAGCCGGTACATATATTAATAATGTCGATGTCGTCGATGACTTGCTCGGTGCCAGGGATGGCCTTGAAGTTCTCGCATTTGGCGATGACGGCACCCGTAATGCCCGTGTAGTCGGCGTTGGGGATGGCGCGCACCAGGACGTAGCTGGTCATGATCGGGATGCCGAGACGGCGCACACGGTTGGCCTGTACGGGGAAGCCGCCCTCGCGGGGCATGGCCTCGATGATGGCCTTGATAGTGGCTCCGGCTTGCATGCCTTGATAGGAGGTCAGGTAGCCGATGTTGCCTGCGCCCACGGTGAGGACTTTTTTGCCTAATAAGGTGTGCTCCTGGTTCATCATCTTCTGGAACACGGCGGCGGTATAGACGCCCGGCACGTCGTCGTTCTCGAAGGTCGGCATGAAAGGCACGGCACCCGTGGCGACCACGAGATGTTGCGCATCGATGTAGCCAATCTCGCCAGTGACGATGTTCTTGATGGCCACGCGACCGCCTTCAAGCAGGTCCCAAACGGTGTTGTTCAAGAGGATGCCTTCGTGGTTGTCGCCCGCCAAGGTCTTGGCGATGTCGAAGCCACGCATGCCGCCGAATTTCTTTTCCTTCTCGAAGAAGAAGAACTGGTGGGTCTGCATGTTGAACTGTCCGCCGATGCTGGCGTTGTTGTCGACCACGATGTTGCTGATGCCGAAGGCGTTGAGTTGCTCGCGGCAGGCGAGGCCCGCTGGACCCGCGCCGATGATGGCGACTTGGGTCTTGTAGACCTTCACCTCGCGCGGCTGGTGCTCCTTAGGTTCAGGCAGGATGTTGGCTTCGTTGTCGATGCGGCGCACTTCCTTGACACCGTCGACGGGGGTGATGCAGATACGGCGGATTTTGCCGTCGACCAGCATTTCGCAGGCACCGCATTTGCCGATGCCGCAGTTGAGGCTTCGGTTGCGGCCGTCGAGCGAGTGGCTGTGGACGGGAAATCCGGCTTGGTGAAGGGCGGCGGCGATGGTCTTGCCGCGCTGACCTTTGACGGTCTTGCCTTCATATTTGAACTCCACAAGGTCTTCCTGCGGGATGTCCAAAATAGGGTGTTTTTCGATTTTGTACATATAGAAATGAGTTTTGAGTCGTAAATAGCGACCGCAAATTTAGGAAAAACACGAAAAAACAAATAAATAAGCCTTATTTTTTTGCAAAAAAAGACATTTTAGGCTCTCAAAACAAACTGCATTGTGCTCCTGCTGCTTTGTTTGATGAGGACGTTTTTGCCTGCAATGAAATCATGCTCCGAGCCCTCGTGATAGTGGCGGATGGTGAACAATTGCAGGCCTTCGTTGTACTTGATGCTGAAATTGTCCTTGAGATAGGCCATCATTTGTTTCAGTTTGGTCTTGTCGCTGTCGAAGCAGAAAGAAAGCATTAGGGCCGAGGTCTGGATCATGTTGGCGTGGATGTTCAGGTCGGCGCAGACTTCGAAGATGGTCTTCAGGTTGTGCTCGTCCATGAACGAGTAGTCGCGGGGCGAGATGGAGACCAGCGTTTGGTTATCCTTGACAATATAAGAAGGTATGCTCTCGTCGTTTTTGCGATGGTTGCCGTCGATGAGGGTTGGTTCGTGGTCGGGATGGAGGAACGACTGCACTTTCAGTGTTATCCCCTTGTTTTGCAGTGGTTTGATGGTCTTGGGGTGGATGATGGTGGCGCCGTAGAAGGCCAATTCGATGGCTTCGGAGTAGGGGATGTGCGGCAGTTGGACCGTGTCGGCGAAGCGTTTCGGGTCGGCGTTGAGCAGACCGTCCACGTCCTTCCAGATGGTGACTTCCTCGGCATCGAGGCAGTTGGCGAAGATGGCGGCGGTGAAGTCGGAGCCTTCGCGCCCAAGGGTGACGCTGTGCTTGCCGTCAGCAGTGCCACCGATGAAACCCTGCGTGAGGCACACGATGCCACGGATATGCTCGTCGTTCAGCTTGCTGATTTTCAGCCGCGTCTCGTCCCAGTCGGGGTTGGCGGCGCGGAAGGTGGGTTCAATGTCGGTGATGACATACTTCCGTGCGTCGAGCCAGCGTGTCGGAATCTCGCATTTGCTGAGGTATTCCTGAATGATGCTGGTCGAGATGAGCTCGCCGTAGCAAACGGTTTGGTCGTATTGGTAGTCGTAGGGCGCGTCGGTCTTTTGCAGTTTCTCCCAAAGCTCGATGAAAAGTCCTGCGATGTTCTCGCCAAATTCGGGGTTGGCGTCGTCGCCAAACAGCCCGTTGATGATGCCGTCGTGGTAGCTGATGACCTCGTGCAGGGCCTCCATGCCGAGGTTGCCGTCGTGCTCGCGGAAGTCGGCTAAGACCTTTTCCAACATGTTGGTAGTCTTGCCCATGGCGGATACCACAAGCAAAATGTCCTCGTCTTTGTGCTGGCCTACGATTTGGGCCAAATTGCGCACGGCCTCGGCATCCTTCACCGACGCGCCGCCGAATTTATAGATTTTCTTGATCATTTGTTTTCGGATTCGTTGAGATTGCAAAGGTAATAAAATATGATTTGCGAATCTTTTTCAAAAACCATATTTATTTCCAAAAAAAATCGTATTATTGCAGACTGAAATAGAAAGGAGAAGAAATGGCTACTTACACAGTGACTATCAATGAGAGGACCAACGCGGGAAGGCAACTTCTGAATTACCTTTTAGGCTTGGGTTTGATTAAGGATAAAGTGACCGAAAGGAAAAGAACTGGTCTTGAGGAAGCTGAAGAAGATATTAGGAATGGACGTGTTTATACAGCCAGTGGCGCTGCCGATTTGTTCAACCAATTAATGAAGGATTGATGTTTACCATCAAATATACCAAGTCTTTTGAGAAAGATTTCAAGCGTTGCAAACAGCGTGGCTATGAAATGGAGGCTCTCAATGTTGTGATGCAACTGCTCGAAAAAGATGGTGCTTTGCCAGCCCAATACAAACCGCATAGGCTTTCGGGAAAGTACAACCGCCGTTGGGAATGTCATATCAAGCCTAATTGGTTGTTGGTGTGGGACAAGAATGATACTGAACTGACATTGTTGTTGATGCGTACTGGTACCCATTCCGATATATTTGGATAAACAAAAAACACTATATTTGCACGTTAAAACCCAACAAACGAAAGAATAGAACACTAACACATAGACATACACAGAGCTGACGCTCTTATTCTCCTGAAGGAAATTCTGGTAAAATTTTGAGATGGGAATAAGGATTGCGAAAGTTCTCGCCTTTGGGCGAGGATTGTTTCCTACTTATTTATCTCACGGTTTACCAGAGCCTCCATCAGAAATAAGCAAATCCAAGGACAATTCCGCCCTCTTTCTTTTCTCGGAGTTTCTTGATTGTTTGATGATGAAAGGAGTTTCAGCGAAAAAGGCAGAAAACTAACCTAATTATCAATCAATAACAAATTAAAAGAAAGGAAAACAAAATGAAAAAACTTATGTTATTTATCGCTCTGTTGGCCTGTAACTTCATGCTGGCCACTGCTCAGGAAGACATTGTCCTGTACATCGAGGATCGTCCAAACGACCTTGACTTGTGCATCGATGACCATCAAAGAGTCATCATCTACGCCCAAGAAGGTTGCGAAGAATTTGAGTGGGTTATTGATGGAAATGGTGGTCACTTTGAAAACCCAATTATTATTGATTGGCAACATGGTTCACGACGGGAAATTGACTATTGGGGATTATGTGATAGTTTTGGCTGGAGCTTTATTATCTTCTACCACGACAACCGTGTCCCCACTCCGTTCACTCATGATGTGTGGAAGCGACAAGGCTCTATCGAGACCATCGAGGCTGTCGGCATAGACAGCACAGATTCGTATTTCTACAACTATGGCTACCAATGGTCCACTGGCTCCACCGAGCGCACTATCGATGTCACCGAGCCAGGCACCTATACTTGCGAGATTACGCATTGGTGTGGCTCTGCCACGCGCACCTTCATCGTCCGCGACAACGTGGAAGCCGAGCTTGCCACGTGCGACCTTGAGACGAACCTCAACATGGTCACTTGGCAGACCACCGAAGCCCAAGCCGAGTACATCAGCCAAGTGGAAATCAAACGCGACGGCATGGTCGTAGGCACCGCGCCTTACACGGACGGCTACTTCATCGACAACATCGGAAGCGACGCCGCCTCGAGAACCTACACCGTCACGGCCCTCACCATCGACGGCACACCCTGCCCCATCACGAGCTATCCAAAAGAGACCATCCACATGGCCTACCTCACGGGCATCAACAACACCATCGAAGTCAACTGGAATGCCCCAACGGGCTATGAACTAATTGGCTACAATATCTGCGAGTGGAACGCCACCGACGGAACGCTTACGACCATAGACTATGTGGGCGCCAGCGTCAATAGCTATACTTGCCAGCAAAGCCAATTTGCCCAAGGCTACATCGTCATCCAAGGCGTAGAGGCCAGCAAAGACGGCGAGACGCGCCTGCTCTCCAACCGCAGCAGCGAAACGGTGGGCATCGGCGAAAACGAAAGCCCAGCCTTCAAGGTCTATCCCAACCCCGCCCAAGGCCGTTTCACGGTGGAAGGCACGGGCCAAATGACCATCACGGATGTGCTTGGCCAGACCGTCCTCACCCGCGAAATCGACGGCAAGGAAAACGTCGAGTTGCCGCGCGGCATCTATTTCGTGAAATTGAACGCGAGCACGCGGAAAATCGTGGTGGAATAGTTTGGCATGCAGAATATTCCGCTATCTTTGCACATGCTATTTGAAGCTGCGGGAACACTGGCCTGCATTTGACGACAATTCACTAATTATTCACTCAATATTGGAAAACATGAAAAAGAAATGTTTACTCCTTATGATGCTAAGCGCAGCAGGCTTGGCATCGGTGGCACAGCAGCCACCCATCTCGCACATCGAAGCTAACAATGTGCGAGCTACAATCTTGGGCAACGGCAGTTGCTTTGTCCCACAACAAATTTATCTTGACGAGTACGGCAATTCGCTTCCTCCCAACTGTACCACTTGGGAGGTGCCTGCTGGCAGCGAAAAACAGACCATCTACCAACATTCCCTTTGGTTTGGAGGTTTGGATGCGGCTGACAGCTTGCATCTTGCAGCAGTGCGATACGGACAAGTGATTGGGGCTAACGGTGGTGCTATCACCGATTATTGGTCGGGCCCGCTCAAAACCGCTGATGCCTCCCTCGATTTGATGATAGCACTGAAGTACCATTGCGTATGGAATCTCACCCGTGCCGAAATCGACCAGTTTATTGCCAATCATGGCAATTCTGGTTACCAGACCCCCGCCGACATTCTGACTTGGCCTGCCCATGGCGAGGCTGGCTATGCCGAAAACCTTGCTCCTTTTGTTGATGTGAACAACGATGGCCATTACAACCCAGCCGACGGCGACTATCCCGACATCAAAGGCGACCAGTGCCTGTTCTTCATCTTTAATGACAGCTTTGGGGAACATTCCGAGACGCAGGGCGGTAAACTCGGCCTCGAAGTCCATGCCATGGTATACGCCTTCGATGCGCCTAACGATGAGGCACTTAACAACACGGTGTTTGTGAACTACAAGTTCTTTAACCGATCCTCCAACGACTACCACAACACCTATCTGGGTCTCTGGAACGAGTGGAAAATCGGTTATGGTTGGGACGACTTTGTGGGCTGCGATGTGCAACGCAATTCCTGTTTCGCGTATAATGGAAATCCCGTGGACGGTGCTGGAGAGCCGTGGGCCTACGGCGATAACCCACCGGTGCAGGCATTCACCGTGTTGAACGGCCCTGATGGCCTGGGAATGACGGGGTTTATGTTTCATAACAATTCAAACGAGGATAATGGCGATCCAAGGGTTGCGGAGGATTATTACAACTACCTTCAGGGTCGTTGGAAAAATGGTTCGCACATGCAGTATGGAGGCGATGGTTACGGGAGTGGCAATGTCGTGGGTCCCGATTGTAATTACATGTTCCCGGGTGATTCCGATCCTGAAAACATTGGTACAGGAGGTGTGGCTCCCAATGGTGGCTACAACACCAATGGTCTTTATTGGACAGAGGAAGAATGTGGCAATGAGCCAGGCGAGCGTCTCGGCTTGGCCTCGGTCGGGCCGTTCGACTTTCCAGCCGGTAGCATGAAAGAATTGGACTATGCGATGATTACCGTTTGGAAGAACAACACCCAATCGGCAATGGAGCGCAAAGGCGAGTTCATTGACCATGTGCGCGATTTGTTCAACAATGGTTTTGCGAAATGAATAATATGTTTAACTTAATGAAATTGAATAAGATGAAAAGGCTAATTGCAATATTGATGCTCGTGCTGACGGGCATGACCGCTGTGGCCCAAACCAGCGTTTGGGACGGCAACCGCGCCCTCTGGACACGCGGCGAAGGAACAGAGAACAATCCCTATTTGATTGAATCGGCAGCTCATCTGGCATATTTGGCCTATATGGTCAACAAGGGTTTCGAGACTTACGGCCTACACTTCCGTCTCACCACCGACATCGACTTGAATGGAAGTGAGGACCAACAATGGATTCCCATCGGATTAGGGGATAGATGGTTTAATGAAGACGGTTGTGATAGGGGGGATCAAAGTGGTTATCCTTTTTCTCCAAACACCTTATTTCGAGGGCATTTTGATGGCGGAGAACACAGCGTCTCCAATATCTATGTGGATAACGAAAGCTCTAATGCAGGCTTGTTTGGCAATGTACTTGGGATAGACAGTGATCATCCTGCCGTCATTGAGAATGTGTTTGTCACGAGTGGTTATATCAAGGGCACAAATGCCGGAGGTATAGTGGGGTATGGCAGCAACACTTTGGTTTCTCGTTGCTGGAATGGTGCCACCGTTGAGGGAATTGATTGTGGCGGTATTGTGGGACACAATGCCTTTAAGGTCTATAATTGCTATAATGTGGGAGATGTGAACGGAACCTCGTCGGCAGGAGGAATCGTTGGGGCCTTTAGAGCGTATGAAATCGTCGAATGTTACAATGAAGGGAACGTTACGGGCCGGTCAGCTGGAGGCATTATAGGAGGTTGGCAAGGAAGCGGCATCATAAGCAACTGCTATAACTCTGGCGGTATTACGGCTGTTGGTGACAGCTCTCCCCAAACTTCGGCTGGAGGTTTAGTTGGAGCAACTGCTAGTGGGACGCGTAGCATCAGCAACTGCTATTCCATTGGCGAGGTGCAGAGCGACAACAATTTGGGATGTTTGGTGGGATATGGTGTTGGCAGTGTTGAGATCGAGAACTGCTACTACCTCACCAGCACCTGCACCGAAAGCGAATACGGCGAGCCGAAGGACGAGGACTACATGCGCAGCCAAGAGTTCGTGGATGTGCTCAACGGACGTGATGGAGAACTCGTCTGGGGATTGGATGTGGACAACATCAACGACGGTTTCCCCATTTTGGTGGAAGTGAATACGCTTGCCGTTGCTGAGCGATTGGAGACTCCTTTTGATGTCTATCCCAATCCTGCCCAAGGTTGTTTCACGGTGGAAGGCACCGGAAGAATGATAGTAAGCAGCTTGCTCGGCCAGATTGTGCTGGTCAAGGAAATCGATGGACAGACAATCGTCTCTCTGCCCCAAGGAATGTATTTCGTGAAATTGGGCGGAGCCACGCGAAAGGTCGTGGTGGAATAACCGCATTTCCCAAGATTCCCACGGTTCTGCGTGAGACGAAAAACAAATCCTCTTGCTGGAATCAATCAGCAGGAGGATTTTTCTGTCTTTATGCCGCAATAATTCCATTAAATAGGAGTTATTAACCCAAATAACCGCTATTTTTGCACGCTTTTTGATGGGCCGTCAAAGTCCTGAAAGGACGACCCGATGTCAACAGGGATTTCAATCCCCCGCCCATAACAATGCAAACAACAAAAACAAACATACAATGATAGAAACTGACATTCGTGAACTAAACGAAAAAATCCAACGTGAGAGCCAATTTCTCGACCTTATCAACCTCGAAATGAACAAGGTCATCGTCGGACAGAAACAGATGACGGAAAGACTCCTTATCGGCCTGTTGGCTAATGGACATATCTTGCTGGAAGGCGTCCCAGGCTTGGCCAAGACGCTGGCCATCAAGTCGATGGCCAGTGCCATTGATGCCGACTTCGCCCGCATCCAATTCACTCCTGATTTGCTGCCCGCCGACCTCATCGGTACGCTCATCTACAGCCAAAAGAAGGAGGAATTTGTGGTGCGTCGCGGCCCCATCTTTGCCAATTTCGTGCTGGCAGATGAAATCAACCGT
>DGXB01000088.1:0-2751 GCA_002396205.1 Bacteroidales bacterium UBA4243
GCAGATGACGTTCTCCTTGAGGCCCTCGAGGTGGTCGACGCGGCCGCGGATGGCGGCTTCGCTGAGCACCTTGGTAGTCTCCTGGAAGGAGGCCGCGGAGATGAAGCTGTCGGTCTTGAGGGCGGCGCGGGTGATACCCTGGAGGATCAGGCGGGCTGTAGCCGGCTGCGTGGGACGGGTCGTCATCATCTGCAGGCCCTGACGCTCGAGCGAAGCGTTCTCGCTGCGCATCTCGCGGGCGCCGATGATGTCGCCGTTCTCATACTTCTGGGAACCACCGGCATCGATCACGTAGAACTTGCCGTAGATCCGGTCGTTGACGTCCATGAAGCGCCACTTGTCGACCATCTCCTCGTTGAGGAACTCGGTATCGCCCGGGAAGGTGATCTCGACCTTGCGCATCATCTGGCGCACAATGACCTCAAAGTGCTTGTCGTTGATGACCACACCTTGCTGGCGGTAAACGCTTTGTGCCTCGTTGACGATGTATTCCTGCACCTTCATCGGACCCATGATTTGCAGGATGCTGTTGGGGGTGATGACACCTTCCGAAAGCGGTTGGCCTGCCTTCACGAAGTCGCTCTCCTGGGCTAAGATCTGCTTTGAGGTCGGGATGAGGTAACGACGCTCTTCGCCTGTCTTGGCCGTCACGACGACCTCACGGTTGCCGCGCTTCAGTTTCTTCTCGAGATGGACGATACCGTCGATTTCGGAAACCACGGCGGGGTCGATGGAGTTGCGAGCTTCAAACAGCTCTTGCACACGCGGCAGACCGCCAGTGATATCGCCGCCACCCGAAACGTTACGCGGGATGCGCACCAATTGGTCGCCAGCGGCAATTTCCTCGCCTTCGTCGACAACGACGTGGGCATCCACAGGCAAGTCGTAGGAAACCAAGGTCTCGCCATTCTCGTCAACGATGTCGATGAGCGGGTTCTTGGCACCTCTCCTACCCTCGATGATTACACGCTCATCGAAGCCAGTCTCGGCGATGGTCTCCTTACGGTAGGTCACACCTTCAATCACGTTTTGGAAGCGCACCTTACCGCTATATTCGGAGATGATCATGGCGTTGTAGGGGTCCCATTCGCAAATCTTGTCACCCTTCTTCACCTGGTCGCCAGCCTTGAAGAACAACTTGGCGCCATATGGGATGTTGGTCGTCATCAAGACGACATCGGTATGGTTGTCGTGCAGCTTCATTTCAGCCGAACGACCGATCACAATTTGATACTTGTCGCCATCCTTGTCGACATCGACCGAACGGAGTTCGTCGATTTCGAGATAGCCGTCATACTTGGCTTCGGTGCTGTTGGCCACCAGACCCTTCGAGGCCTTACCACCAGAGTGGAAGGTACGCAGGGTGAGCTGGGTGCCAGGCTCGCCGATTGACTGGGCAGCGATAACGCCCACGGCCTCACCTTTCTGCACCAACTTGCTCGACGACAGGTTGCGGCCATAGCAGTTGGCGCACACGCCACGCTTCGACTCGCAAGTCAGCACTGAACGAATCTCGACGCTTTCGAGCGGCGACTCGTCAATGGCCTCAGCCAAGGTCTCGTTGATTTCCTCGCCACTGGCCACGATAAGCTCACCCGTCTGGGGATGGAACACATCGTGCAAGGCCACGCGACCGAGGATGCGATCATATAATAAGGAGTGCTTGCCGGGCTCCTTGATTTCCTCACCACGCGAGATGGTCATGCCACGGAGCGTGCCGCAGTCCTTCTCAGTGATGATGACATCGTGGGCCACGTCGACCAAACGACGGGTCAGGTAACCAGCGTCGGCAGTCTTCAAAGCGGTATCGGCCAAACCCTTACGGGCACCGTGTGTGGAGATGAAGTATTCCAACACCGACAGACCTTCCTGGAAGTTCGAAAGAATCGGGTTCTCAATGATTTCGGAGCCGCCCGAGCCAGCCTTCATAGGCTTGGCCATCAGGCCTCTCATGCCGCACAGCTGCGACACCTGAGCCTCAGAACCACGAGCACCTGAGTGAAGCATCATATACACAGGGTTGAAGCCTTGGTCGTCGCTCGACAACACCTTCATCACCTCTTGGGTCAGCTTGGCGTTGACGTCGGTCCAAAGGTCGACAATCTGGTTGTAACGCTCGTTGGGACCCATGAAGCCCATCTTCTCGTATTCACGGATTTGGGCCGCTTGGGCATTGGCATCGCCAATCAGGTTGCCCTTCATCTCAGGAACGAGCACGTTACCCAAGTTGAACGAAAGGCCGCCCTTGTAGGCTTGGTAGTAACCCATGTTCTTGATGTCGTCAAGGAACTTGGTCGTAACGGCGGTGCCTTCCATACGCACCATGTCGCCAACGATTGTACGCAACGACTTCTTGGTCAACAGTTCGTTGATGAAGCCGTGGCCTTCGGGCACCACTTGGTTGAAGATGACGCGACCCACAGTGGTCTCCACCAACTTCTTGACCAGCTTGTCGCCTTCGCGCACGTTGACACGCACCTTGATGACGGCGTGCATGTCGGCGCGACCCTCGTTGTGGGCAATGATGACCTCTTCGGGGGAATAGAATGACATGCCTTCACCCTTCACGGGATGGTCGGGCGTGCTCTTGCGAGGCTTGGTGATATAATACAGACCCAGAACCATGTCTTGCGAAGGCAGCGTGATAGGGGCGCCATTCGACGGGTTCAGGATGTTGTGCGAAGCTAACATCAGGATTTGGGCCTCCAAAATGGCAGCGTTGCCCAACGGCACGTGGACAGCCATCTGGTC
>DGXB01000088.1:2825-3186 GCA_002396205.1 Bacteroidales bacterium UBA4243
ACCGTCGAAGTCAGCGTTGAAAGCCGTACACACCAACGGGTGCAGACGAATGGCCTTACCTTCGATGAGCTTGGGCTGGAAGGCCTGAATACCAAGACGGTGCAGCGTAGGGGCACGGTTCAGCAAGATCGGGTGGCCTTTCAGGATGTTTTCGAGGATGTCCCAAACGACGGGATCCTTGCGGTCCACAATCTTCTTGGCCGATTTCACGGTCTTGACGATGCCGCGCTCAATGAGCTTGCGGATCACGAACGGCTTGAACAGCTCGGCGGCCATGTCCTTAGGCAGACCGCATTCGTTCATGTTCAAGTCGGGACCGACCACGATAACGGAACGGCCAGAATAGTCAACACGCTTACCG
>DGXB01000088.1:3258-3470 GCA_002396205.1 Bacteroidales bacterium UBA4243
AGCAAGTTCTGACGGAAACGTCCTTGCTTACCTTTCAAACTGTCGCTCAACGACTTGAGCGGACGGTTCGAGTCGGTCTTCACAGCACTCGACTTGCGCGAGTTGTCGAACAACGAGTCGACAGCCTCTTGCAGCATACGTTTTTCGTTGCGCATAATCACGTCGGGAGCGTTGATTTCGATCAAGCGCTTCAGACGGTTGTTGCGGATGAT
>DGXB01000088.1:3556-3839 GCA_002396205.1 Bacteroidales bacterium UBA4243
TCGTTCAGGTCGGAGGTGGCAAAACGTCCGCCATCCAACGGGACCAGCGGGCGCAGCTCAGGCGGAATCACCGGCACCACCTTCACGATCATCCATTCGGGGCGGTTCTCGATATGCGTGTTGGCCTCGCGGAAAGCCTCAAACACTTGCAGGCGTTTCAGCAGGTCTTGCTTACGCTGCTGGGCCTTCACCTCATTGGCTTCGGCACGCAAGCGGTTGGCTTCCTCGTCGATGTTGAGGCGCGACAGCAGGTCATAAATGGCCTCGGCACCCATCTTGGCGA
>DGXB01000048.1:0-16234 GCA_002396205.1 Bacteroidales bacterium UBA4243
GGAGACGTAGTACCACTCTACTACTCGCGCATGTGCCCAGAACCGGAATCGAACCAGTGACAAGAGGATTTTCAGTCCTCTGCTCTACCATCTGAGCTACGGTACCTCCGTTGTTTGCGCCTGCAAAAGTACGACATTTTTCTGAATTGGCAAGAAAAAATCTTCAAAAACTGATATTTTTTTATTTTTGTAAATGTTTTGTGTTGAAAATCAGTGAGATAATTTTTTACCCTTTTATTTAAGGCAATAAAAACTTGCTCAACGAGTTAAAAAATCGGATATTTGCACGCTCAAAACCCCTTGTTTCCATGTGGGAAAGGGGAGGAGTGTGCGCAAGATTGCTAAATATGAGAATCTCTACTATTCTGAAACCCATTGTGGTTGCTACGCTTTTGGTCGTGCTGGGAGTTGGTGCCTTTGCCCAGGCCGATGTGGATTCGCCCTATTCCCTGTTCGGGCCGGGGCAAATCAACGAACGGTCGATGAACACAAGGCTTAAAGGTATGGGCGGCGTGGCCAACGCCATGTATGACAAGGGCATCATCAATGCCGAGAACCCCGCCTCGTATGCCAAGATCGACTCGTTGGCTTTCCTCTTCGACGCCGGTTTCTACTTCAAGGCCTCGACCTTCAGCACATCGAGCCGATCCGAGCAGGGCAGCAACGCCTCGTTCGACCACATCTCGATGGCCTTCGGCCTGACACCCTGGTGGAAGATGGCCATCGGTGTGCAACCCCTCACCACGGCGGGCTACACCGTGCTCGTCAACCAGACTGTTACCGATGTGGGCACCACCACCACCCGTTTCAAGGGCAATGGTGGCATCAACCAAGCCTTCGTGGGCACGGCCTTCAAGCTCGGGAAGCATTTCGCCTTGGGTGCCAACGCCTACTATTTGTTTGGCAACAGCAAGTCGGAAACGTCGCTCTACTTCCCTGACTCGACCTACATGCTCGGCACCCGCACCAGCCTCGACTTGATGGTGCATTCCTTCATGTTCGACTATGGCGCACTCTTCAACACGCAGGTGGGCAACGACATGGAGCTTGGCGTGGGCCTCACCTATACCCAGAAAATCAACGTGAATGCCGACCAAACCCTGCTCATCCGCTCGTTTGAGGAAGACATGTCGACCGATGTCGAATACATCATCGACACCATCGCCAGCGAAAAGAGCGCGACGAAGATCACCATGCCGCATGGCTTTGGCGTGGGTCTGTCGCTGCAAAAGGGTGACGAATGGGCCTTGGGTGCCGATTTCAACTGGACGCAATGGTCGAAATTTGCTCGTCAAGGCAACATCGAAGGCTTGCGCGACTCGTGGCAAGCCTCGGTTGGTTTCGAGTTCACGCCGCGCCACACTACCATTTCGGGCTATTTCTCGCGCGTCACCTACCGTTTCGGAGGCTTCTATGAACATGGCTTCATTAACCTTAAGGGCAAAGATGACATCAACCATAATATTAATAAGGTGGGCATCACGGCGGGCATGTCGCTGCCGTTGCCACGCACCCAGTCGAAGGTCAACTTGGCCTTCGAAGCGGGCCAATACGGCACTCGCGAAGGTGGCTTGATACAGGAACGCTATGCCAAGCTGAGCGTCGGCATAGCGGTGTTCGAGCATTGGTTCCAGAAGCGCAAATACAAATAAGATGACGCCAAACGATAATTTTGGAATGATATTTGGATAAGCGAATAACAAGTCAAACAACTAAAATAAGAGAAGAGATGAAAACGAAAAGATTTTTGATGATTGCCGTTATGATTGGAATGGCAATGAGTGCAACCGCCCAAGAGGCATCGGAGTCGAAGTATGGCAACGACAGCGTTGCCTGCGTGACCAACCTGTCGATCTACGGCGAGGCCTACAAGCAGTGGGAAGCCTCCAAGTTCGCTCCTGAAGCCATCAGCATGGAAATGGTGAAGGCTTGGAGAGAGGTGTTCCTCAACTGCCCACGCTCAAGCCAACTCATCTACACGAGAGGTGAGAAGATCATGGACTACTTCATCCGCACCAACCCGGCGCAAAAGGATGCCTACATCGACACCATCTGCATGATGATGGACAACCGCGCCAAGTATTTCGGCATCGACCCCAAGACGGGCAACTCGCAAGTGGCCAACATCATGGGCCGTAAGGGCTTGCTCATCTACACCTACAACAAGAACCGTTATGAAGAGGCCTACAACGTGCTGAAAGACGCCGTGGCCCTCGACGCCTCGCAGCTGCAAGGCGCCTACATCGACGCCTACTTCAAGGCCACAATCGACATGGTGAACAACGACAAGGCCGAGAAGATGACGATCATTAACGTCTACCAGGAACTCTCCGAGGTGCTCGACAACAACATCGGCGCCTTGGCCGAGACCGAGACGCAACTCGAAACCGCCAAGGCAGAAGCCGAGGCCGCTGGCGACACCGAAGCCGTTGCCGGATTCGACAAGCAGATGGAGAAAAACGAGAAGAACATCAACATCAACAAAGGTGTGAAGAATAACCTCGACAACCTGTTCTCGCCCTTCGCCTCGTGCGACGACCTGATCAAGGTGTTCAGCGCCAAGATGGCCGAAACGCCCGACGACGTGACACTGCTCAAGCGCATCACCACCATCTTGGATAAGAAGGACTGCACCGAGCATAAGCTCTTCTTGGATGCCGCCGTCAGACTCAACGAGCTGGAACCCAGCCCCGAGGCTTCCTACAGCTTGGGCATCAAGTTCTTCAAGGACAAGAAGTATAGCGAAGCTGCCACCTTCTTCGACCAGGCCACCAAGACCGAGAACAACGACCGTAAATATCGTGCCTACCGCAACTTGGGCATGTGCTACCAGAACATGGGTAGCCTTGGCCGCGCACGCGACATCTTCAGAAGAGCCGCCCAGGTTGACCCGACCAATGGCGAGCCTTACCTGCTCATCGCCATGCTCTATGCCGAAAGCTCGAAGCAGTTCAGCGGCGACATCGACAGCAAGGCCGTGTTCTGGGCCGCCGTCGACAAGTGCAACAAGGCCAAGGCCATCGACCCCTCGTGCGCCGAACGCGCCAACGGCCTGATCCGCGCCTACAGCGCCGCCTTCCCGGCCATGGAGGTCATCTTCTTCAACGACTACAACGAAGGCCAAAGCTACAACGTCGGTGGCTGGATCGGTGAAACCACCACCATCAGAGCCAGAAAGTAATTGAAAAACTTCCTGAAAATAGGAATCCTACTCAACATCACAGCCTCTGTGGCTGTGATGTTGTTTTCGTGTTCAAACCCCGATGCCGTCATCCAGGCTATGGGTTCGGACGACACGCTGTCGGGCGTCATTGCCGACAGCGTGGTGTTCTATCGCAGCGACTCCGGCATTGTCAACCTCGAACTCCACACACCGCGTTTGGTGCGCATGGAGACTGACGACGACATCATGGAGTTTCCGCTCGGCTTCGACGTTTTCATGTTCGACAAAGGGCAGAAAACCACCGAACTCCACGCCGACTATGGCAAGAACTACGGCAAACAACGCCTAATCGAGGCCATGGGCAATGTGGTCGTGAAGAACTTCGGCAGCAACGAAACCATGTATTCCGACAAGTTCTTTTGGTATCAGGACCAAAAGATGATCTACACCCGCTCGCATGTCAAGATTGTAACACCTGACAAGCAAATCGAGGCCGACAGCTTGGTGGCCAAGGAGGATTTTTCGGAATATACCATGTATTCGGGCAGCGCGCTGCTCGACGTCGACGAGGAGGAATGAGCCATGGACAGCTGGATTGTGGTAGCGATAACCTTGTTTTTCTCGGCCCTCTGCTCGGGGCTTGAGATCGCCTTCAACAGCATTAACCGTCTCCAGCTTGAGGTGGAGCTGACCAAGAACACCTTTTCGGCCAAGGTCATCAGCCTGTTCTTCAAGGACCAGTCGCGCTTCATCACTTCGTTGCTCTTGGGCAACAACATCGCGCTCATCATCTACGGCATGAGCATGTCGGCGATCCTCGACGCGCCCGTTGTGCGTTGGTTAGGCTACCTCTCGATTAGCAACGATTTCACGGTGCTGTTGCTGAAGACCATCCTTTCAACGCTGCTTGTGCTCTTGGTGGGCGAGTTCCTGCCCAAGGTGCTGTTTCGCATCAATCCCAATGCCATCCTTTCGTTTTTTGCCGTACCCACCTTCGTCTGCTATTGCCTTCTCTATCCGCTGATCCTCATCTACACTTGCATTTCTGAACTCATCATCCGCTATGTGCTACGCCTCAAGGTCGACAAGGAGGAATACACCTTCAGCACCGTCGACTTGAACGACTACATCGCCGAATATGCCGACCCGGAGGAAGCCGACGAAGACATGCAGCAGGAGATACAGCTTTTCCAGAACGTGATGGAGTTCCGCTCGGTGAAGCTGCGCGAGTGCATGGGGCCGCGCAACGAGATTGAGGCCGTGAAGCTGACCGACAGCATCGAGGCCGTGAAGGCCCGTTTCGAGGAGACCAAACACTCCAAGCTCATCGTGATTGGCGAGAGCATCGACGACATTGTGGGCTATGTGCACCTCAACGACGTGGTGCGTGCCGTGGCCGACCACCGCGAAGCCACCGTGGCCGACCTCATCCGCAAGATTGACTTCTTCCCCGAGACCTACACCGCCGACCGTCTGCTGAAGCATTTCATCGCCAAGCGGCAAGGCGTGGCCGCCGTCGTCGACGAGTTTGGCGGCACCGCAGGCATCGTCACCATGGAAGACGTGGTGGAGGAGATTTTTGGCGAAATCGACGACGAGTACGACGTCGAGGAAGAAGTGGAAAAAGTGGTGGGCAACAACACCTTCATCCTCTCGGCACGCCTCGAAATCGACTATCTCAACGAGACTTACAAGCTCAACCTGCCCGTTTCCGACGACTACGAGACCTTGGCCGGCTTGGTTTTGCACTATTGCGAGAGCATCCCCGAACAAGGTCAGGTGGTTGAAATCGGCAATTATCGCATCAAGATCCTCAAGGCCTCCAACATGAAATTGGACGAAGTGGAACTTCAAATCAAAAACAAATGACTGGGTTTTAGATGGTTATGAAAACAAATACATGGAATTGCGCTTGTTGAAAAATAAAAATCAAACAAAATTCCCTGCGAGTTGAAATCTTTACTAAATTTGCACGCTCAAAAAATGAAGTTTAATAAGTAAATAGAGAATAGAATTATGGCAGCAATTGAAAAAATCAGAAGACGTTCCGGATTGTTGATTGCAATCATCGGTATCGCACTGTTAGCGTTTGTCTTGCAAGACCTTTTCCAAAGTCAGGGCAGAAACACGGGTCCTACGGTAGCCGTCGTCGATGGCGAGAAGATCTCCGTGAGAGACTATGAGACCGCCAAGGAAAAGAATCTTGAGAGCAGAAGGTCTTCGACCAACAACAACAATCTCTCTTCCGCTGAGACCTATAGCATCTACAACAGCACTTTGGAAGAGATGATCAAGAACAACATCATGGGCAAGGAGTATGAGGCTTCGGGCATCGGCATCACCTCTGAGGAACTCCTGGATCAGATGACGGGCAACAATCCCCACGATTGGGTGGTGCAGAGCTTCAGCGACGCCAACGGCTTCGATCGCGAGCGTGTGACACAATATCTCCAAAGCCTTAACGACCTTCCGGCTGACTACTACAACCGTTGGTTGGACTTCGAGAAGGCCTTGAAGCAGAACCGTTTGGAGACCAAGTTCGACAACCTCGTGAAGGCATCCTTCTTCCTTCCCCAGCCTTTGGCACAGAAATATTACGAGAACAAGAACATGAAGGCTTCTGCCGATGTCATCGCTTTGCGTTATGCCTCCATCCCCGATTCGACGGTGGTCGTGACCGATGCCGACAACAGGGCTTTCTATGAGGAAAACAAGAGCCGCTACGAAACCGACGAGCGTCGCGACATCGAGTATGTGGTGTTCGAGATCAAGCCTTCGCTGGAAGACCGTCAGGATGCCTTGAAGCACGTGCAGGACATGAGACGCGACTTTGCCGACACCGACAACCCGATCAACTTCGTCAACGCCAACTCCGACAAGCGCTACGACAGCACTTGGTTGGGCAGGAAAGACGTTCCTGAACAAATCGAGGCTCCGATTTTCGACAATGGCAACGGCATTGGTTATGTGTTTGGCCCCTACGAAAACGGCGATGCCTTCAACTTGGTTCGCATCATCGACCAGATGAACCGCCCCGACTCACTGAAAGCCAGCCATATCCTGATTGGTTACAAGGGCGCCTACGGTAGCCAGGACACCATCACCACCAAGGAACAGGCCGAAGCCAAAGCCAACGAGCTGCTGGCCCAACTGCAAGCCGCCAAGAACAACGATGAACTGTTTGCCCAACTGGCCGCCGAATACAACACTGACGCCACCAAGGACAAGGGCGGCGACCTCGACTGGTTCACCGATGGCACCATGGTGACTCCCTTCAACGAATATGTCGTCAACAACGCCGTTGGCTCGTTGGGCGTGGTGGAGACCATGTTTGGCTATCATATCGTCAAGGTCACGGGCAAGACCGAACCTCAACCGAAAGTCCGCTTGGCCTATCTGACGCACGAAATCACGGCCAGCACCAAGACTTATCAGAAGATTTACGCCGACGCCAACAAGTTCGTCACCGAAAACAGGACCTACGACCAATTCAACAAAGCCATCGAAGACCAAGGCTTGACCAAGCGCACGATGCCCCGTATGAACAAGTCGACCTATCAGATTGCCGGTATCGACAACCCGCGTGAAATCGTTCGCTGGGCTTTCGATGAGAAGACCAAGAAAGGCGATGTTTCGGAGAAGATTTTCGAACTCGACAATATGCTTGTCGTGGCCGCTCTGACTGGTGTGGTTCACGAAGGCTACGCTCCTTTGGAAGCCGTGGTTGAGCAATCCAAGTACCAGATCCTCAACAAGAAGAAGGGCCAAATCGCCGTTGAGAAGATGAAGGCTTGTGGCACGGATGTCAACAGGATGGTCAGCGAGCTTGGCGCCGAGTCGACGACGGTTTCCGATATCACCCTCGATTCGCGTGTGTTGGGCAACTTCGGTGTCGAGGCCGACATCGTGGGTACGCTCCTTGGCATGAAGGAAGGCGAGGAAGTTGGCCCCATTGCAGGCAACAGCAGCGCTTTCATCATCAAGAACGTGAAATTCACGCAACCTGCCGCCGTCAGCGACTATAGCGACGTCATCAGGGAGAAGACCAGCCAATTCACCAACAGGGTGTTGGGCGGCGGTGTCTACAACGCCTTGAGAAACCAAGCCAAGATCAAGGACAACAGGACTGAAATCTTCTAATCGCAAGATAGTAGATAATTGTTTTCATGGTAGGGGTGCGTCGTTTTTCATAGCGGCGCACCTTTTTTACAGAAACATACTAAGACACCACAAAAATCGTTATAGTCGTAAAACAACATTAATTCATAGCCTTATGAGAAAACTGAAATCCTTTATGCTGATGGCAGCGGTGGCTTTAGCCATTGTGGGCTGCCGCAAACCCGTCGAAGTGTCGTTTGGCACCGCCACGCAAGAGGTTGCCGCTTTGGGCGACACGGTCGAGGTTGCCTTGAAGTCGAATGGCGAGTGGACCATCTACCCCGTTGCCGATTGGCTTGTCGTTTCGCCCACGTCGGGCACTGGCGATGCCACACTGACCCTTATCGCCGATGCCAACACAACTGGTGATAGCCGCACGACCGAAATCGTTGCCAATACCAAGGACAACACGGCCTCGTTGACCATCACCCAGAACATGCCAGAATATTTTCTCAACGTCACGCCCAAGGACATCCAATGCGATGCCGAAGGCGGCGAGTTTGCCATTTCGGTGTCATCAAACGTGGATTGGACTGTCACGGTGCCCAATTGGATTACCAGCTCAATGGCTTCGGGCAACGGTGATGCCACATTGACCCTGACGATTAATCCTATCCAAGGCGAATATTCGGTGAATCGGGAAGTGGATGTCGTTTTTGGCAGCCAACAAGTCTCCGACAAGGTTCATGTTGTGCAGTCGATTGCTGTAATCATGGCCATTGAGCTTGACCCCACGTCGCTTGAATTTGCCAATACGGGCGAGACCAAGACCGTCAGCGTTTCAACGGAGGACGCTTGGACGGCTGAAGCCGCCGCCGATTGGGTGAGCCTCAGCCTGACCGAAGGGCAAGGTGATGCGCAGGTCAGTGTGACCGTGGGCGAGAATCCTGCTTACGAAGACCGTCAGACGACCGTCATGTTCACTTCGGCGAGCGGATTCCAGGCCATGCTCATCGTCAAGCAGGAAGCCTCTGTCGACCCCCATTTCCTTGATGTCACGCCTTTGGCGTTCCATTTCCCAAAGGAAGGCGGGCAAGGTGAAATCACAATTGGTTGCGATACTGATTGGGAAATTGCAATGAGTTGCGAATGGCTTACGCTCTCGCAGGCATCGGGAACGGGCAATGCCACCGTCGTCTTGACAGCTACGGCCAATCCCATCGCCGAGCCTCGAACAGCCGGTTTTGTCATCAAGTCGGGCAACTTGAGCCACGACTTTTCGGTGAGTCAGGTGGCTGGCGACCAACCTGTTGAGGTGAGCTTCGATGTCGACACTTTGTTTATACCGGCCTCTGGTGGAATGCAACATCTTGCGTTGACAGCCAACACAGCTTGGGAACTTGAGGCCAGCAACTGGATTACGCTCTTGACAGGTTCGGGACAAGGCGATGCCACCATCGACATGGCCATTAGCGCCAACGCTTCCACCGAGGGGCGCATAGGCTATCTCTCCGCCAAGCATTTGGGGGTGGTGCTTGCCACTGTTGTGGTTGTCCAAGAAGGCAAGGTCTATGAATTGGAGGTGAACCCCACTGAGTTTGAGGCGCGTGCCGAAGGTGGCGACTACACCATCACGATTTCGTCGAACCAGTCGTGGACGTTGAATGTTGGAGTTTCATGGCTCCATTGCGAACCGACGAGCGGCTTTGGCAACAAGACCGTTACCGTAACGGTCGATCCTTCGATGAGCATGCATTCCCGGATAGGTCTTATCAAAGTGATAGGAGAGTCGGGGCAGGATGTAACAGTCACGGTTGAACAACACCCATAAAAAAAGGAGAGCTTCGGCTCTCCTTTTTTTATTGTATAGGCGAGGGTTTAGAACCCCATGCTGAACCAGTACCAGAATTTGTTTTCCATCTCTTTCCAGGCTTGGCGCGTCGAGGCGGCGAAATCGGAGGTGTATTGGTTGAGGAGGTTGGTGGCTTCCTTGGTCTTGCCTTCGGCAATCATGGCTTTGGCCTTGTTCTCGATGGCGGGAATCTCGTCGAAAGCCTTTTGCTCGAAACGGTTGGCGGTGCCAAGCAGCGTCTGCTTGGTGCGGCCCCACTGCACGGTGGCTAATTTGTTGGCCTTGCGGTAGTGCCAAATCCAGGCCTCGTCGCGATAGCGCAGTTGGCCGCATTTGTCGAAGCCTTCAGGCAGGGTGGTGGAGCCTGAGAAAATCGGGATGCGTGGGCTTTGTCCCGGGTTGTCGCAGCTCATCCAGCAGATGGCACCGATTTCGTCGGGCACCCAGCTACGGCATTGGATGATGTGGTGGTAGCTGCTCCAAGCCACGGCCACGGTGCGCTGGAAGTTGACGGTGCCGGGAGCGAGATAATTGAGCGTGTTCATCGTGGCGGAAGTGAGCCAAGGGTTGGCGATGGGGCTGATGATGGTGTCGTTGACCACTGTGCCGTCGTCTTGGCGTTTCTTGGCCACCATTTTCACGTTGCGGGTCATGTCCATGTCGGTGCCTTCGTAGGTGCTGCGGAAGAGTTCCATCACCTTGCGGACGTCGACGTTTTCATCAGGTTTCACCGAGAAGGGCAGTTCGGGCATGTCGCGGTTGAGGTTCAAAGAAGGTGCCAACTGGCTCAGGATGAAGAATTCGCGGTCGCTGTAGTTCTTGCCACCGCCGTAAGAAGCGCGGAAGGCCTTCCAGAAAATGAAGTCGCCCTTGCCGTCCCAAAGGCCGTATTTCTTCGCTACGGCTTCGCAGTTGTCGGAGCAATAGAAGTCCTTGCTTCCGCGTTCGAGTTTGCCGATGCGGGCGATGTTGGCGCTGACGCCCACTTCGTCGTCGGGGATGCGCTTGGCGGCCCATACGCCACCAATCTTGTCGGGGCCTTCGCCGAGGATTTCCATCTGCCATACTTCGTTCTTGTCGGCAATGGTGATGCACTCGCCGCCGTCGCCATAGCCGTACTCTTTGATGAGTTGTCCGATGAGCTGGATGGCGTCGCGGGCGTTGTCGCATCGCATCAAGGCCACGCGCTGCAATTCTTCAATCATGAACATGCCTTTCGGGTTGACCAAGGTGTCGGGGCCAGAGAAGGTCGTCTCGCCGATGGCCAATTGTTTCTCGTTGAGGCAGGGGTAGGCCGTGTTGAGGTAGGCGTAGGTGTGGGCCACTTGCGGGATTTCGCCGGCCAGTTCAAGGCCACGGTTGTCGAAGGGGTCTTCGGTGTGCATGGTGCCTTTGTAGACCTTGTGGGTTTCAACCACTTCAGTGTCGTTCCCTTTTTTCTTTTTGCCCTTGGATGGCTCGGCAATTTTGTGGTCGGCGGCGGGTTCCCAACGCATCCAGGTGCGGTAGCGACCGTCGCAGGTGTGGGAGGTGATGACGGAGCCGTCGGTGGAGGCCTTTTTGCCCACCATGATGCTCGTGCAGTTGGCGCCAACGAGGCGCTCGTTTTCGTCTTGAGCCATGGCGCCGAGGCCGATAAGCAGAAGACCAGAGAGAAGTAATGATTTGAATTTAAGCATAATAACTATTTTTGTTGATTTGATTCGTGATGTCGGTCCTCCAACAGGATCAGGGACCTTGGTTATTGGGGCGTTTTAGGTTTCAAAAATAGGAAAGAAATCGGTAGGTTTTGAAAAATGAGGAAAAATAGTACATCATTCCCAAAACAATTCTTCCGCCACGCCGTCGGCGAAGAGCATCTGCTGGTCGGTGAGGTAGAGGAACTCCCGTGTCTGTGAGAGACGGCCTTGGGCAACCAAAGGCTTGGCGTGTTGCTCACAGAAGGTCGAAAACCTTTCGCCCATCTCGCGTTTCATCCATTTCAGGTCGATGCCCCAATGCGTGCGCAGCCGCAGCATGACGTATTCATCGTATTGTTGCTCAGGGGAGAGTCGCTCTTTTTGGGATGCGGGACACGGGACTTCGGGACACGGGACTATCTGGTCTCGCAGTCTCGCAGTCTCGCGTCTCGTGTCAATGTATTTCTCAACGCTTGAAACATTCCACTGCCGCGAAACGCCGTCATACGAATGCGCCGAAGGCCCGAAACCAGCGTATGGCGTTCCGAACCAGTACGAGGCGTTGTGTTTGGAGTGCATCCCACGTTTGCAGAAGTTGGAAATCTCGTAATGCAAAAAACCGTTTCCCTTGGCGCGTCGGCAAAGGATTTCGTAGTCGCGGAGGGCATCCTCCTCGTTAACGGGTTGTGCCTTACCTAATTCTATTTGCTTGGTCAGGATGGAATTGGGTTCAAGCGTGAGCGCGTAGGCCGAGAGGTGCGGCAGGTCGTAATCGAAGAAGATGTCCAAGTTGTGGTTCCATTGCTTGGCATCGGAGGTGGGAAGACCGTAAATCAGGTCGATGCTGATGTTGCTGAATCCGGCTTGTTTGGCCCAGTCGAGGCATTGTCGGGCATGGTTGGCATTGTGTTTCCGCCCCAAATACTTCAAATCTTCATCGAAGAAGCTCTGGATGCCAATGCTGAGCCTATTGACACCCATTTTGCGCAAGGCTTGCAGATAGTCCAACGACAGCGTGTCGGGGTTGGCTTCAAGGGCGATTTCGGCGTTTTTGGCAACGGGATAATGCGTATTAATAAGGTGTAGCAAATCGTCTATTTCGCTAACAGTGAGCAGGGAAGGGGTGCCACCGCCAAAATAGATCGTGTCGATGGAAAGCATATCACGACTATCCTCAAGCGCGGGAGATTGCGGGTCAAGCCCGCAATGACGCTTAGAGCCTAAGTAATCCTTCCTTGCGATGATTTCCTCCTTCAGTGCCTCCAAAAACCGCTCTTTCAGCTTCAATGAGGGCAACGAATAGAACCCACAATAGCCGCATTTCGACTTGCAGAAAGGGATGTGGATGTAAATGCCAGACATGCTGCAAAAATAAGAAAAGTCCCGCATTTGCAGGACTTTTCTATGATTTAGGAACGAATTGCATTAATCCTTTTTGCACTTTTCGCAACCACCGAGGCACTTGTAGCACAGGCCGGCAAGGCCAGCGCCGACGAGCGGGGCCACGATGAAGAGCCACACTTGGCTCATGGCGCTCCAAGCACCACCACAGTCGGAGAACAGGGCCACGCCGAGCGAACGGGCGGGGTTGACCGAAGTGTTGGTCAGCGGGATGCTGATGAGGTGGATGAGCACGAGGGTGAGACCGATGGCTAAACCGCCGAACTTGCCGTTGGCGTGACGGCTGTCGGTCACGCCGAGGATGACCATCAGGAACACGAAGGTGAGCAGGCACTCAACGAGGAAAGCACCTCCCATCGAGATGGCTTGGTAATCGCCACCGTTGATTTTTTGGAAAGCTTCGCCGTAACCGTTGGACGCGAACACGCCAGTGGCTTCGTTACTAGGGATGGCATTCCAAATGCAGAGCAGCAAGGCACCGGCGATGATGGCGCCGATGAACTGGGCAGCCCAGTAGACCAGCATTTCCTTGGCGGTCATGCGGCCATTGACGAACACGCCGAAGCTGACGGCGGGGTTGAGGTGGGCACCCGAGATGTGACCAATGCCGTAGGCCATGGCAATCACGGTGAGACCAAAGGCGATGGCGACGCCAAGGAAACCGACGTGGCCAAACAAGGCGGTACCGCAACCGCCAAACACCAAGACGAACGTGCCGAACAATTCGGCGAAGAACTTGTTACTTGTCTTCATAACTTTTTAAATTTTAGTTAGTTATTAGGTTTAAAATCGTTTTCAATAATGTCAAATCCCAACAAGGAACACTCCTTTTTGATACCGCAAAAATACAAAAAACTTGATTGAGGCCAAATTTTTTTGTTTTTGTTCGCTTTTTGTTTTTCCGTTTTTTCCTATTTTTGCCTTTTCAATTTGCTTTCATATGACGCTTATTAAGAAGATATTAGCCTCGGTTCCGATTGTGTTTCTCGCTTTTTCCTGCATGGCCCAGGAAATCCATTCCTACCAGTTCTCGCTTGAGGACTGCCTTCGTTTTGCCGTGGCCAACAGCTACGAACGCAAGTCGATGGAGCTGACGGGACAATCGCTGGAAACGACCTACGAGCAGTCGAAACAACAACGCCTGCCCAACTTGAGCGCCTCGGTGGGACAGAACTTCTCGAACAACGAAAACGGTTGGTCTACGTCGGGCAATGTGGGCGTGGGTTCCTCGGTGACGATCTACCAAGGAGGAGCTATCAACAACACCATCGAGCAGAACCGCCTCAATGTGGAACGCAATGCGGTGCAGATGGAACGCTATGACAACCAGTTGACTACGCAAATCTTGCAAAGTTTCCTCACCATTCTCGGCAACCAGGAGTTGGTGAAATACCAACAAGAGGTGCTCAACACCAGCCGCGAGCAAGTCAAGCAAGGCCGCGTGCGCCACAGCGTGGGTAGCATTCTCGAAAGCGATCTCTTGTTGCTTGAGGCGCAATACCTTAGCGACTCGAACAACGTGGTCGACACACGCATCAATATTGAAAACAACCTATTGGATTTGAAAGTGTTGCTCTCGATGGAACCAGTCGATGAGTTGGAAATCGTTGCTCCCAGCACCGACAATCTCGACAATCTGCGCGAAAGCCTGCCTTCGGAGGAGGAAGCCATTAGCCTTGCCATGGCCTATTTGCCCGATTTGCGCATGGGCGACTACGACATCCGCATTGCCCAAAAGAGCGTCGATTTGGCGCGAGGCAACTATTTTCCTTCCGTTTCGGCCAATGCCAACGTAGGCATGAATATGCTCGCTTTCGACAGCGAAGGCAACCAGAAATGGTATAGCAAACCTACAGAGTCGGTGGGCGTGTCGATGAGCATCCCCATTTACAGCCGTGGCCAAACCAAAGCCAACGTGAAGAAGAGTCGTATCGCGCTGCAACAGGCCCAACTCGACTATGAGCAAACGCAACTCGAAGTGCGCCAAACCGTGGTGCAAGCCTATCGCAATGTGATTTCGGCTTTCAACGCCTACAAGGTATCGCAAGCCAAGGAGAACGCCTACGGCAAGAGTTTCAATGCCTATAATGTTCAATACCAATATGGTAGCATCACCACCGTGGAACTGCTTCAGCAACAAAACAACTATTTGAACGCACTCAATTCTTACATCCAAAACAAGTATTCGTTGCTTATGCAGCGCAAAATCCTGGACATCTACATGGGTAAACCCATCAAATTTTGAATCTTTAAATCTTAAATCCCACTCTTGATGAAAAAGAAAAGAAAAATATGGCTGGTCATTTTGGGCATTGCGGTCGTGGCCGTGGCCATCATGATGATCGTCAATGCCGGCAAGTCGGCCAACAAGGAATTGGTGATCCGCACCCATGTGGTGAACGAATACACCGTTGAGAACACCGTCACCGCCACGGGCACCATCGAGCCGGTTGAGACCGTCGAAGTGGGTACGCAGGTGTCGGGCAAGGTCGAAAAAATTTATGTCGACTTCAACGACGAGGTGAAGAAAGGCCAACTGATGGCTGAGCTCGACAAGCAGACCCTCAACCAGAGCCTGAGCCGCGCCAAGGCTAGTCTTACCTCGGCTGAGAGTCAGCTCAACTACGCAAAATTGACTTACGAGCGCACCAAGCAGCTTTATGAATCCAATGCTGCCACTTTGGCTGCCTACCAAGAGGCGCAAAACACCTACACGCAGGCACAGATGAGCAAGAAGAACGCGCAGGCGGCCTACGACCAAGCGCGTGTCGACTTGGCCTACGCCGAAATCTATTCGCCCATCGACGGCATCGTGCTCGACCGCGCCGTGGAGGTGGGCCAGACCGTGGCAGCCTCGTTCAGCACACCAACCTTGTTTACTTTGGCCAATGACCTGACCAAGATGCAGGTGGAGGCCGATGTAGATGAAGCCGACATCGGGCAGGTGAAAACAGGGCAACGTGTGACTTTTACCGTTGACGCCTATATGAATGACGTGTTTGAAGGCACCGTGAACCAAATCCGCATGAAACCCACCACGACGAGCAACGTGGTGACCTATACCGTCATTATCGAGGCGCCTAATCCCGACCAAAAACTCTTCCCCGGCATGACCGCCAGCGTGACCATCGTCACCGAGGAGCAAACGGGACTGGCCGTGCCTGCCGAGGCGCTCAACTTCACACCCGACGAACAGGTGCTGAAGGCCATCCGTAAGGCTGACAAGCCCGAAGGACAACGTCCCGAACCGCCCCAAGGCGAGCGACCGCAGATGGGCGAAAACGGCACTGCTGGAGCAAGCCATTCCATAGTTTGGCTGAAAAAAGGCGACGACATGATGCCGCGCCCCGTCAAGGTGGGCATGAGCGACGGCGCCTACAAGATAATAGAACAAGGCGTGCAAGCCGGCGATTCGGTGGTGCTTTCGGCCCAATATGTCGTCAAGGAGAAGGAAGTGAAGAAAGGCGAAAACCCCTTCATGCCAGGCCCTCCCGGAAGGAACAAGAGCAATAGCAGTAACAAGAACGGTGGCGGCCCCGGCGGCCCTCCGGCATAATCGTATGGAATCATGAGTGAGAAGCCATCCATCATCAAGGTCGAGAACCTCAAGCGGACGTTTGTCGTTGGGAGCGAGGAAGTCCATGCCCTCAAGGGCGTGTCGTTCGACATCTTCCAGGGCGAGTTTGTGAGCATCATGGGCTCGTCGGGAAGCGGCAAGTCGACCTTGCTCAACATCCTTGGTTGCCTCGACCAACCCACTTCTGGCGAGTATTACATCGACGGCATTTCGGTTAGGGAACGCACGAAAAACGAGCTGTCGGACATCCGCAACCGCAAGATTGGCTTTGTGTTCCAGTCCTACAATCTTTTGCCACGCACTTCGGCTTTGGAAAACGTGGAGCTGCCCTTGGTCTACAACCCCGACGTGTCGCACAAGGAGCGTCACGAGCGGGCGCAACATGCCTTGGAACTCGTTGGGCTGAAAGACCGCATGGGTCACATGCCCAACCAGCTTTCGGGCGGTCAGCAGCAGCGCGTGGC
>DGXB01000048.1:16289-19932 GCA_002396205.1 Bacteroidales bacterium UBA4243
AGCAGCAGCGCGTGGCCATCGCGCGGGCTTTGGTCAACGACCCTGTGATTGTGCTCGCCGACGAAGCCACGGGCAACTTGGACACCCGCACGTCATACGAAATCATGAGTCTGTTCCAAAGCCTGCACGAGCAAGGCAAGACCATCGCTTTCGTGACCCACGAGTCTGACATTGCGGTGTTTACGAGCAGAACGATATTCCTCCGCGACGGTCATATTTTGCGTGATGAACCAGTAAACACCAAATCTGCCGCCGAAGCCTTGGCCGCCCTTCCGGTCGATAATGACTATTAACCCTAAACTCTGGACTATTTTGGATATACTGAACCTCATAAGAATATCGGCGAAAGCCCTGCTCCGCAACAAGACGCGCTCTGCCCTTTCCATGCTCGGCATCGTCATCGGCATCGCTGCCGTCATCGCGGTGGTCAACCTCGGTGAGGGGCTGAAACAAAGCACCGCCAACCAGCTTTCCGACATGGGCACCAACCTCATCATGGTGATGCGCGCCAACCAAAGGAGAGGCGGCGTAAGCATGGGCTCTACGAACGTACAGTCGCTCAAGGTGCGCGACTGCGAGTTGATTGAAAAAGGGGCCAAAAACGTCACTATGGTCAGCCCCGTGGTCAATAGTGGCGGACAGTTGGTGAACGGCTCCAAGAACTGGTCGGGAACGGTGTATGGCGGTTCGCCCGACTACCTCGAAATCCGCAAATACGAAATAGCCACAGGTGTCAACTTCACCGACGAGGACGTGAAGAAATACGCCAAGGTCGGCTTGATAGGCCAAACCATTGTGGAGGAGCTGTTCGATGACGGCGAGGACCCCATCGGCAAGACCATCCGCGTGGGCAACATGCCTTTCAAGGTCATCGGGACGCTCAAGGAACGCGGCGAAAACAGCATGGGCATGGACCAGGACGACCTCGTGGTGATGCCTTACAGCACCGTGCAGAAGCGAATGCTCGGCGTCGACTACATCCAGCAAATTGTTTGCTCGGCGGCATCGGAAAACGTGGCCGAGGCTGCCGTCGAGGAAATCGAAAGCCTCTTGCGGGCTTCGCACAAGATACCCGAAGGCGGCGCCGACGACTTCGAGGTGCGCACCCAGCAGGAGATGTTGGAGATGATGAGTTCGATGACGGGCATGATCACCACCGTGTTGGTCGCCATCGCCTTGATTTCGTTGCTCGTAGGCGTCATCGGCATCATGAACATCATGTATGTGACCGTCACGGAGCGCACCAAGGAAATCGGCCTGCGCATGTCGATAGGCGCGAAGAATGCCGCCATACTGATGCAGTTCCTCACCGAGAGTATGATTTTGAGCCTCATCGGTGGCGTTTTGGGCATGTTGCTTGGGCTGCTGCTGTCTTATGTGGTCTCGATGGCCATGTCGTTGCCCTACGTCGTCAACGTGCTTTGGATGGTCATCTCGTTTGTTTCGTGCGCCATTTTGGGCCTCATCGCCGGTTTCTTCCCCGCATTGAAGGCTTCGCGCACCGACCCTATTAATGCTTTAAGATATGAATAACAATCATCTGTATAAAGATTTAGACAACTTTCTTTCGCTGCGTCGAATAGTAATGCTTTCGTTGGCCATCACCTTGGTGTATTATGCCTTGTTTGGCCTGACGTTTTATTTCAGCCGGCCCATGTTCGACAACCCGACAGGCATGGAGCGTTGGGATGGACATGAAGACGAAGAACTGGCGCAAGACACCCTTCAAGTCCAAAAGGTGCAGCATGTGCCTCACAGACCGCATCACCGACACGAGCCGCCGGAATTCCATGAACGAAGGATGCTGCAAAAGGTGGTGCTCAACATCCCGCTCACATTCATCATGGTTTTCCTCGTGTTGCTTTACGACAGGCACGTCATGGGCATAAGCCACAAGCGACGGAATGGCTTGGTCGTCCACATTGTCTTGGGTACGCTTTGTGTTGGCATTGCGTTGAGTGCCCTGTGTACGGTGCTGCAATGGTACACCGTGCCCGAGTGGAGGCCGCCTCACTCGCTGTGGATTTGCATGGTCAAGGGAAGCTTGGGCGACTTGCCTTTGTTTGGCTTTGCGGTGATGTCGGCCTATTTGCTCCGGACGCTATACTATGAGCGCATGAAAGCCATCGAAAACGAGACCCTTCGTGCCGAGAACATACGGTCGCGCTTCGAAGCCCTTGAAAACCAAACGGATCCTCATTTCCTCTTCAATTCGCTGAACACGCTGAAGTCGCTTATTGAAGAAGATGAGACCAAGGCGGGCGACTTTGTGCAGCAGCTCTCGTCGGTGTTGCGCTACACCTTGCAGAACAAGGAAGTGGTCACCTTAGCCGAGGAAATCGACTGCGTTAGGGCCTATTGCAAGATGATGAAGATGCGCTATGGCGACAACCTCGTTTTCGACCATCACATCGACCACGAGCGTTACGACAACTACCTGGTTTTGCCCCTTTCCGTGCAGGGGCTGATGGAGAACGCCATCAAGCATAACGTCATCTCATCGAAACACCCTCTTACGGTGAATGTTTCCACTGATAACGATAATCACTTGATAATCAGTAATAAAATACAAAAGAAAATCGGAATTGAGGAAAGGACAGGCATCGGATTGGCCAATCTTTCGGAGCGGTATCGATTAAAATGGAACGAAAATGTTGAAATTTTTGACGATGGAACGATTTTTAGCGTAACTTTGCCTCTTAAACAAAACGAATAGAACTATGAAAGCACTAATAATTGAAGACGAAGGCATGGCTGCCAAAACCCTGAAGAAGCTATTGGTGGAAGTCACCCCCGGTATCGAAATCGTTGGCGTACTCGAAACCATCGAGGACAGCGTGGAATGGATCGAAGAGAACCCCATGCCTGACGTGATGTTTATGGACATCCATTTGGCCGACGGTTCGTCGTTCGCCATTTTCGACAAGGTCAACATCACATGCCCCGTCATATTCACTACGGCCTACGACGAGTATGCCCTGAAGGCCTTCGAGGTGAACAGCATCGACTACCTGCTGAAGCCCATCAGCAAGGAGGCTTTGGAACGCGCCATGCGCAAATTGCTCACGCTTTCGGAGACGCGCGTCAATTCCGACCAGGTTGAGCGGCTGTTGGAGCAGTTGGGACAGAAGAAGAAATACAGGAACTATTTCCTGCTTCCCGAGCGCGACAAGTTGGTGCCGCTTGCGGTCAGCGATGTGGCTTATGCCTACATCGAGGCCAAGACGGTGAAGTTGGTCTCGTTTGAGGGCAAGTCCTATTACCTGACCCAGACGTTGGACGACCTGATAGCCCAGTTGGATCCGCACGAGTTTTTCCGTGCCAACCGCCAGTTCGTCGTTGCACGCAGGTCGATCAAGGACGTTTCGGTGTGGTTTGGCAACAAGTTGGCCATCAATTTGGTCATGGAAACGCCTGAAAGGATCATCGTGAGCAAGGCGAGGGTGGGCGAATTCAAGACATGGTTCACCAAGCAGTGAAAATGGATGGTTTTGTAATTTGCAGAAATATAGCGTTTTAAATAGGGTAAAGAAAAAAAGTTGGAGAAAAACGTCGGACATAAGGAAAAAGGTTGTATTTTTGCACCCGCAAACCGAGAGGTTCAATGTAATTAAAACGTTGCTTCCGTAGCTCAGTTGGTAGA
>DGXB01000108.1 GCA_002396205.1 Bacteroidales bacterium UBA4243
CTTCTACGAAGGCTACCCGATGAGCGAAGTCACCTTTCCCATCCGCGTGATGATGCAATTGGGCATCAAGTTCCTCATTCTCAGCAATGCAGCAGGCGGCTTGAACCCAAGTTTCAAAGTCGGCGACATCATGATCATCACCGACCAAATCCACACCATGCCCAACCCGCTCATCGGGCCGCACGACGACCGTTTTGGCGCCCGTTTCCCCGACATGAGTGAGCCTTACGACAAACGCCTCATCCGCATGGCCGATGACATCGCCCGCGAGAAAGGCATTGAGGTTCAACACGGTGTGTACTGCTCGACCACTGGACCGACCTACGAGACGCCCGCCGAATGCCGCTACTTCCGCATCATCGGGGCCGACACGATTGGCATGTCAACCACGCCCGAGGTCATCGTGGCGCGACAGGGCGGCCTGCCCGTCTTCGGCCTGAGCATCGTCTCCGACATGGGCAACATCTACGGCGAGGACCATCCCGTGAGCATCACACACGAGGAAGTCATCAAGGCCGTGCACGCCGTCGAGCCGAAACTCATCACCCTCATCACCGAACTCATCCGCCGCAGCGCCGAAATCAAGTTCTGATGGCCGTCTATTTCGCCACCGATTTCCATTTGGGCATCCCCTCGCTTGAGGACAGCCACGACCGCGAAAGGAAACTCTTGCGCTTCTTGGACATGATTCGTCCCGACTGCGAGGAACTTTACCTAATGGGTGACCTTTTCGATTTCTGGTTTGAATACAAGACCGTGATTCCCAAAGGTTTCGTGAGGCTTCAAGGCAAGTTGGCCGAGTTCACCGATGCAGGCATTCCCGTCCATCTGTTCATCGGCAACCACGATTTGTGGTGTTTTGGCTATTTGCATGACGAATTGGGCATCGAACTGCACCGCGAACCTGTGGTAAAGACGATAAAAGGCAAGAAATTCTTCCTCGTCCACGGCGACGGCAGAGGTCCGGGCGACCGAGGCTACAAGTTCCTGAAAAAAGTATTCGAGTTCAAGCCTAACCAATGGCTATTCAAGTGGTTGCACCCTGATTTGGGCATTGGTTTGGCCTTGCGTTGGTCGCACAAGCACCGTCTGAAAAAACTCAAGAACGAAGTGGAGCGCGGCTATTACGACGACATCCCCAACACCCGCCTCTACCAATACGCCCAAGAGCAAGCCCAACTCGACCCGTCGATTGAGTTCTTCGTCTTCGGCCACCAGCACAAGCCCATGCAGTACAAGACTGGCAACCATGCCTTGACCACCGTCGTGGGAAATTGGATTTACGATTTCAGTTATGCCGTGTTTGATGGGGAGACGATGGAATTGAGGCGGTTTGAGAAATGAAACTATTACAAATTGCAACAGTGGTTACTGTAACACAGGTTGCAATTCGTTTGACACTGTAAAAACAACTTTTCCCTAAAACACGGTTGTTTCTGAAGAAATCCCTATCTTTGCAAAAAAATACGCGGCAATGTCTTGGAAAAAGCTCCATATCATTCTCTTGCTGATGGCGACTGTCTTCATGTCGTCGTGCGCCCTCAATAGATTCGTGCCCGAAGGAAAGTGTTTGGTACAGAGCAACAAGGTCACCATCGAGGAGAAAAAGACCGACATCAGCAAGTCGGAGTTGTCGTCATACATCGCCCTAAAGCCTTACAAAGGTCCTTTGCAAACCCGATTTCCGACATGGGTGTGGTATAAGGCGGAGAGAAGACCCAACAGCAAATTCTGGCAATGGATGAACCGCTCGTTCGGCAGGGAGCCCATTTATTACGACGAGGCCGGAGCCAACAAGTCGGCCAACCAAATGACCCGCTATCTCGACAACGTGGGCTATTTCCACTCCAAAGTGAGCCACACCGTGAAGAAAAAGGGTAAACGCGCCAAGGTAACCTACCACGTCTATCCCTCGAATCCATACTATGTCAACAAGATAGACCGCGTCATCGACGACACGCTCATCAAACGCTACATCATGCGCGACAGTGCCAAGTTTGAGCTGAAGGAAGGCGACATCTACAATGCCTACAAGCTCAACAACCAACGCGAAGTCATCACCGAACGGATGAAAAACTCAGGCTATTACTTTTTCAGTCGCGACGACATCTACTACGAGGTGGACAGCAACTTCATGAACCACACGCTAAGCGTCACCATGAAACTGAAAAACAACGAGTTGGCTTTCAAGAAATACTATATCAACAAGATCAGCATCTATCCCGATTTCTCCATTTTCAGGATGAACGACCGTCCCGTCGACTCCATCACACTCACCCAAGAGGTGGGGCGCCGCAAACGCATCAACCACCTGAATTTCTACTATTTCAACGCCCAAAAAGTGAAGCCGCAGTCCTTCTTGCGCTCGATCCAGATCCTTGAAGGCATGCCCTACAACCAGCGCAGCGTGACCAACACCTACAGGGCCTTGGGCAACTTCCGCCTCTTCAGCAACGTCAACATCGAATTCGACACAGTGAAGGTCGCCTCCGACACGCTCAACCGTCTCGACTGCCGCATCACGATGCAACAAAACGACGTGCATTCCTTCACCCTACAAGGCGAGGGTACCAACTCTGACGGCGACTTGGGCATCAAAGGCAGCTTGGCATATTCCAACAGGAACATCTTCCACGGAGCCGAGACCTTCCAACTCAGCCTTAAGGGCGGCCTTGAGGCACAAAAAATCATCGGCACAGAGGCCTCCGAGAGTGAAAAACGCATTTTCAACACCTGGGAATTGGGCATCACGGCCAGCCTTCTCTTCCCGAAATTCCTAGGGCCTTTCTCATCCATCACATTGGCCCGCGACTACCAACCCACCACTACCATGTCGTTGGGATTCAATGCGCAAACGCGCTACTACTACTCGCGCTACATCACCACGGCCTCCTACAGCTACGACTGGAAAACCAACTATCGGCTCGCCCAAGCCCTTTCACCGCTCTACCTCAACAGCGTGAAAATCGCCAACATCAACCCTATCTTCCAGCAGTATTTGGACAACGAGACGAGCCAAAGGAAAAAGGCACAATACACAAGCCACCTGCTCATGGGCCTGCGCTATTCGTTGACCTACAACACCCAAAGCATCAACAAGTCGGGCAGCTTTTTCTACCTGCGTGCCGACTTCGAGACGAGCGGCAACCTCATCTCGCTATTTAACAAGACCAAAATCGTCTCCACAAACGCCAACGGGCAGCATGAGATCTTCGGCATACCCTACGCCCAATATGTCAGGAGCAGCTTCGACATCAGGCAACACCTCGACTTAGGTGCCGAGACGTGGCTCGTCATGCGCCAATTCGTCGGCATCGGCGTGCCCTATGGCAACTCGCAAGACCTGCCCTTCGAGCGCAGCTTCTACGGCGGCGGCGCCAACGGACTGCGCGGTTGGCTCTACCGCACCGTCGGCCCTGGTGGCTACGTCCCCGTTTCCGACGACATCGAAAAGACCGGCGACTTGCAGTTGGAATTCAACACCGAGCTGCGGTTCCCCGTCTACAACATCATCAATGGGGCTGTGTTCGTCGATGCCGGCAACATCTGGACTTTCCATCCCAACGAGTCGATGCCCAACGCAGAATTCAAGTTCGACAGCTTTTACAAGCAAATCGCGCTCGACGCCGGCATTGGCATCAGGCTCGACGTCTCGTTCCTCCTGCTCCGTTTCGACATCGCCTACGCCATGCGCAACCCCTCCCCCAACGACTCGGGCAGCCATTGGAACTTCGGTAATCTACAAGCCAACAACATCAGGCTGCAAGCCGGTATCGGATACCCCTTCTGAGCCATGCCGACCCGCAGCGAACTATACGGACATTTGGTTCAATCCTTCGGTTTCGAGCCTACCGAAGGACAGGCCACCGTGCTTTACCATTTGGCCGCTTTCCTGCTTTCGCAAAAAGAGAACCCCACCTATATCCTAAGGGGGTATGCCGGCACGGGCAAAACCTCGTTGGTCAAGACTCTGGTGCGTACCTTGCCCTCCATCGGCATGAAACACGTGCTGCTGGCCCCCACGGGAAGAGCCGCCAAGGTGCTGAGCAGCTATACCCGACAAAACGCCTCGACCATCCACCGTCGCATCTACCAAGCCATGACCTTCCCCGACGGGAGCATCCGCATAGCGAGAGGCGAAAACAAAGCCAAAAACACTTTGTTTATCGTCGACGAAGCCTCCATGATTGGCGAACAAAGGGATTTCGGCGGATCGAGCCTCCTCGACGACCTGCTGAGCTACGTCTTCAGCGGCGAAAACTGCCGTCTGCTCCTGATTGGCGACACAGCCCAGCTGCCCCCAGTGGAAAGCCGCGAAAGCCCTGCCCTGGATTGCGAATACCTGAAATCGGAGTTTCCCGTCACCGTAGCCACCTTCGAGCTGACCGAGGTGAAACGACAAGCCCTTGAATCGGGCATCCTTTACAACGCCACCGACATCAGGCAACTCTTGGGGCAAAACCTTTACGAATACGAACTGCCCATTTTCCACATAGAAGGGTTCGACGACATCAAAAAGATTGAGCCAGAGACCTTTGAGGAGATGCTTCACAACGCATTTGCCAACAGTGCCGAAAACGAGGCCGTCATCGTGTGCAAATCGAACAAAAGAGCCAACCTGTTCAACCAAGCCATCAGGGGAAGGATACTGAACATTGAGGGAGAGATTGCCACTGGCGACAAGCTGATGGTCGTCAAAAACAACTACTACTGGGCTGAAGGCAACCAAGCCATCAGTTTCATCGCCAACGGCGACATGGCCGAAATACGCAAGATCAAGCGCTTCGAGGAAATGTACGGGTTCCGCTTCGCCGACGTGGAATTAGGCTTCACCGACTATCAAGACCAACCCAACATGGAGGCGAAAATCATTTTAGACACCCTTTACAGCAACAGTCCATCGCTGACAGAAGAGGAAAACAAACGGCTGTTTGCGGCCATTGAGGAAGACTACATGGACATCCCGAACCGCCGCGACCGCTACAAGGAGATGAAGAAAAACCCATGGTTCAACGCCTTGCAGGTGAAATTCGCATACGCGCTCACCTGCCACAAGACCCAAGGCGGACAATGGGCCACCGTTTTCATCGACTCGTCGTTCAACCAAAAGGAAACGCTCGAAGTGGAAGACCTACGTTGGATTTACACCGCCTTGACCCGGGCGCAGGAGCGAGTGTATTTTGTGAATTTCAAGGACGAATTTTTTGGATAAACCCTTAAAACGTTCTTTCCGCGACAACCTAATACGATATATTGGCCAGGCATGGGTCAAGATACGGTTTTCTGTAACATGAAAAAAGATGCCTACAGCTTCAAGCAACCGATGGGCACCACAAAGATGCCGTCGGGGCGGCGGTAGGCATACTTCATTCACCAAGTTGATGGTTTTTCATTCACCAAGTTGAGGTGATTATCTGAAATAAACTCTGGTGATTCCCGTGCCGCCCGTTTCGAGCGAGGCGTCGCAGAAGTGCTCCACCTCGCGCATGTGGCTGAGCTTTTCGCGGATGAGCTTGCGCAGGATGCCGTTGCCTTTGCCGTGGAGGATGCTCACTTCCTTGATGCTCAAAAGTTTGGCTTCGTCCAAATACTTGTCGACGATGTCCAAGGCTTCTTCGGCACGATGGCCGCGCACGTCTAAGGTGAGGTCGAAGTGCTCGGCTTTTTCGCTGAGGTCGGCGGCAATGCCTCTCTGCCAGTTGCGTTGGGTCTTGCGTGCCTCGGCGCGGCTCACCTTGCGGAGCTTGTCGGGGCTGGTGCGCAGGCGGATGCTGTCGAAGAGGATGGTGGCGTCGGTGTCGCTGATGGACAGGATCTCGCCCACCACCTGCATGTCGTCGATGCAAACGGTGTCGCCCACTTTCAAGACGGCCTCGGCTTCTTCTTTTTTCTTTTGCTCGGCCACTTCCTTGGCCTTTTTCGCGATTTCCTCTTTGGTCTTTTCGAGGTTCTGGCGTATCTCCTTGGTCTTGGTCTTCTCGGCTTGTGCCTCCTTGATTTCGCGGATGGTACGCTCAATCTGGCTGTTGGCCTTCTGGATCAGCTCTTGTGCCTCGGCTGCCGCGTCGCGCATGAGTTGTTTCTTCTTGCCTTCGAGTTCGGCGAGCAATTTCTTGTATTTCTCCACCACCTCGGTGAGCAGCTGGTCGGCAATGCGCAGGTCTTGTTCTTTCTTGCGGATGGCTTTCTTGTCGACTTCGAGCTGTTGCAGCTGCTTTTCGAACTTGAGGTGCTGGTCGCCGGTTATGTTGGCGGCGTCGTCGAGGATGTGTTTTGGGAAGCCGATTTTTTTGGCGATTTCGAAGGCGAATGACGAGCCAGGCTTGCCGGTCAGCATGATGTACATGGGCTGCATGAACTTGGTGTCGAACAGCATGGCGCCGTTGATGATGCCTTCGTGGTTGTCGGCCAAGAGCTTGAGGTTGGCATAGTGCGTGGTGACCATGCCAAAGGCTTGTTTCTTGTTGAGTTCCAATAGGATGGCCTCGGCGATGGCACCGCCCAATTGTGGCTCGGTGCCCGTACCGAACTCGTCGATGAGGAACAAAGTCTTTTCGTCGGCATTTTCCAAGAGAGCCTTCATATTAATAAGGTGTGAGCTGTAGGTCGAAAGGTCATCCAAAATGGACTGCTCGTCGCCGATGTCGATGAAAAGGTTCTCGAAAATGCCGCATTCCGAATCGACGCGCATGGGAGGCATGAGGCCGCATTGCAGCATGTATTGCAGCAGCCCCGTAGTTTTCAGGCACACCGACTTGCCGCCCGCGTTGGGGCCGCTGATGACGAGGATGCGCTCCTTTTCATCGAGTTGTAAATCCAACGGGACAACTTGTTTTCCTTGGGCTTTCAGCTTCTTTTCCAAGAGTGGATGTCGCGCCTGCTGCCAATTAATATAAGGTGTGTCGCGGAGTTCAGGCTTCACGCCTCCGATTTCTTGAGCTAACAACGCCTTGGCGCGGATGAAGTCGAGTTCGCCCAAAAGGTTCCAGGCTTTGCGCAACTCGCTGAGGTAAGGTCGCAGCAACCTTGTGAAAGCCATGAGGATGCGGTGGATTTCGCGACGCTCGGCGTATTCCAGTTCCTTGATTTCGTTGGAGGTGTCGAAGATTTCCGCCGGCTCGATGTAGACGGTCTGTCCCGTGGCCGACTCGTCGTGGATGAAGCCACGGATGGCGCGTTTGTCGCCCGCCTTCACAGGGATGACCAAACGCCCGTCGCGGATGGTGATTTCCGACTTTTGGTCGACCCAGCCAGCGGTCTTGGCGTCGCCCATGATCTGGCGGATGCGCTTCTCGATGCCGCCTTGCTTGCGGCGGATGCTCTGTCGGATCTCAAGCAATTCGGTGGAAGCATTATCGGGGATTTCGCCTTTGTCGTCGACGAGACGGTTTACTTCGGTGAAAACTGTTCGGTCGATGAAAATATTCTCAATCAGCGACTTGAGTTCCGGGTATTGCTCGGCACTTTCGGAGTGTCCGAAACGAAGGATGCCTTCGAGTGCGTTGAGCGAAGGCTTGAGGGCAAACAAATCCTCCACGCTGAGGCAGGTGCCTTCGATTTGGATTTGGTGGAAGGCCTCGCGCAGGTCGTGGAAGTCGCGCATGGGGAATGGAACGCCCGTTTGCAGCAGGCGGAGAAACTCGTCGGTTTGCTCCAAACTCTTGACGATGAAGGATTTGTCGGTCGAAAAAGCCATCTCGTCCGCTTTCTCCAGTCCCATCTGGCTGATGCAGTGGTCGGAAATCATCTGTCGGACGCTGTGGAAGCCGATTTTTTGTTCAAAGTTGTTGGGATAGATCACTGATTGGTGAATTTTGGGGTGCAAAGTTACATAAAAAAGCCCGAATGCGAGCATCCGGGCTTGATTTAGGATGAATCTTGATTACAAACTCACCTCATACATGTAGCCAGTGTATTGCAGCGAACCGTCGAGGATGGGGAAGAACAACTCGCTGTCGTGTTCCACATTCTTCAGCTTGAGGTTCTCCATGATGACCGTCTTGGTGCCATCGTCGTTGGAGATGACCTTCAGGGTGCCTTCCTTGGCGATATAGCCCGTTTGGGGCGTCATGGTCCAGAAGTCGGAGTCGAGAGCCACGTGGACGCAAGGGAATTTGGGTAGGTAAGGTGTACCGAAGTTGTAACCGAGTTCATACTCACCGTCAACGAGTTGGCCTGTCAAGTAGCTGACGATGAAAGAGCGTTTGCGGTCTGCCGACATGAAAAGCATGGATTTCACACCGTCACCGAGGATGCCCATTCCGCTGATAGTGGTGATGCCAGCCAGTCCGATGGGGCTTTCCCTGTCGCCGATCTTGAACTTGTTGTCGGCATTGAACTGGTAAGGCGGCAGTGTGCCGCTGAAGTTGATGGCCAACTGGACGGTTTGTCCGCTGGCATTGGTGCCCATGCTTTGCGACAGGATGACAGTGTAGGTACCGTTTTCCTCAGTGACAGACAGCACGCCGTTCATCCAATAATAGGTGTCGCCGTAAAACAGCGTGTCGGCGCCCATGATGAAGGGCAGTTCACCGAGGTTGAACTCGTGGAAACCGACCACCGTAGGGACGGGGTCTTTCGAGTTGCTGCCCATGGTGTAGGTGCCAGGGACGATGTTTCCATTGAAGATGACGGCGATGCCTTCGTTGTCGGCGGCGGTCATCTCCTTGGAAGCGAGGACGATGGCATTCTTTTGTCCATACTTGACGGCTTTGGCAGTGACGATATTGTCGGTACTGTTGCCCACAGTCATTTCACCGGTTTGCACTTCTGGGGTGACGTTGCTGTTGTTGTTTCCGTTGTTGTCTTTGTTGCAACTGGTGCTGATTAGGGTCAAGCCACAGAGGAGCATCAAACTAAAAAGTACTTTTCTCATGACGATTATGATTTTGATGATTTGGTCAATTACACAAAAAGTAATTGCCGCAAAAAATGTGCCGAAATGTTCAAAGATTCAATTTTAGCTGGATTTCTTCCACCTGTTTTTTCAGTTCCTGAACCGTTTGGAGCAATTGCTCTTCGCGGAAGCGGTTTTCGCGCTGTTCGGGCATCTCAGCGCTGATGTAATGCACGAATTTCCACACCTCTTTGATATCGGAGGCGGGCAAATCATACGGATGGTAGAGCGGGTTGAGCGAGCTGAGCGTCAGTTTGCTCTCGTGCTCAATTTTGTTGTCCACGATCTTGAAGACAATGCCGTCGTCCTGCGTGAGCACGATGTAGGGCTGGCCGCTACGGATGTAGGTCCAGTCGAGGACATACTCGCCCGTGACATACGAACCGTCGGGGATGGGCAGCATCGAGTCGCCGCTGATTTGGAAGGTGCGGTACTTGCGGTCGCGCGAGAGGAAGGGCATCGTGAACGTCGGCAGCACCTTGATGTATTCGGGGTCGGCGAAGCCCGTGGCATAGCCGGCCTTGGCTTTCTCTGTGACGAGTTCGATGTTCTCGTTGTTGTCGTTGTTGACCGTGGTGGCCAGCACACGCAGGTTGCTGCCTTTGATGTGCACGTCGTAGCCGCGCTCCAGCTGCGAGAGCTGGCTGGGACTAATCGTGCTCAGGTCGACTTTCACCAAAGTGTCGATGGCAATGCCGAAATACTTGGAGAAGGCGACCAAGGCCTCGAGGTTAGGCTCGGCCACGCCGTTTTCATAGCCGCTCAGCGTGGAGCGTTTCATGTTCAAGGCGAAGGCGAGGTCGTCTTGGGTACGATTTCTGTGTTTGCGAAGGAATTTGATGTTTGAGTTGAAGTACATGATATTGTGGGATTTAAAATTCAAAATTCAAAATTTAAAGATTATTCCTGTTCTATATCGAATATTTTGATTAGATTTACGGCGAAATATTTGATTAAATTCTCGTCAAAAGTACAACTTTTTTGGAACATGCAAGCATTTTGGACAAAAAAGGAGGATTTTTTATGGAAAGGACGATCTTGCACATGGATTTGGACACGTTTTTCGTGTCGGTGGAACGGTTGATCAATCCGTCGTTGGATGGCAAACCCGTCATCGTGGGCGGCATGTCGGACCGTGGCGTGGTGGCCACTTGCAGCTACGAGGCGCGGAAGTTCGGCGTGCATTCTGCCATGCCGATGCGCACGGCGCGACAACTCTGCTCGCAGGCCGTCTTCATCCGTGGCGACATGGAACTCTACAGCCGCTATTCGCGCTTGGTGACGCAAATCATCGCCGACAGTGCGCCCGTCTACGAAAAAATGTCCATCGACGAGCATTACCTCGACCTGACGGGCATGGACCGCTTCCACGACTGCCAGCTGTGGTCGCACGAGTTGCGGCAACGCATCATCAAAGAGACGGGGCTGCCGATTTCGTTCGGCTTGTCGGAAAACAAGACGGTATCGAAAATCGCCACGGGGCAGGCCAAGCCCAATGGCGAGCTTCAGGTGCCCACACCTTATATTAATAGTTTCCTCGACCCGCTTTCGGTGCAGAAAATCCCGATGGTGGGCGAAAAGACCTACCACCTGCTCCGTTCGATGGGCGTGGAGAAAATCGGCACGTTGCGCCGCCTGCCGCCCGTGGCGATGGAACGCGCCATGGGCAAGCATGGCCTCGACATCTGGAAGAAGGCCAACGGGCAAGACAACACGCCCGTGTGCCCTTACCAAGAACGGAAGTCCATCAGCAAGGAACGCACCTTCGAGCAAGACACCATCGACATGGTCGCCCTGCGGCAATGCCTAGCGCGGATGGTGGAGAGCCTCGGCTTCGACTTGCGCTCGCAAGGCAAATTGGCGGGCTGCGTGACGGTGAAGATCCGCTATTCCAACTTCGACACGCACGACATGCAGCAACGCATCCCCTACACCGCCTTCGACCATGTGTTGCAGCAGGCGGTCAACAGCCTCTTCGACCGGCTCTACAACCGCCGTATGATGATACGCCTCGTGGGCGTGCGCCTCAGCGAGTTGGTCAGCGGAGCGCCGCAATTGGCCTTGTTTGACGACAACACGGAACTGACGAATCTCTATGCCGCGATGGACAAAATCAAGATGCGGTTTGGGGAGCAGGTTTTGCATCGTGCGGCGGGGTGATTCATTGGCGGCTGCCGTGGTACGACAGCAATTCTCCTCTCGAATCGGGCAATATTACCTGGTCTATTCAAAAGATTTTTGAAAAGACGGCGATGTCGTTTTGGTGCTGGTTTTTATGGGGATATTATTGTGAAAGGATATTCCACGAAATACAGTTAAGTCCCCCACCTCGTCTGACGGCTTCCAACGAAGAAATCCCTACCATTTCACAATCAGGTATGGCATTGGCAATCTGTTCTAAAGCCTGTTCGTCCTCTTCAAGCCCTAATTGCGGGACGAGAACCAACTTGCCAATGTGCAGAAAATTGATGTAAGCCCAACTGCAAGCGTGTCGTCTTTTGGTCGCATACTTCAACGGGATAACCTCAAAGTGTTTTTCTAACGCTTTTCGGAAGCGTTGGAAATAATAAAGCGAACTGTCATCATAGTTTGTCAAAAGGATTTTGCCGTCACCCGCATAATGGACAATGCCGTCGCTGTGGCCGAAGGCTTCTTTTCGGTCCCACGGCAGAAACAGAATGTTGCTTTGGAAAGCATCTTTCAGGATTTTTTCCACTTCGGTACGTGTTTTGTCCTTGTTTTCGACAAACACTTTTTCCGTCATTACAACGGTGTCACCGCATTTCACCACATTGCCGCCATCTATAACAAGTTCAATCGTGATGGCATTTTGCGTTACTTGTTCCAGACGGTTCTGTGGTGCTTGAAACACTTTTTCAGGGTTGGTCTGAAGGCTGCGATAGTAGGGACTTTGCAAATAGTTGGGCGTGTATTTGTAACACACAAAACGGTCTTCGTCAATCTGTATCGGCATAAAATCGCGGCACCAAATGTCCTTGGTTTCAGAAAGATAGGCATGGCGAATCCTGTTCGCATCCAATGCTTCAACAATGTGCTGGTTCAAGATTGGACATTTCTTTGGCAGAAGGTCAGAGAAATAGACGGTGTTGGTGAGGTTGTCGGTGGTCATAGTGAAGCGATTTTGTTATACTTGCTCTATTCTCGTAAAACTCCAGTTTCGATTGCATTTAACTTTATTTCTTTCAGAATCAAATTGATAAACATTCTGACGTTTCTTCTCCATAGCGGATGATGATTGTTTTCTTGGTGCATCAATCCATTTGACATTATTGCTGTTCCCAAGAGAAAACCCATTTAACAAAGCATAAAGATATGTGGATTGAGTGTTATATCCATAGTCTGTGTTTTTTTCGAACATACTTTTTTCTTTATTCCAAACCAAATACTTTCCATCCTTATCTTTCACCTCATAAGTTCGTATCAAAGCCGATGCTCTATACTGTTCTGCTTCACTTTCAAAAGTAATATCAAAACCAGAAGAGTGTGCGTGTAAAGTCATTAGAGGAAAGTATGGGACATTTACAAAATCTTTTCCATTGCGATGATATACGATTGGATCGTGTATCCCATTTTCTTTTTCGCTGTGGAAATAGAACTCTACGGTTCGAATAAACACCTTGTATTCGTCGTGTACCTGGATATAGCCGCCATAAAGAAATGCAGGTGCGAGCTCTTTAAAGATGCTCTGAAGTTCTGTTTCATTAGAAACTGTGTTAGCTTTTGCTTCGAATTGTTTTAGACTTTCAATTAACGTTTCCATATCATTTGCGTTTAAAATTTGTCGCAAAAGTAGAGAAAATGGTTAGATGGATTGCAAGAAAATTGGTTAAAATTTGTTAAAATTTTCTCAATAGTTATTTGCAACAAAAAAAACTCAAGGCGACAGACATTACAAAAACAAAGTATGTGTTCGGTTAAATCCCTCCCGACCACAGCATCTCGAAAAAATCAAGGACATAAAGACTTTCGATGTCAGCGATGCGCCGGCTGAACTTGTCGATGAAAATGATAACCTCTGCGGTTGTTTTAGTTTAAATTGTTATGTAGCAAATAATAACCTTTATCCTTGCACAATATTTTCATTGAAAATCTTGGACACTATCCAATATTTTCAATCAAAATCGTGTGCAAAGATATGTTTTTTTATTGAATTGGCTACAAAAATGACAAATAAATGACCTTCGAAAACTCGAATCCCATTTTATTCCAAAACTTTTGATTAAATTTACGGCGAAAAAATTGATTAAAAACTAATCAAAACAATTGTGCTGATTGCCGTACATTCATATAACAGCTTGTGCTACGGGACGTTGCCTATTGCAGACTTGGTCAAAAAGGCCGCCGCGATGGGCTATTCAACCCTGCCGTTGACCGACATCAACACGACGATGGGTGTGTCCGACTTCGTGTTTGAGTGCCAAAAACAGGGCATCACGCCCGTGGTGGGCGTGGAGTTCCGCAACGGCGACGAGCTGCTGTATGTGGCCTTGGCCAAAAACAACGCCGGCTTTGCCGAACTGAACCGTTTTTTGACCCAGCACAGCCTCTCGAAGCAACCCTATCCTGAAATCGCGCCGGAATGGGAACAGGTGATTGTCGTTTATCCCTTCGGGAAACGGCGGCCTAATACGCTGAAAGAGAATGAATTTCTCGGTGTACGCTTTTCCCAACTGACGCGGCTCTACAACTGCGATTCCTTTGGGAAATTGGTTGCGATGCAGCCCGTCACCTTTGCCGAGGAAGGCGACTTCCATCTGCACCAATGTATGCGCGCCATTGACGGCAATGTGCTGATTTCGCGCCTCGACCCTAAAGCCTGCGCTGCGCCCGACGAAATCCTTTTGCCCCTCGAAAGGATGAAAACCACCTTCGCGCTTTATCCGCAACTCATTGAAAATGCGGAACATATCTTGGAACAATGCGAAATCAACCTTGATGCGAGCGTGAAGAATAAACGCACCTTTACGGGCAACGTTTACGATGACCACGAACTGCTGCGCAAGCTCGCCTTCGATGGGATGATGTACCGCTATGGCGCGACCAACAAGACCGCCTACTGCCGCGTCGAAAAGGAGCTGGAAATCATAGAACGGATGGGCTTCTGCGCCTATTTCCTTATCGCTTGGGACATTGTTCGCTTTGCGATGTCGAAGGGGTTTTACCACGTCGGACGCGGCAGTGGTGCCAATAGCGTGGTGGCTTACTGTCTGAAAATCACTGATGTGGACCCAATAGAATTAGACCTATATTTTGAACGTTTCCTTAACCCCAAACGAAGCAGTCCGCCCGACTTCGACCTCGACTTCTCATGGCGCGATCGCGACCAGGTCATCGCGCACATCTTCGAGAAATATGGCGCAGAGCACGTCGCCCTGCTTGGCGCAACGGTCACCTTCCAAGGCAATTCGCTTTGTCGCGAGCTGGGCAAGGTGTTCGGTCTGCCCAAAAAGGAAATTGACCAGATGGAACGCAATCCCGCCGAGTTTGCGAAATACAACGCTATCGGTCAGCAGATTATGGCTATTTCAGAGCGGCTCAAGGACTTCCCGCGCCAGCGTTCCATCCATGCAGGCGGTGTGTTGGTGACCGAAAACCCCATCACCGACTATGCCGCCCTCGACCTGCCGCCGAAGGGCTTCCCGACGACGCAATACGACATGTATTCCGCCGAAAAAATCGGGTTAGTGAAAATCGACATCCTCAGTCAGCGCGGCATCGCCCACATTCGCGACGCGGTGGAGATGGTGGAACGCACTCGTGGCGTCCGCATCGACATCCACCAAATCGGCGCACTGAAACAGGACGAACTGATTCGGCGGCAGCTATTGAAAGCCGAGACCTGCGGCTGTTTCTACATCGAGAGTCCGGCGATGCGCGGCCTGCTGCGCAAATTGCGTTGCAGCGATTACAAGACCTTGGTCGCGGCCAGCTCGATTATCCGCCCAGGCGTGGCCAAGTCGGGCATGATGCGCGAGTACATTAACCGCTTCCATCATCCTGAAACTGTGGACTATAAGCATCCGCTGTTGAAAGAGCTTTTGGCCGAGACCTACGGCGTGATGATTTACCAAGAAGACGTGCTGAAAGTCGGGCATTATTTTGCGGGTTTGGACTTGGCCGAAGCAGACGTGTTGCGTCGCATGATGGGTCACAAGATGCGCGACAAATCTGAGTTTGAGGTGGTTACGAAACGTTTCTTCGACAACTGCAAGGCCAAAGGCTATCCCGATGCCTTGGTGCAGGAGCTTTGGCGACAAATCGAGTCGTTTTCGGGCTATTCCTTCTCGAAGGCGCACTCGGCCTCGTATGCGGTGGAAAGCTACCAAAGCCTCTACCTGAAAAGCCATTATCCTCTTGAGTTTCAGGTGGCTGTCATCAACAATTTCGGCGGGTTCTATCAGACTTGGTTCTACTTTAACGAGGCGCGGCGCATGGGTGCGAAAATCCACTTGCCTTGCGTCAACAGCAGCGAATATTTAACCACCTTGAACGGCAGGACAATTTTTATGGGATTCGTGCATCTGCAAGGCATTGATCAACAATTTGTTGGGAGGTTCATTGTCGAGCGAAACGCCAACGGCCCATTTGCCAGCTTCGACGACTTTGTCCGTCGGGTGCCGTTTCGTTTGGAACAACTTATCTTGCTCATTCGTGGTGGCGCATTCAGCTTCACGCGAAAACCCAAAGCCGAGCTGCTGTGGCAGGCGCACCTTAACAAGAGCGAAGGCAAAAAGGAACAGCCCGAAACGCTTTTCCCGATGGAAAGCCAGCATTTCGAGTTCCCCGATTTCGCGACCAACGCCTTGCAGAATGCCTATGACGAAATCGAACTTTATGGTTTCCCCGTATCGATGACGTGGTTCGACATGCTGAAAACCAAGTTCCGTGGCGAGCTGATGGCCTGCCAGATGCTCAACTTCGTGGGGCAACGTTTCAGGATGTTGGGCAAGTTGGTGACGGTGAAATACGTCCGCACAAGCCGTGGCGACCTGATGGCCCTTGGCACTTTTGTCGATGCCACGGGCGAGGCCTTCGACACGGTGCATTTCCCGCAAAACCTGAAGCAATGGCCGTTCCAAGGCGACGGCATTTATCTGCTTTTGGGCAAGGTGACGGAGGAGTTCGGGCAGCCTTCGCTTGAGGTGGAAAAGATGGATCGGATGGGCTATAAGGCATTGCAATAAATGAAAAAAATGTGTAATTTTGCAAACAAAAGCGAACAAAATGGAAAACAAGACAGAAAAACGCCTCTTCACGGCGAGTGAATACATGAAGGAGGAATATTGCGCGAAGATTGTGCGCATCGGCGAGATGAAGCCCATCGAAGGCTCTGATTTTCTGGTGCAAACCTTTGTGGACGGCTTCAGTATCGTGGTCTCGAAAGGACAGTTCACGGTGGGCGAGCCAGTCATCTATTGCATGAACGAGACCGCGCTCAACAAGGACTTTTTGGCCGCCAACAACCAGTTTGATCTCGGCCTTGCCGAACTCAATGCCAACGCCGCCGAAGTGCTCAAGCTGAAAGAGGAAGGCAAGATCGACGAGGCCAAGAAGCTCGTAGGGTTCTTCAACAAACACGGGCGCGTGAAGCTCATTAAGCTGCGCGGTTGCCCGTCATACGGCTGCATCTTCAAGAAAGAGTCGCTTGTGCGCTGGAAGAAGAAACTGGCCGACGAGGATTTGGAAAGCTATTTCACCACCGACGAGAACGGCATCGAACACCCGTTTTCGTTCGACACGATTGCGGGCGAGCTGTTTGCCGAGGCCTACGTTCCGCCCATCCAGTTCCCGAAAACCAAACGGGAGATGAAACGCGAAAAAGGTATCAAGCGTTTCAAGCGCATTATCCCTGGCGAGTTTTTGCTGCATTACGACACCGCCCAACTGCAAAGCAGCCTCTGGCGCTTCAATCCTTCCACCAAGGTCACCATCAGCGTCAAGATGCACGGCACCAGCGTCATCATCGGCAATGTGCTGACGAGGATTCCCGTGCAGATGACTTCAGCGGAACGTTGGTTCAACAAAAAAGTCAAGAAAGAAATCAAGCAGGTCGGAAAACAGCACGTCAATCCCTATTGGGGTAAGGCAAAACAGGAAAAGCGTGAGAAAACGTTGAACGACAAACAGATAGCGGATTTTAGGGTTGATTACGGCCCAGTGTTTTCGTCGCGCACGGTCATCAAGAACCAATACGACTCGAAATACGGCGGCCTCACTGCGGGTTTCTATGGCCAAGACATTTGGACTGAATATGGAAACCTGATATTCAAGTATTTGGACAAGGGCATGACCGTCTATGGCGAGATTTGCGGCTACCTCACCCAGTCGGACAGTGCCATCCAAGGTCAATACGACTACCGCTGCGATCACGGCAAGAATTTCCTCATGCCTTATCGCATCACCGTGAAACAAGGGAACGGCAAGAAAGAGGAGTGGAACGTGCAAAAAGTCCACGACTGGACCGTGAAACTGATGCAAGACCATCCCGAAATCGCCGAGCGGCTGAAACCTATCCCGATATTGTATCACGGCACGGTTGGCGAACTCTATCCCGACCTGCCTGAAGGCGAGGGATGGGGCATGGCTTTCCTCGAACACCTTCAAAACGACACGGAGCGCTTCGGCATGGAGAAGAACGAGCCGTTCTGCAAGAACAAGGTGCCACGCGAGGGCATCTGCATCCGCATCGACGACGACCCCGTGGCCGAGTGTTTCAAGTTGAAGACCTTCGCTTTCCTGAAGAAAGAACAGTCGGAGATTGACGCGGGCAATGTAAACATTGAGATGCAGGACGCCTACGCGAATGCCGAGGCGAAATAATAACTTAGGACGTTTGACAGGATTCGTAAGAAGTCCATAAGATGGATTGGGAAGAGAGAAAAGTTCGGATGAGGGGAAAACTCACTTCAATCGGGCTAAAACAGTCTCCTTCCCTATTGTCTTTTCACCGATTTTCATGCTGATTTCGGCATCCAGAGGCAAAAAGACGTCGACACGCGAGCCGAAACGAATCATTCCAAGCTCTTCACCAGCCACTGCTTTGTCACCAGGCTTCAAGTCGCAAACGATACGCCGGGCCACAAAACCTGCAATCTGGCGAACAAGGATTTCACGACCTTTGGCATCCTTCAAAACAATCGTATTATGTTCATTATCGGACGACGACTTGGGATTAAATGCCACCAAGAACTTGCCGGGATGGTATTTGTAGAAAGCCACCTCGCCGTCGAAGGGAAAAAAATTGATATGCACATTGTAAATCGACATGAAAATGGAAATCTGGCGGCGTTTGTCATGGAAATACTCGTCTTCTACGACCACTTCGTTGGCCGCAATCACGCCATCGGCAGGAGCCAAAACCGCATTCTCAGCAAGAGTCGTCTTTCGCCAAATCGGGACTCGGAAAAAACGGACCACAAGTACAAGCGCCAAGAGAAAAAAAGAATACAATAGATAATGCCACCATGCTTGAACTGGCCAAAACCAATTCACAATGAAAGCCACGACCGCAACAACGGCAAGGGTAATCAATATGGCTTTCGTCCCTTCTTCGTGTAGTCTCTTATGAATCTTCATAGCAACAGCAAATAAACGAAAATAAACGGTACGCTGAACAAAACCGAGTCGAAACGGTCCAAAATACCTCCATGGCCTGGGATAAGACGTCCTGAGTCCTTCACTCCGGCCTGACGCTTCAACATCGATTCACACAAATCGCCCAATGTACCAAACACGACAGCGATGACACCCATTCCAACTGCGGCATTCATGGGCAACCAATCGGCATAATGACCAAAGGCGACAACAGCAATGATTGTAAACAAGAGTCCACCAATACTGCCTTCAATGGTCTTACCAGGAGAAATGCGTTCAAAAAGCTTATGCTTACCGAGTAATTTTCCAGTAAGATAAGCAAAAATATCATTGACCCATAGAAGCACAAAAACAAGGAGCACGAGCCAAGACCCAGCCATCACGCCGAACATGTCTTGCCGATACATGAAAAGCATCATCAAGGATGGAACGGAAAGAAATAAAATCGAAGCATAACAACAAGAAAAAATGGTATCGTGGCGCAATTGCTTGGAAAACAAGGCAAAAAGAAAAGGAATGAACATAAAAAACGTTTCCAACAGAAGCCAGCGATAAGAAAGCAATCCAAGAGCGACGATACAACCGAAAACAAACGATCCAGTGATTAAAGCTTCGACAATACCCAAATGAAGCGGCCCTAATATTCCATGAAGACGACACATCTCAAAAGTACCGATAGAAACGACTAGTAGAAGCAAAAGCGCTAAAGCCCAAGGGGAAAGGATGATACAAGCCACCACAACAATGCCAAAGACCAACCCAGAAATGGAACGTGTAAACAATTCTTTCATATCCAATCAATTGAGATGCAAAGATAGGAAAAAAGGATGAAAGGAGAGGAAAAAAAATTTCCGTCGACATAAAACAGAAAACCCCGCCAGCGGATGCTGGCGGGGATTCCGTTAAGGGAGGGCGACGAACTACTTTCCCACGCGTTGGCGCAGTATCATCGTCGCGGCGGG
>DGXB01000090.1:0-22854 GCA_002396205.1 Bacteroidales bacterium UBA4243
ATCTGGATCCCGCTTATATCAGCCTGTTCGAGGAGTACGGGATCAAGGTCTGTGAAGGATACGGCATGAGCGAATGCTCCCCTACCATCAGTTCCAACGGACAGACAGGCAACAGGCCCGGTTCCGTCGGCAAAGTCCTCGCCAATATGCAGGTCCGTTTTGTGGACGGCGAGATCCAGGTCAAAGGCTCCAACGTCATGAAGGGCTATTACAAAATGCCCAAAGAGACCGAAGAAGCCTTCGTGGACGGCTGGCTCCGTACCGGCGACCTGGGATGCATGGATGAAGACGGCTACCTGTACATCACCGGCCGCCTGAAGAACCTCATCATCCTCAGCAACGGCGAAAACGTCAGCCCCGAAAGCATCGAGGAACCTTTCTATAAGGACCCGAAACTCCGCGACTGCCTCGTCAAGGAAGAGGAAGTGGACGGACGCGGCGTGATTGCCATCGAGATCTATCCCCGCATCGACGACTTCGGCAACACTCCTTGGGAAGAAGTGGAAGACTACTTCAACAAGCTCGTAGACAAGGTCAACGCCACGATGCCCACGACCCATCGCATCAGCAAAGTCACCGTGCGCCACGAAGACTTCAAACGCTCCGGCGCAATGAAAGTATTACGCAACCAATAAGATAAGACGCGAGACACGAGACTTCGAGACGCGAGGCGGAAAATTGTCCCGTGTCCCGCAGTCTCGCGTCCCGTGTCAAAACAATAGACTTATGCAAAGAGAAACTATTTTTTCCGAGGTAAAGGAAATCATGGCCCAGATCAAGCCCTCGATGGACATGTCGGCCATCAATGACGACTCGCAGCTCGTTCGCGACGTTGGCTTGGATTCGCTCACCATCCTTTTGCTCAGCTTAGCCATCGAGACCAAGTTCGGCTTCAAGTTTGAAGGCACGCCCAAGTTCAACACCGTGGGCGAAGTGCTCGATTACATTGGTTCACACACAACCCGTTGATCATGGACATACATATCGTGAAAGTGGAAAGTCACAGGCAGCTGAAGGCGTTTGTGACTTTCCCCTTGCGGCTTTACAAGGACTGCGAGAATTGGGTACCCGCCCTCGAAGGCGACGAATACGACACCTTTAATCCAAAAAAGAACGGCGCTTACGACTTCTGCGAGGCAGATAGCTTCTTGGCCTATCGTGGCAACGAAATCGTGGGGCGCGTGGCCGCCATCATCAACCATAAGGCCGACGACACCAAAGGCATCGTGCGTTTCGGCTGGCTCGATTTCATCAAAGACGATGACGTGCTTCGCGCCTTAATGGATACCGTTGTGGCATGGGGCAAGCAGCATGGCCGCACCGAGGTGCATGGTCCCTGGGGCTTCACCGACATGGACAAGGAAGGCCTGCTTGTGGAAGGCTATGAACATCTCAGCCCTTTCACTTGTCTCTATAACTTCCCGTACTATGGCGAGATGCTGGAGAAATTCGGCTTCAGCAAAGATGTCGACTGGACGCAACGCACTCTCGAAGTGAGCAAGGAGCTTCCGCAGATGTTCCAGTTCACCCACCTCATCGAGGAGCGTTTCAAGGTGCATGTCGTGCAGCCCAAGAGCATGAAGGAAATGAGCCACCGCTATGGCATGGAGATTTTCCACATGTACAACGAGGCTTTCGCCCCATTGCATGGATTCTCGCCCCTGACCGACAAGCAGATTGAGGCCTACTTGAAGACCTATGTGCCCATTTTGGACAAGGACTTTGTGGCCGTGGCCGTTAACGACGAGGACAAGCCTGTTGGATTCCTTTTCTGCGTGCCCTCGCTGTCGAAGGCCGTGAAGAAGAGCAACGGACGTTTGTTCCCCTTTGGCTTCATCAACATTCTGAAAGCCCTGAAGAAAAACGACACATTGGAGGCCTTGATAATGGGTGTGATGCCTGACTATCAGCAATGTGGCATTCCTGTGTTGCTGTTCAAGTACTTGCACGAGAACTGCATCAAGCGTGGCATCGACACCATTATCATGAACCCGCAGCTTGAAGAGAACTACAAGGTGCAGTCGCTCTTTGGCGAATACAAGACGGTGCCTTTCATGCGCCGCAGGGCCTACAAAAAAAGCATTTAGTTGATTTCGTAGGTGTTGATGATGCCGATGGCTTCCTCAAGCACCATCTTGACCATGGCATTGTCGGAGGTGCGATAGGTCAGAACCACTGATTTGTAGCCACCCTTCGGCACCTTGCCTTTGGCGGTGATGGTGATGGTTTTCAGTCCGTCCTCTTCGGTAATGCTAAGATCGGCATTGTTGTCGGCAGCAGCTTGTTCCCAATTGCCCGAAAGGCAGTTGAGCAAAGTGGCGCGCTGCAGTTGGATCATTTTCACCTTTTCGGCATCAAGTTCTGCCTTTTTACCGTCCATCTTGATTTTCACCATGTTACCGTCGATGCTGAAATAATCGCCTTCGGGTGTGGTGTAGGTCATGTTGAGCTGGTCGTTGCCATCGAAAAAGATGTGTCCGGCCTTGTTGGTGGTTTTTCCCGATATTTTCATCACTTTGGTTTGGGTGAAATCGGTGTCGTAGGTGGTTTGTGCAAAAGCCGTAACAGAAAACAGCATTGCAATGAGAATCAGCGTAATATGTTTCATTTCGGTAGATTATCTAAAAAGGTGACTACATCGTTGACGGTTTCGAATTTGGCCAGTTCCTGGTCGGGGATGGTGATGCCATAGTCGTCTTCGAGACGCATGAGCAGTTGGAGGATGTCGACGGAATCGGCACCGAGGTCACGCTTGATTTGTGCGTCGAGGGTGACCCGCTCAGGGGCGATGCGCAGCTGACGCGCAAGGATGGTTTTTACTTCTTCGTACATATTTTCGATTTAAAGATTTAAGATTTCAAATTTCAAATTCAAACTTCCTACCTCAATACTCATAGTGTTCATACTTCATAATAATCTCCTCCATCTTCGCTGACAAAGAACTGGTTTCCATCTTGTAGGCTTGCTCGATGCATTTTTCCACTGCTGTGGCTTTGCTTGAGCCGTGGCCTTTGACGACGGTCTTCGAGGTGCCGAGCAACACGCTGCCTCCGTAGTTTTGGTAGTTCATGAATTCCTTTTCCTCCATGAACATCCGCTTCATCAGCAGCGCACCTAACTTGTAGATGGGCCTTGAATAGATGTCCTTCTTCAGCTTCTTCAACAGTTCCAAGGCCGTTCCTTCGGTCGTCTTCACGAGCACATTGCCCGAAAATCCGTCACAAACCACCACGTCGTAGTTGCCCGAAAGCAGGTCGCGGCTCTCCATGTTGCCCACAAAATGGATTTCCGGAGTCTCACTTAGCAAAAAGTGTGCCTTTTGTCGGATTTCGTCGCCTTTTTCTGCTTCTTTTCCCACATTGAGCAACGCAACTCTCGGTTTTTCAATGCCATAGACTTTTTCCATATAGAGGCTCGACATGATGGCGAATTGCCTCAGATGCTCGGGTGTGACCTCCACGTTGGCCCCGCTGTCGCAGATGCCGACGATGCCGCCGTCCATGGTGGGCAGGATCGGGCAGAAAGCGGGTCGGATGACGCCCTTCACGCGCCCGATGCGGGTGAGGGCTGCCGCCACGAGCGCTCCCGTTGAGCCTGTGCTGACCATCGCGTTGATGTCGTCGCGGTCGCGCAAGAGCCTTATGGCCTTGATCATCGAGCTTTCCTTTTTCAGGCGGATGACATCGATGGGGCGTTCGTCGCAGCCGATGACCTCCGGCGCGTGGACGATTTCGAGGCGGGAGGTATCGTAACTCTTGGTTTTCAGGTAGTTCTGTAGCGTGGCTTCGTCGCCTGTTAGGATGAAATGCAGGTCGGGCATGTTGGTCATGGCCGCCAATGCGCCCTCCACGTTGGCCTCGGGGCTGTGGTCGCCGCCGAAACAATCGATTATTATTTTGATCATGTCAAAGTTTTTATATAGCAACGACGGCGTTTAATCTTCTGTTCGTCAAAGCGTTTCCATTGGTTCTGGATGGCGTAGTTCTCTTCCAGGTTGGCGTTGGTCTCGGCATACTCGACGTTTTTGAGCATCTTCATCATCTCGGCGGAAATGATGACACTCACGCCACGGTTAAGCCACTCAGGATCCACACCAATGAGGCACAGGTCGATGACTTTGGGCTTTTTCAGGGCCTTGAGCAACCTTATTAATGTAATAGGTGTCAGTCGTCCGCCCGAAGGCCTCACCGCGTCGGCGATGGCGGGGAATGCCAGCCCGAAGCAGATCATCTTGTCGTTCTCGTCGAGGATGACAGCCACGTTTTTTACGTCGATGACCAAACGGAAGTTGTCGATCATCATCTTTTTCATGCCTTCGGTGAAGGGCACGGTGCCGTAAAGCAGTTCGTACGACTTGTCAAGCAGTTCGAAGATGCCGTCGGCGTATTTTTTGAGGAACTCATTGGTGTTGCGTGCCGTGCCGAGATGCAGGTTGTAGCGTTTCATCACGAAAGCGGCCAGCTTGTCGACCTCGCCGTCATAGTCTTTAGGCACACGCAGGCGGCTCCCCGTCCAATCCACGTCTTTTTGGTAGCCATAGTTCTCCACAAAACGCTGATAATAAGGGTAGTTGTAGGTTTCCTCGAAGGTGGCGGGATAGTCGAAGCCCTCAATGAGCAGCCCCTCGCGCTCAAGGTCGGAGTAACCCAAAGGCCCGATGACTTCGTCCATGCCTTGCCGCTGCGCCCAATCTTCAACGGCTTGAAGGAGCTTATGCGCAACTTCCTCATCTTCAATGACATCGAAATGCCCGAAACGCACCTGCTTCTTTCCGGTTTTCTCGTTGGCGGCACGTTGCAGGATGCCAGTGATGCGACCCGCCATCTTGCCGTCTTTGTAGGCGTTGTAATTGACGGTGTCGCACATGTCGTTGTAAACGAAGTCCTTACGGAAGATCTTCTTCTCGTCCATGTACAGGGGCGGGGTGTAGTAGGGGTTGCCCTTGTAGAGCTGCAGCGGGAAGTCGATGAACTCCTTTTGCTGTTTTTTCGTTATGGCTTCTATGATGGTGATCATGGTGTTGTTATGCAGGGACTCACGTCGCCTGTTTATTGATATGTCGGCCCCTACGGGGCTGTGTTCTTGTCGCTGAATTACCTATGTTTAGCATGGAAGCAGATGCCCAAGCCGTTGGGACCGCAGTGGCTGCCGATGGTCGGGTTGACGACGGTGGTGATGACGTTCAGGTCTTGGCCGAATTTCTCTTTCAGTTGTCTCTCAGCTTCGGCGGCGATGTCGGGACAGTCGCTGTGGCCGATGGTCACGCGGTGGGCTTTCACGTCCTCGCCGAGGTCTTCCACATATTGCACCAACCGGGCGATGGCCTTGGCGCGGCCTGTTTCCTTGCCGATGCTCACCATCTTGCCCTCGTCGTTGAGGTAGATGATGGGCCGGATGCCGATGAAGCCGCCCATGGTGGCTGCCAGGCCGCTCACGCGACCGCTGCGACGGAAGAACTTCAGGTCGTCGGCGAAGAAATACATCGGGAACTTCGGCACTTCCACCTTGGCCCATTCCACGATTTCCTCAGGGGTCTTGCCAACCTTCAGCAGGTCGACAACTTCGAGGACGATGTTGTAGCACAACGCACTGATTCCCAGCGTGTCCACTTCATAGAACTTGCGCTCAGGATACTTCTCTTTCAGTTTGTCCAACGCCTGATGCATGATGGTGAAGGTGTTCGACGTGCCCGACGAGAAATGCACATAAAGGATGTCGTTTCCAGCGGCAAATTCCGGCTCAAAGTATTGGGTATAAACCTCTTCGCTCATCGCGCTGGTGGTCGGCATGGTGCCGGCGCGGAGCATGTCGTAGAACTTGTGGGAATCGAATTCCTCGAAGTCCACATAAGGGTGAATCACTTGATTGTCAATGGTGTACGGCATGCTAATCAGTTTGATGCCATACGCGGCGCACTCTTTGGGAGTGATGTCGCAATCGGTGTCGCTAAAAAAGGTCAGCATAATACAAAGATATAGTCATAAACCGGCTGTTGGCCGTTGTTCAACATAATTTCAAGGTTTTTGTATCGGGTTTGCAGGTCGGCGACGAGTCTTTCGGCCTCGTTTTGAGGCACTTGCTCGCCGAAGAAGACCAACATCACGTCGCGCGAGGCGGCACCAAGGCGCTCCACCAAGGCTTTGGCGGCGGCTTCGCGGTCGGGGCTGTCGCTGAGGAGTTGCTTGCCGCTGTAGCCCACATAGTCGCCCGTATGCACACTCACTTGGTCGCCCTCGGCCTCGCGGATGGCGGTGCTAATCATGCCTGTCACCACGCTCTGCATGATCTCCGTGACGCTCGCGATGACTTCGTCCTCGTCGGGATTGTCGCGGTCGATGTAGCCGATGCCGTAGTAACCCTCGCCGATGGTCGTCGACGGAAGCACGTGAATATCAGCGTTTTTATAGAGTTCGGCGGCTTGGTCGGCGGCCATTTTGATGTTCTTGTTGTTGGGGAAGACGAGGATGTGTTGCGCGTTGATACGGGCAAAGGCGTCCAAGAAGTCCTGCGTCGCGGGGTTCATCGTCTGTCCGCCGGCAATCACCTCGTCGGCCCCGATTTCGCGGAAGGCGTTGATGAGGCCTTCGCCCGAGGCCACCGTCACCACGCCGTATTTCTTCGGCGGCGTCTTGAACGAGGCGTTGTCTTGGTTGGTCGATTGGTGGTGTTGCAGCGCCATGTTCTCGATCTTAAGAGTCAGGAACTCGCCATATTTTTGCATCTCGTTGAGGATCACGCCAGGAGTGAAGGTATGCACATGCACCTTTATGATCGTGCCTTCGCGGAAGGCCACCACCGACTCGCCGACGCGGTTCAGATAGTCGAAAATCACGTTTTCGTCAAAGGTTTCGAGGTCGACTTTGGAGCGCATCAGGCGGAGCAGAAACTCGGTGCAATAGCCAAACTCAAGGGTGCTGTCCTCGGTGAATTTATCGAGTTCCACGGTGGGTGTTGCGGCTGCCGTCGGGGCGATTTCCTCGTCTGAGATCAGGCCGTTCAAGCCATCATTCATGCCACGGAAAATGCTCACCAGACCCGCGCCGCCGCTATCGACCACGCCAGCATCTTTTAACACTTGTAACAGCTCGGGCGTGTGGTCAAGGGAAACTTGCATGGCTTCCAACAAGGTCTCGAAATACTGGTTCAAGTCGGAGTTTGCATCGGCACCTGCCACGCCTTCGCGCAACACGGTGATAATGGTGCCTTCAACAGGAACGGGAACAGACTTATAAGCCTCATCCACAGCCGCTTGCATGGCTTTTGCTAAGGCTTTTGCATCGGCTTTATCAACGTCTTGCAGACCTTTGGCCAAGCCTGCGAAGATACGCGAAAGGATGACGCCGGAATTGCCGCGAGCGCCAAGCAACATGCCCGAAGAGGCGGCTGAAGCTGCTTCGGACAGTGTTCCCATATTGTCTTTCAAGGCATTGCAGCCCGCCTTGAGGGTCATCAGCATGTTATCGCCTGTGTCGCCGTCGGGGATGGGGAAGACATTCAGGTCGTTTACGACTTTCTTGTCGCGCCCCAGTTGCACCGCGCCTTGGCGGAGCATGGTGGCAAACATCAGGCTGTCAATTTCATTAGTTCTTTGCATTGGTTTTTGTTTTCATCACGCTCTTCTTGTACCACGGCCATTTCATCATCTGCCAGAAGGCGAAGGGAAGGAGCGAGTAGGAAATCATTATGGTGGAGGCCATTCCGATGAGGGTGATGAGACCGATGGAACGGATGGCGGGATGCACGGCAAAGAGCAGCGAACCCGTCACGATGACGAGGATGATGGCCGAGAAGAAGATGGCCACCTTGTGCCAGGTGAGCACGTTGCTGTCGCCAGTTCGCGCTTGCTTCAGCAGACCCTCGGTTATGAAGATGCTGTAGTCGACACCCACACCAAAGATGAAGGTGGAGATGATGATGTTGATGAGGTTGAACTCCAGGCCGAGGATGGCCATGTAGCCTTGCACCATGAACCAGCTGAGCACCATGGGAAGGAAGGCCAAAAGCGCCGTGATGATGTTGCGGAACGAAACCAGCAGGATCAGCAGGACGAACAGCGAGGAAATCCACACAGCAATATTGAAGTCGTCGTTAATGACCTCGACCATGCTCTTGCAGTAATAGAACGGCTCCAAGACGAAGGTCTTGGGATTGGTGATCAACTCATCGGTGACGATGTCCTTGTCGTCGAAGGTCATGGAGACGTCGGTGAACACCATGTATTGGTTGTCGGCGTTGCATTCGATGAAGTTGCCCAGAAGGTTTTGCGGCACCACACCGCTTTCGAGCAGCGATGCAGGCTCGTAGTCGGCATTGAGCAGTTCCTTGAACTCATAGAACATCATCGGGTCGAGGCCGAAGTCATGGGCACCCTTGTCGACCATGCCGATGGCATAGGCTTTGCGTTCGTCGGTCCAATACTCGTTCCACTTGGCGATGCGTTGCTCTTGGTCCTTTTGGGTGATGAAGAGCTTGGGAATCATGTCGGTATAGGTGTGGACAAGCCCTTTTTGCTTCAGCGAATCGAGCTTGGTCATCAGCAATTTGTCGGCTTCCAAAGCCTCGTCGATGTCGGTGCTGACGGTGGCGAAATAAAGATGGAAGAAGCCGTCGTTGTTTTTCGCGTTGAAGAGACCTTCGGCCTCCACTTCGGCGGGTGAGTTGTAGTCGAGGTTGCGCAAGTCGCTGTCGAACTTCACTTTAGGCGAGAAAATGATGCCGATGGCGACGGTGATTGCGATAAGAGCCAGGAACCAAGGCTTCTTGTCGAAAGGTAGGTTGTTGAGGCGCGAGATGCGACGGAAGGTCTTGCTGTCGGCATCGGCGTTGCGCCTGGGCAGGAAATGGGGCAGGAAGACCAAGGCGAACAAGGTGCTGCCCAAGAGGGCGAACGAGGCGAACATGCCGAAGTCGCGGAGCAGGTCGCTGTCGGTGAAGAGCAGGCTGCAGAAAGCGCCCACCGTGGTGATGCAACCCAAGAACACCGGTGTCGACTCGTCGGTGAGCAGCTTTTCGGGGTCGCCGACGAAGAAATGGTGGATGAGCACATGCAGGCTGTAGCTGATGGCCACGCCAAGCACGATGGCACCCAATCCGAGAGCCATGAGCGACATGCCACCTTTAATCCAATAGATGCAAGCCAACGAGAACACCGTACCATAGAGTATGGGCAACAGCAGTTTCCAGATGAAAGAGAAACTCCTGAAACACAATCCCATGAGGACAAGTATCAGGATGAGAGAGATGCCAACGGTCACCACAAGGTCGGAGCGGATGCGACCGGCATTCGACACGCTGCCGATGGGGTCACCGTGGGCATGGACTTTCACGTCGGGATGCAAGGTTTCAAACTCTTTTTGTGCCTTCGAGAGCATCTTTGAGAAATTGGTTGAGGCCCAAGAGTCGAGCGACTTGAATGCGGGTGCCAGATAGGCGAGGGCTACAGTGCTGTCGGGGCAGAAGAGGTAGCCGTCGATGATGTTGAAGCTGCCCATGGCGCCTTCTATGGCATCGCCGAGCACGGGGCCGCGCAGGTTGAGCGGGTCGTAGGCGATGGCTTGGGTGATGTCGCCCGTTTCGTCTTCCAGCATCTGGTTGTAGTTGACCCACATCTGCTTCTCAATGGCTTCAGGTTCCAAAGCCTTGTCGAAGTCGTGGTAGGCCGAAGTGTCGATGAAGGAGGGGATATGTCCCAAGACGAACTCCAAGGCATTGATGCCCATTTCGGGTTCGATCTTGTATAAGACATTGGAAATGAAGTGGGTAGTTGAGTCTTTTTCAAACAATAGGTCGACAAATTCATCGGTGCGTTCGCTCAACACCTCTGGCGAAAGCGGCTCGTCGGCAGAAGTCACCTGGATGTAGATTTTGTCTTTCAACTCGATGGAGCTGAAGGCCAACTGGCTCTCCACACTCGATTCAGGCAGCAGCTTGGTGATGTCCTCTTCGAAGTGGAGTTTCAGTCCAAAAAAGAGAAACACGACCGCCGAAACAATCATCAACACATACATCAGCGGTTTGTGATGGCTGAAATATCGGTAAATTGGTACAAATATTCTGTGCATTAATATTCTGATTTATAATTGTTTAAAAAAACAATCGGTCTTGTTTCGCCATTCGCGAACCAAGCCGAAAAATTGAAGCTGCAAAATTACGATTTTTTTCCTTTGCATTGGCGCAAAAAAGAAAAATAGTCCTTTCTGTCGGAGTGTTACAAAATGTCAGTAATTTTGCAGAAATATTAGCTATGGAAAACGGAAAAGTCATACTGATTACGGGTGCCAGCAGTGGCATCGGCTATGATGCGGCTGGGATGTTGGCAAAGCAAGGCCATCGCGTATATGCTGCCGCTCGCAGGGTGGAAAAAATGGAGCCTTTGAAAGGCTTTGGGGCACAGGTCATCAAGATGGACGTCACCGACGAGGAATCGATGCAGCGTGGCGTTGAAGCCGTCATTGAAGCCGAGGGGCGTATTGATGTGTTGGTCAACAATGCGGGCTATGGGTTCTTTGGCGCCATCGAGACCGTGCCGATGGAGGAGGCACGGAGGCAGTTGGAAGTCAACGTGTTCGGTTTGGCACGGCTGACGCAATTAGTGCTTCCCCACATGCGAAAGCAGGGGAGTGGACGCATCGTCAACACTTCGTCCATTGCGGGCAAGATGGTGTTCTACATGGGCGGTTGGTACAATGTGACGAAATACTCGGTGGAGGCCTTCAGCGATGCCTTGCGCATGGAGATGAAGCCTTTCGGCATCGACGTGGTGATGATTGAGCCTGGCGCCATCAAGACCGATTGGGGCATCATCGCCGCCAAACATTTGAAGGAATCGGCGGCTGGCACGGCCTATGAAGCGGCTGGCACGCAATGGGCGCATAACATGGATTGGTTCTACAGAACGAATATGCTTTCGTCGCCCAATGTCATCGCCAAAGCCATCTGCAAGGCCGTCAACAGCCGTCATCCCAGAGTGCGTTATTGCCGTGGGCGTTTTTCAGTCATCGGTAGGCTCGGCCATGCCGTCATGCCCGCCCGCTGGTGGGATGCCATCATGCGGCAGGGAGGGAAGATAAAAGTGAAATAGTCGCAATCCGGTCAGACCAGCAGATTACCTTCAGCCACAATGGCCGCCGTGCCACCAACGAAGATGTTGCCGTCGGCTTGAATCCTCGTGGCGACCACCGAAGGCCGTCCCATGGCTTCGCCTTGGAGGAAGGCGCATTCCGCCTCTTGGCCTAAGCATCCGTTTTGCTGCAAATAATAGGTCAAGGCCGCGTTGGCGGTGCCTGTGGCCGACTCCTCGGGCACACCGTAGAGCGGGCCGAAATCGCGGACGTGTGCAGTGTAGCCGTCGTTGCCGAAAGCGAAAACGTGAAAACTGACCGCGTTGTAGCGTCTTGTTATCTCGGTGATGGCCTCCATGTCGGGTTTCATGGCTTGCAAGGTGGCTATATCGTTGACTTGAATCATGAAATCGGGCAAGCCTGTATAAGTGATTTGCACTGGCAGGGTGGGTGTGTACCCATTGATACCCAATGCTTTATAGATTTCATCAATATCTTCTACGGTTTCCACGATACGGGGCTGGGCCATTTGCATCATCACCCGCTCTCCAGTCTCGATGACGAGGTCGCCGGCCAAGGTGTGGCAGAGGCAACGGCCCGAAGCCAAACCTTTGCGATGCAACAAGAAGAAAGAGGCGATGGTGGCGTGGCCGCAAAGCTCCACTTCGGCCTTGGGGGTGAAATAGCGGATGGTGAACTCTGTGGCAGAGTGCCTGCGGATGAATGCCGTTTCGGAATAACGCAGCTCAGCCGCTATCTTCAGCATGAGGTCTTCGTTAGGGAAGGTGTCGCCATCGAGGAGCGCCACACCTGCCGGATTGCCACCAAAGAGTTGGTCTGTGAAGGCATCAACAATATAGTATCTCATTGTTTTCCAGTTTGTTGGTTGTTGGTTTCATTTTGGGCACAAATAGCTGCATAAAGACCTGGCAAGCGTTTCGAGATGGCCACGATGTGCCCGTTTTCGGTAAAGCAATGTAGGCTCTTGCCGGTGCAAACGACTTTATCGTCATGGCGCATCTCATACAAGAATTCAAACTTCACTTCGGAAAACTTGCCGATGCAGACGTTCACGTCAATGATGTCCTTGAAGGTGGTGGGGTGCTTGTAGTTGCATTCGATGGAGATGACGGGCGAGACAACGCCTTCGGCCTCAATCTTGTCGAAGCCGTAGCCCAATTGGTCGAGATAGTCGACGCGGGCTTCCTCCATGATGCGGACGTAGTTGGAATGGTGCGTGATGCCCATCCGGTCGCATTCGTAATATTTCACTTCGTGATGGTAGGTGTTCATTTCGCTTGAAAATTTCGGCAAAAATACATACAATTTGGCTATGATTGGTGCCGACCTCAATAATTTCAATTGTACGCATGGATTCCACCCAAAATCAAATTCACGCCGAAATAAGTGATGATGACGCTGAGGAAGGCCACGATGCTGTAGACGTGGAAGAACATCGGCTTGCGGAACGAGAGCAGCACGTTGTGGAACAGCGGCATGGCATAGATTAATAAGGTGATGAGCGCCCACACTTCCTTCGGGTCCCACGACCAATAGTTGCCCCACGAGATGTTGGCCCACACCGCACCGATGAAGATGCCGGCGGCGAGCAAGCTGACGGCAGGATAGAGCATGATGCGGCTGATGGTTTGCAGACGTTCGAGATAGGAGATGTTGGTCGGCTGCGTGAGACGCACGACGACCGCGCTGATGCCGTTGAGCATGATGAAGAACAACAGCGCGTAGGCAATCATGATGACCGTCACATGGAGGCTGAGCAGCGGCGACGTGAGCACGGGCATCAGGTGGGTGACAGGCGGATTGGCGCCGCCCATCATCTGCACCAGCAGCACGAAGCCGCTCGTCAGCAGGCCGACGGGCAGGGCCATTTCGTATTTGCGCACCGTGCAGAGCGTGATGACGCAGATGGCCAAGGCCATCAGGTTCATCGAGTCGAAGCCGCCAGCCATGGGGACATGGCCACCTGCAATCCAACGCAGGATAAATAGCAGAGCCAGGAAGATGCAAAGCCCTGTCATCCAAGCCAATCCTGCGATGCGAACAGGTTTGTAGAGTGGCTTTTTCTTGCCCAAGCAAACCATCGCGCAGGCGAAGCAAACCAAACCCAAGGTGATGCTCACCATGGCGAGCCACTTGCCCGTGCTGAGGCGGTTGTAGAGTCGCTCGGCGCGGTATTGGGTAGCGGTCTGGAGTACGCCGGCGGCGTTTTTCTCTTGGTAGATTTTCGTCTTCTCGAACACTTCATCCAAGGCCTTGAAGTCTTTTTTCACCACGTATTCCTGGCAGAGGCTGAGTTGCTTTCGGATGAAGAGGTATTCGTCTTCGGGGAGGTCGAGGGGCAGCTTGTCGCTTTGCGAGTACCAGCTGATGTTTTGCAGGCTGTCGGCATGGGGGAAAAGCTTCAGCAGCTTGCCGTTGTTGAGCATGGTGATGAGTTGGTATTTCTCGTCGGCGGCGCTGAATTTCTTGCGTTTGGGGTCGCCCATCGGCAGGGCCTTGATGGTGTCGGTGAGCTTGTTGTCGCCCGTCGGGGTGAGGAAGTCGGTCATGCGGGCATATTTCCCTTCGATGCCGAGTTGCTGCTGCACGAAGCCGCCCTTGATTTTCATCATGGGTTCGTCTTTCCAGTCGTCGAAGTAGAAAATCCAGCCGCTGAACACTTGTTCGGGCGTGAGGCCATGATAGCGGGCGTTGCCGCAGAGCTTGGTGGTGAAGTCCTTGGCCAAGGTCTGCAAGGGGCACACGCGGCCTTTGTACATCACATACATCCGCCCCATCTTGTCGGCGCTTTCCTTGGGCAAGGTGCGCGGCGCGTTGGCAGCGGAAGAAGAGGCTATGCCACCAAATGTTAGCAAGACCAATAAGACGGCCGTTTTGCCCGAAGCCTTTCGCAGCAACATGCGGAACTCGCCGTTTTTGTCGACGAAGGCGAGGATGACGGCCAAAAGGAGCAGAATGTAGCCCGCGTAGGTCACGGCGATGCCCCAAGGGTCGTGGGCGACGCTGAGCACGGAGTTGCCCTCGTCGTCGTAGTCGCTTTGGTAGAAGCGGTAGCCTTTGTGCTTCAGGATGTTGTTCATCGAGATTTTGGCATCTTCTGTTGCGCCTTCATCGTTGATTTGGAGGTAACTAACAAAGTCCATGGGCGAGCGGGTGCCCGGGTAGGTCTCAATCTCGAAGCGGTCGATGGTGAGGCTGAAGGGCAGGGTGTGTTCCTTGCTGTTGCCGTGCTTTTCGACGGTGAATTGCGAGGTGGCCACTTCGGGTTTCAGGGTCATCTCGCCGTGCTGTCCCGTGAGCATGGTGAGCAGGGCGCCGAGCAGGATGCAGGCTACGGCGAGGAACAGGGTGATCCCCGTTAAGGTCGTTGAGCCTGTCGAAACGCCGTCTTGGGATTGTGGAAGATGCTTTCGGTTAAACGTAATAATCGCTGCGATGATGCCGAAGCCTGCCCAAAGCGCGATGAACCACCAGGCGCTATAGATATGCGTCAGGGCATATTCGTTGCCGTGCAGTTTCTCGACGACTGTGCCAGCGGCGAGGGTGACAATGAGGATGATCATCAGTATGGAAGTGAGATGTCGGAAATTTTTCATTGTTTTTGCGGTTTGCGGAATTAGGCTGCAAATATGCGAATTTTCTACAAATGTAAAAATCCCCAAATTCGGGGATTTTTGCATGGTTTATTCCTTATTATTGAGGGGTGGTCTGCCGTAGGTCGCGACCTGAGATTTCTGGATTGCTTCGTCGTTCCTCCTCGCAATGACGCGAAGCGAGTCGTAAATCATTCAATTACGATTTTCTGCATCTTCACATCGTCGCCGTTGATGAGGCGGAGGACGTAAACGCCTGGCATCATCCCGCTGGTGGAAATGACGGACGCATTCGATGCGTCCCTACAAACGATGACGTGCCCCGTCACGTCCACCACCTGCAACGTTCCCTCGCCGTCGACGATGATGTTGCCATTGCTGATGTAAGCGAAGGGCTCATTGTCGCCATTTGCGTCCTCGCAAATGGAAAACACCAAGCGGAACCGCGAGGCATAGTCGGTGGTCTTGGCGGTGAAGGTGTAGGAAGCGGTCTGAGGGTTGTTTGAATCCCCCTGGCCCCCTTTGTAAAGGGGGAAGCCTGCCGGGGTCAAGACGTCGACATCGTTGCCAGTCAGGTTGTCAATCAGGTGCAGATAATCCAATTCCATGTTCTCAAGGCTGAACGATAGGGTATAGGTGCCGTTTTCTTCGGCCTTGAAATTGACGGGGATTTCAGTCTGGATTGCTTCCTGCTTCGTTCCTCGCAGTGACGGCCTCGCAATGACGGCTACGGCGTAGTCCTTGCCGTCCTGCGGGATGTAGACCTTCGTGTGGCTCGGGTTGAGCTGGAATTTGGACAGCATGTGGCCCTCGCCGAAGCGGACGATGGCGCGGTCGATGGCAGGAGTTGAGCCGGTTCCTGAGCATGTCGAAGGACGGCTGAGGTCGACGACGATTCTTCCCCCGTCGTTGGTCGCTCTCGTGGCTCGGCTGAATGTCAGGGTTTCGCCGTCGGTGCCGGCCTCCACAAAGATGCCTTCCATTGAGGCGATGCTGCTGCTCACAGCGGGGAAGATTTCGCTGCCTTCGGGGTCCATCCTGTAGAAAGGCTTCGTGATGGTGGTGCTGCTGGCCGACAACAACCGCCCGAACATTGGGGTGACCGACGAAGTGATGCCGCTGGCAAGGTTGAGGCGATAACCCCTTTCGCCTTGGGCCTCGCCTAAGGTCTGCGTATAGTAGCTGCTGGTGATGGTTGTTTGGGAATTATTACAAATGAAGGTCTTGCAGTCCTGTGTGTTGATGGTGACCTCCGACGGCGAAAAGAGTGCCAACGATGCCCCCATTTTTGATTCTTATGGCCCCGTCATAGATGGTGCCGGTCACAGTGAGGTCGTGGATGTGGGCGCTTTGCACATAGTGGAACGGGGTTTTGAAGGATTCATCGGAATTATAGTTGACCGTGAGCGTCTTGCCGTTGCCGAGGATGACACCGCTTGGGTTTTCCGCATTGACGAAAGTGTAAGAGTTTTCGCCAAGATAGGTAAGCTCCGCGTTAGGTTTGAGGATGCCGTTCTCGATGTAGACCGTGGCACCGCTGCTTTATTCCTTTCCGGCTTTCAATTCTTCAATGCGTTCGGTGAGGTGGGTGCCATCCGGTTTGAGCGCGTCTCGAGGGTTCGGGCGAAACTCTCGATGTTGCTCATCACCATCAAGGCTGTCATCTTGCGGTCTTGGGCTTTACGGCGTTGCTGTATTAGGGCATTGGTGCCGAAGGTGAGAAGGATGGAGATGGTTATGCCAAGGATGGTGCGAAACAGGTTGGTCCAGAAATTCTTGCCGCCTTTCTCTGTCTCGGTCTCAGGGAGGTCAATATCATCAATATTCTCCATATGCTCTGTTTTTTGTTGAAAATGCAAAGATAGCCCTTTTTCTTTTTGCCACAGGAAATGCAATAGAAAAATGAAAAAATCCCGCCGGCAATGACGGGATTTTTCGTTTGTAGAGACGTTGCGTGCAACGTCTCCCAGAACACAAAAAAAGAGACGTTGCGCGCAACGTCTCTACACATTATTATCTAACATAAAATCAAATGGCGTCGATGAACTTCACCACGGCGTCGCGGTCGGCCTTGGGCAGCTCGCGGAACTGCTCTACCGAGCGGCGGGCGTCGCTTTGGGCGTTGCCGTGCCACATGATGGCCTCGATGACGGTTTGTGCGCGGCAGTCGTGCAGGCGCTCGCTGGCACCGGTGCAGATGGCGCTCAGGCCGCGGCCCCAAAGCGGGGTGGTGCGGCACCAGCCCGTGCGGATGTCGTTCACCATGTGGAGCTTGTGTTGCACATAGTCGCTGTAAGGCCAAATCTTCTGGTTGGGATAGCGGGGCAGGCGGGCGTCGCCGTCCTCAAAGAAACCAGCGGGGTCGGTGAACATGTCGTCGCCGGTCGTCCACGACGGACGGTGGCAGTAGGCGCAACCGAGGTCGCTGAAGAGTTGCTTGCCGCGTTGCACATCGGGGTCGTCCAAGTTGCGGGCGGCAGGCACGGCCAAGCCACGGTGCCACACCATGAAGTTGACATAGTCCTCGTCCTTCATCTCAGGCTCTTTCAGCTCGTCGGGGATGTTGGCCATCATCAGGTAGTTGTAGATGTCGGTCTCCACATCGCCGGTCAGGTTGTACTGCGGGAAGTAGTTGTAGAACTCAGCCTGCACGTCGGGGTCTTGCGAAGCCTTGGTGGCATAGGCGGCGGTCATGTAGTGACCGGTCTTGGTGCGGTGCGTCACGTTGGTGATGTTCCAGATGGCGTTGGCACCGGGGGCGTCTTGCAGCGGACCACGGGTCAAGGCGTAGGTGTAACGCTTCGGGTGGTTGGTGTTGGCGTAGTAGCCCGTCGGGGCCCAGTCGCCACCAGCCCACATGGCGGGGTTGAGGCCGTTTTGCATGTAGCCGTCGTTGTATTCCTTTTGGTACTGTGCTTTCAGCGAGTCGTCGGGGATAGCGTCGATCAGGCCAGTGCCGTAGATGCCGATGGTCGATTCGAGGCGGCACACGAAGTCGCTGTAAGGAATGGGCTGGCCACCCACTTCGAGCGGCACGTAGAAGGCCTCTTCGGGGATGTAGACCTCGGGATAGGTGAGGTTGTAACGCTCGCCGTCGGGGAATTGGTTGCCCCATTCGTCGGTGTAGCTCAGCCAGTTGATTTGGATTTGGGTCTCGTCCAAGGGGGCCTTGAAGGGCGCCACAGCCTTGGTTTGCGGCATTCCGGTGTAGCTGCTCAGGTAGGTGTCGTTCTTGTCGGTGAAGACGAGCAGGTAGCCGTTGCCCCAGTCGTCGGCGCGGTAGCGGTTCATGCGCATGCCGTGGCCGTAGCCGGGATGGCAGGCGATGCAGCTGCTACGGATGTAGAGTGGTCCGAGGCCGTTGAAAGGCGGGTTGTTTTGCGTGTAGGTGCGCTCGAAGAAGTACTCGCCATACTTGAAGGCGGTGCCCAAGCCTGCGTTTTCGACGGCAGGGGTGGGGTCTTCGTAGGCCGTGCTCGACGTGTTGAACGTCGTGCCCAACTCGCCGCCAGCGTAGGTGTCTTCGCTGACCTCGGTCGGGGTGGGGTCGGGTTGCTTGCAGGAGGTGATGGCAAAGGCCAACAGGCCGCCTGCGAGCATCATTTTGATGGATTTTTGATTGAACATGATGATTATGAGTTAGTTGGTTTATTTCCTATCAATCTTTGCGAACTCAGCCTTCACTTCAGCCAATGCTTTGGAAAGCGCGTCGCAAGCTTCGATGGCTTCGCCGGCGCTGGGGTCGGAATAATAGGTGACGAACGGGGCCTTCATGGCTTGGATCTTCGCCAAGGCGTTGTCGATGGCGTTGACGACCTTGGTGTCGAGTTCGGCGTTGTTGTCCTTCAGGTAGTTGTGGATGGAGAGGGCTTCGTCGCGCTCGCCTTCGATGCCGCCCATGTAGGAGCTTTGGACGCTCAGGATGTTGTCGTAGAAGTCGATGATCGACTTTTGGCTGTAGGGCGATTCCACGTAGTTTTCGTCATGGCCGTTGTAGCATTTCCCGATCTTGGAGGTGCCCACCTCGTCGGTGATGTCGATGCAGCCGTCGATGATGGCTTCGAGGGCATGGGTGAAGGTGGTGTAGGTGCTACCGGCTTGACCGGCTTGCAGCATGTTTTGGCCATAGGTGTTGTCGCTGCCGATGACGGTGGTGTTGAACTCCAATTCTTCCATCAGGTCCTTGTGGGCTTGCGGGGCATCGGCGTTCCAGCTCACTTCGAGTTGCACGCAGCGGTTGCGCAGGTCGCGGCTGACGGCCACGATGTAGGTGATCATGTCGTCGGTGATGTCGTTGACGTTGCGGGGTTGGCCTTCGCGGAAGAGGATGTACTCGATGCCGTGGAAGCCGAGCAGGGCGTTGCCGAGCTGTTCGCCGGCCACCATGCCGTCTTCATCGTTGGCAAGGGCGGCAATCATGTTGGGGCTGGCCATCAGGTTGTTGAAGGCGTCTTCGTCCAAAGGCCATGAGTCGATGTGCGGGTCGATGCCGAAATCGCCGGCTGCGCCGAACAGGAAGGCTTCGCTCTTCTCCCACCAGGCGCGGGCTTCGAGGAAGGTCACGGTGGCGGCGTCCACATTGGCTTGGGTCTTGTTGGCTTTCAAGGCTTCAAGGTTCTCGACGAGCTTGTCGGTCTCACTGGCCAACTTGGCGTAAGTCGGGTAGATGGTGTGGTTGAGGTATTGCTTCACAATGGCCTCTTTGGTTTCCTTGTTGGCCTCTTCGGAGGCATCTTGGTTGTTTTTGTTGCACGAGCTGACGCTCATTGTCAACATAATGGATGCAGCGACTAAGGCTGCTGATTTGAATAATTTCTTCATTTGGCTAATTATTTAATGTCGGTTTATTATTGTTTGTCTTTTGTGTCGCTTTGCGTCATTGCGAGGAGGAACGACGAAGCAATCCAGAAAACCAGTCATGACACTGGATTGCTTCGCTGCGCTCGCAATGACGCGAAGCGTGTCTGGTTACTTCGTAAAGAACCCGGCATACATCACGCCGAGCGAAAACATCGGCTCATCATTGTATTGCTCCTTGAGGAAGCGCTTGGCGAACTCCGCCTTGACGACGACCTGTTTGATTGGATAATAATTCACGCCGAGGGTCATCACGTGGCGGTCGGTCCATTGGTAGTCGGTGAGCGCGGTGGCCGTCGGGATGTAGGTGTCGTAGTAGTCGTAACGGCCAAAGAGGTAGAGCTTCTGATCGCCTTTGAGCTTCATCGGGTGGAAGATGTCGTAGCCGATCTCGCCGCCATAGGCGATGGCTTTCTCGCCGACCAATGTGCGCGGATAGGGCGAGAAGCTCTGGTGGTTTTGGTTCTTGTTCCACGACGAGATGAGGTTGGCGTCGCTCAAATAACCGTAGTCGAAGTTGCCGCGAACGATGAGGCCGTGGCCTTTGTAGTCGAACTCGGCAGTGCCGATGACGACGGTGCCTTTCACGTCCTTGTACTGGCTCGTCTCCGTAAACTCGGTGGTGACGATGTCGTTATTAAAGGTGTTGCCGACGTAGCCGCTCACGCCGATGTGCAGGTTCTTGACCGAGTAGTTGTCGATGCGTGCGGCACCCGCCAATTTGTTGGCCACGCGGAATTCGTAGGCCGATGCGGAGCCGTTTTTCACCCAATTGGCGTTGTTGAACATGTTGGAGTTCAAGGCGGGGATGACCATGGCTTCGTAGCGCCAGTCGCCGAGACGGCCCCACAGGCTGATGCCCGTTTCGTGCCAGGTGCAGGGCATCATGTTGAACTCGCCTTCAGGACGGTAGCAGGTGAAGAAGCGGTTAGGCTCGTGGGCGAAGTTGGTCTGCCCGACGGGCACGATGATGTGGCCAGCACGGATGTTGAAGCCCTTGCCAAACGACTTCTGGATCCAGAACTGCTCGAGAGCCACCTCACCGCCGCGTTCGATTTCGTGCTCGAACTCGCCGGTTTCCTCGGCTTCCACCTCAACGGCCACTTCGCTGCCGCCGTGCTCAAACTCGATTTCGCTGCCCATGCTCCAGCCTGTGCCGAAGTCGTAACCAAGGTTGATGACCACATGCGGCAAGTCGATGCGACCATGGCCTTTGGCGTCTTTGTAGCGGTCGGCATGGGAATAGCGGAACATGTTGTCGCTGTAGAAGTTGCGGGTGTATACCGCTTCGCCGTAGCCGCCCACCGTGAGGCGCGACAGGGAGAAGAACTTGGTGGAATCATTGACTTTGTTTTGCGCCTGCAACGGCATGGCACTCAACGCCAAACCCAAAACGGCGCATTTTGCTATTGTTTTCAGTTTCATAACGAACACTTCTAATTTCGCCTGCAAAAGTCCGATTTTGTCCTTGCAGTCCAAATCCCCATAAATGGGTAATTTCGGCAAAGCGATTCGTTACAAATGAGGATGTCGGGCGCAACGAAATCTTGCCTACCTTTGCAAGCGAAAGGAGAAATAATTATGGCACATCATCACGATCATTGCGAGCACGGCGACCATGGTCATCATGGCCACGAAGTGTGTGATTGCGAACATCACCATCATCACGAGGAAGGACTGAAAAGCCAAATAGTCAAGATCTTGGTTGCAGCGTTGCTTCTTGCAGCTGCGGTTGTGGTTGAGAAAACCTGCGACTTGACGACGTGGCAGTTGCTTTTGGTCTACCTTGTCCCATACCTATTTATAGGTTTCGACACGCTGAAGGAGGCCGCCGAGGGCTTGGCGCATGGCGAGGCCTTCAACGAACATTTCCTCATGTCGATTGCCACCATCGGGGCACTTTGCATCGGTTTCCTCCCTGGGGCTGAGACGCAGTTTCCAGAGGCGGTGTTCGTCATGCTGTTTTTCCAGGTCGGCGAGCTTTTCGAAGGCTATGCTGAAGGCAAGAGCCGCGAGAGCATAGCGCACCTGATGGACATCCGCCCCGACGTGGCCCATGTGGATCGCAACGGCGTGACGGAGGACGTGAGTCCCGAAGAGGTGTTGGTAGGGGAGACCATCGTGGTGAAACCTGGCGAGAAGGTGCCTCTTGACGGCGTTGTCATCGAAGGCAGTACGGCGCTCAACACGGTTGCCCTTACGGGCGAAAGCCAGCCACGCGACGTTGCCGAAGGCGACGAGGTCGTTTCAGGTTGCGTCAACCTTTCGGGCGTTGTACGCGTGCGCACCACCAAGGCCTTTGGCGAAAGCACCGTGTCGAAAATCATTGGCTTGGTGGAGAATGCCGCCGAAAACAAGTCGAAAAACGAAACGTTCATAACGCGTTTCGCCCGTATTTATACTCCCGTCGTGGTCTTTGCAGCATTGGCTTTGGCCCTGCTGCCCCCACTGTTTTTGGGCGACTTCATGGGGTCATTTGCCACTTGGCTCTATCGTGCCTTGATGTTCCTTGTGGTTTCGTGCCCGTGCGCCTTGGTCATCAGTGTGCCACTCACTTTTTTTGGCGGCATCGGAGGCGCATCGCGTAAAGGCATCCTCGTGAAAGGCTCCAACTACATGGATGTGCTGTCGAAGGTCGACACGGTGGTGTTCGACAAGACGGGCACGCTCACGCAAGGTCAATTCGCCGTCACTGCCGTGCATCCCGAGAAGTGCGACGAGCGGCATCTGCTGCATCTTGCCGCCCACGTCGAGCATTATTCCACCCATCCCGTTGGAGCCGCCCTTCGCGACGCCTTCCCCGACGAGGCCACCGACGGCTGCAAGCTGAGCGACGTGGAAGAGATTGCTGGACACGGCATTCGCGCCAAAGTGGAAGGCATGACGGTTTGCGTCGGCAATGCCAAAATGATGGATTCCATCGGGGTGCAATGGCATGATTGCAGCCATGTCGGCACCATCGTCCATGTTGCCATCGACGGGGAATATGCCGGCCACATCGTCATCAAGGACAAAGTGAGGGACGACAGCGCCGAGGCCATGCGCGACCTGAAGTCGATTGGCGTGAGCCGCACCGTGATGCTCACCGGCGACCGCGAAGAGGTGGGGAAGGAGGTGGCACAACAGTTGGGCATCGACGAATACCATGCCGGGCTGCTGCCTGCCGACAAAGTGGCTTATGTCGACCAACTGCTCCATTCAAGACGCTCACCCGATGCCCAACTCGCCTTCGTTGGCGACGGCATCAACGATGCCCCCGTGCTGTCGCGTGCCGATGTGGGCATAGCGATGGGCGGATTGGGCAGCGACGCCGCCATCGAGGC